>QHZN01000282.1 GCA_003225365.1 Acidobacteriota bacterium
GAGTGTCCCCATGGATGGAAATAATTCGATCGATCCGGTCTTCGCAAAGGACCGCGCCTACTCTCCAGGTGACCTTCCGCTTCGCCGGTTTAAGTTCATCGCGCCGGGCTTTTTCAAAACTCTTGGCACGCCGCTCGTCGCGGGCCGTGATCTCACCTGGAGCGACATCTACAATAAGGTTCCGGTGGCTATGGTCTCCGAAAAACTCGCGCGCGAGTACTGGCACGACCCCACGAGCGCGCTCGGCAAGCAAATCCGCGTCAGCACGAAAGACGACTGGCGCGAGGTCGTTGGCGTTGTAGGGAACATCCAGGACGATGGCATGGATAAGGAAGCGCCCAGTTCGGTGTATTGGCCCATCCTGGCAGCGCGTTTCGAAAGCACCGATATTGATGTGCGCCGCAATGTGGCCTTCTCCATCCGCAGCCCGCGCACGGGCTCCGAGAGCCTGATGAATGAGGTTCGACAGGCAGTGTGGTCGGTGGATCCCAACCTTCCACTGGCGGATGTCCACACGCTGGACTATTTTTACAGAAAATCCATGGCACGGACTTCGTTCACGCTGGTCATGCTGGCGGTCGCCGGGGGCATGGCGTTGCTGCTCGGCATTGTGGGCCTCTACGGCGTGATCGCGTATTCGGTTTCACAGCGCAGGCGGGAGATCGGCATTCGCATGGCGCTCGGCGCCCAGCAGCAGGAACTGACGGGAATGTTTGTGCGCCACGCGTTGGGGCTGACCGGCGTGGGTGTTGCTTGCGGACTGGGTGTAGCGCCGGCGCTGACACGCCTGATGTCGTCCTTGCTATTCGGTGTGAGAGCCATCGATCCCGTGACCTTCGGAGCGGTGTCGCTCGGACTTATCGCGACGGGCGCGCTCGCGAGCTACCTACCCGCTCGCCGCGCCGCAGCGGTGAACCCCGTTGAGTCCCTGCGAGCGGAGTAAAGGCGAGTCTCCTGGCCAGCAAGCGGCGCCCGGGGCGGAAAGTATTTCGTTCGCGGCGGCCATTTTGGGTTAGAATTCCGCCTACCAGGTTTGTTCGGAGACCCTTGAAGTGTTGGCGAGAGCCGGGCGAGGGAAACTCTCGACGATGAGATGGCGAGTCCGAAAGCCGTTTCGAGTGTTCGCGCGCGGGACCTCGCTCCGTCGGCGCGTGGCCTCCAGCCTGGGCATTGTCCGGCTGATCCTCGTTCCCGTCATTTTGCTCCCGATTTATTACCTGACGTTTCCGATGCGCGCCATTGTGGACCGCATCGTGAACGTGGACGCGCCCGTGGCCACCGAAGCGGGACAGGTTTCGACCGAAATGCAGGAAGCCCTCATGGCGCAAAGCAATTACTTCCTCCTCCGCGACCCCAAGTATCTCCAGCAAAACCGCGACGCCATGGCCAAGATTGACCAGTTGCTGATTGTCTGCGCCAATCAGCAGCTCGAGGAGCGCGCCACTATCCAAATTATCCGCGACCAGGCCAAGCTCTACCGCCAGAGCTTGGATGAAGCGGTCGCCCGCATGGGGCAGCCCGAGCCCGGCTCGGTTGAACAGGTTCAAGAAGTCGTTCGCGCGTACGAGAAAGACTTGAACGACATTGTGAAGCACGCGAAAAACCACCCGCCGGCGCAGTTGATGGAGGATCTTGGCGACCGCCTCAACTCGTTTGACCTGGAAATCACCCAGCGCCTGGTGGCCCAGGATCCAGCGTTCCGCCAAATCGCCTTCGACTTGGAATCGGCCAGCAAGCAAGTCCTACAGCTCTCGGCCGCCCTCCACGACCGGAGTTGGGAGCGCGTTCAACGGGAGCACCAGGAGGCACGCCAACTCGTGCGCCGCGCCGAAATCGTCCTCCTGATTGTTTCAGGGTTGACGCTGCTGGTGAGCGTTTGGATTAGCTTCATTCTTCCACGCGCGGTCGTCAAACCGCTGGTGGACCTCCGAGAGGCGATTGACCACGCGCTCGAGGGCGACTACGATGTTGAGATCAACGTCGAGGGGCGGGGCGAAATCGTTGAGCTCGCCTCGGGCGTCCGCCATCTGATCGAACACCTTCGCGAGAAAGAGGCACGGCAGGACCTCGGCGTGCGGCGCTAACAGGGCTTCGGAATTCGCTTCCGCCCGAGGGCCCTTGAATCCCGTTTATATCTAGACCAGCCGCCGACAAAGGAGACACCGACGATGAAGGGCAAGCCCGAAGTGCTCGAAATTCTTCAAAAGGCTCTGGCGGAAGAGTTGCAGGCCATCAACCAGTATTTTCTCCACGCCGAGATGCAAAGCAATTGGGGTTACAAGCGCCTCTATGCGGAAATCAAGAAGCAGGCCATCGGCGAAATGAAGCACGCGGAGGTGCTCATCGAGCGCATCCTGTTCCTCGAAGGTTTGCCGAACATGAACGATATGCCGAAAATCAAAGTCGGCAAAAGCGTCGAGGAGCAGCTTCAAAACGACCTGCACCTGGAAAAAACCGCAGTCGCCGAATACAACCAATACATCGCCACGGCGCGGAAAGCGGGTGACAATGCCTCCGCCGACCTCCTGGAAGTGCTCCTCAAAGACGAGGAAGAACACGTGGACTTCCTCGAAAGCCAGCTGAGCATGATCAAGGAACTCGGCTTGGCGAACTACCTCGCCCAACAAATGCACGGTGCGGCGTGACGCGGGTTCATGCCGAGCCTGGAGCTACCCGGTGGATTTCGCGGACTTGGTCGAAATCCGCGTCCACGCTGATGATCGTGGCGATCCTGTTTCGCAGCATCGTCGCGACGTGAATGGCGTCCCGCGCTGTGAGGTGCTGATACCGCTGGAGCAGGTCGAGCGTTATCATCATGTCTTCACGTGTGACGGGGAGGAGGTTGGGGAAGAGCGAAGTCACTTCGTTGGCCAGCTTCAGGGCCTCCCGGCGTCGCCGCCTCCTGGTGAGCACGAAGAGGAGTTCTTGAACCACTTCCACGCTCGTCGTCACATCAAGGGATCCTTCCTCGATGCGCAGCAAGAGGTTGCGACATGCTTCCCGCTCCGGATGATGCCCGCCGACGGCGTATAGAAAAACGTTCGTGTCAAGGAATGCCCGCACGTGCTGCCTCAATTTCCTTCTTCGCCCGCTTCCATTCGATGGTCGGCAGCTTCATGGCGAGGATAGACTCCACAATGGCCTTGCGGTCGGGCTCGGCTTCGAGATAAGTCGCTCGGACAGCCGAGCGGATGAGCTCGGCGACCGTCGTCTTCTTCCGGCGCGCGAGCGCCCGAAGGCACCGATACTCCTTCGGGTCCATCAAGAGCTGCGTGCGTCGCGTTACGGGCATGGGATCTCCTTCAATATGCTCATGTGTATGAGCATACTACCGTTTCGAGCCTTGGTCAAGGGAAGTGCGACGGTGCGGGTCGTCGGCCGAATAGTCTGCGGGATTCCTCGCACCTCGGCTTTCAGCCCTTGATGACGCCCAAGGGTTTGAGTCGGGCCACGCGGCGCGAGAGGCCCGCGCGCTCGACCACCTCGACGACGTTGTCCACGTCTTTATAAGCTTCGGGGATTTCTTCCGTGATTCCGTCGCGCGATTCGGAGCGGACGACGATGCCCTGCTCCTCGAGCCGCTCGCGGGCGTTTTGGGCGAAAGCCGATTTTTTAGCCGCCGTGCGGCTCATGACGCGCCCCGCGCCGTGGCAAGTGGTGCCAAAGCTCTCTTTGAGCGAGCCCGCCGCACCCACCAGCACGTATGACGACGTCCCCATCGAGCCCGGGATCAGGACCGGCTGGCCGAGTTTCTTGTAAGCATCGGGGACTTCGGGCCGGCCGACGGGGAAGGCTCGCGTGGCGCCCTTGCGGTGGACGAGCACTTTCCGGTCGCGGCCCTCGACTTGGTGCCGCTCGAGCTTCGCGATGTTGTGACAAACGTCGTAGACGACCCGCAGTTCGGTCTTCTCCCCGAAAATGCGTTTGAAAGCTCCGCGCGTAAAATGCGTGATGCCCTGGCGGTTCGCCCAGGCAAAATTTGCGGCGGCGCGCATGGCGGCGAGGTAAGCCTGGCCTTCGCGCGAGTGCGCGGGCACCGACGCCAGTTGCCGGTCCGGCAGCGCGATTGCATAGCGCTGCATGCCCTCATCCATGTCGCGCAGGTAATCGGTGCAGACTTGGTGGCCGAGCCCGCGCGAGCCCGAGTGGATGAGCACCACGATTTCGTTTTGGTAAAGCCCCAGCCCTTCGGCGACCCCGGGGTCGAAGATCCGCTCGACGTATTGGACTTCGAGGAAGTGATTGCCGGAGCCGAGGGTTCCCGCTTGCGGCAACCCCCGGGTCTTTGCACGGTCGCTCACGGCCGCCGGGTCGGCGCCCTCGAGGCACCCGTTTTCCTCCATCGTCTGGAGGTCCTCCATATCCCCGTAGCCGTGCGCCACCATCCAGGCGGCGCCTTCGGCGAGCACTTTGTCGAGCTCCTGGTGCGAGAGCCGGATGTTGCCCTTGCGGCCTGCACCCGTTGGGATATCGCGGAATAATTGGTTGACGAGTTCGCGCGATTTGGGGCGGACTTCCTCAGCGGTCAAGGCGCTCGCGAGCAGGCGCACGCCGCAGTTGATGTCGAATCCCACGCCGCCCGGAGAGACCACGCCGCCTTCGTCGGGTAAAGTCGCGGCCACGCCGCCGATCGGGAAGCCGTAGCCCTGGTGGATGTCCGGCATGGCGAGCGAGCGGCCGACAATTCCGGGCAGCATGGCCACGTTCGCCGCCTGCTCGAGTGATTGGTCCTTGATGAGGTCCCGCATCAGCCGCTCGTCGGCATAGATCAAGGCGTCGGTCAGCATGCCTTCTTTCGTGCCGCGAGGAATCAACCAGCGCACTTCGTCGAGCTTTTCGAGTTGTGACAGTTCAAAGGGCATAAGTCCTTCCTGCCTGCGGCGGGCAGGTCGGCGGAGACGACCGGCCATTTTATAATAGTCTCGCGCGCAGCCATAATCTCACACGCATACGAAGCCGCGAACTGTGCTTGCCCGCTTGCGAGCGGGCCACTATACTGGCCGCGCTTCAAAGGCTTGTCACAGGAGCGGACCTTGGCGACGATTTCGCGGCGGGTAGCGGGGAGATGGATTTTGGCGGGAGCGGCGGGAGCGTTGGCGGCGGGGAGCCGGGCAGCCTTCGCGGGAGAGGCTCCGGCGTCCGAGGCAGCGTCGCCGATGATTGATTCGGTGGTGCGCGGCGTCCAGCTGGGCGCGCAGAGCTATTCCTTCCGCGACCGCGGCTTGGACGAGGCCATCCAGGCTCTCGTCGAATGCGGGCTCGGCGAATGCGAACTCTACCAGGGGCACCTCGAGCCGCGCGGCAACTTGCGGCGCGGCGAGTTCGCGAAGGTGCGCGAGTGGCGGCTGAACACGCCACTCGCCTTCTTTGAAGCGGTCCGCAAGAAGTTCGACGACGCGGGCGTGCTGCTTTACGCCTACAATTACAGCTTCAATAAATTCATGTCGGACGCGGAAATCGAGCGCGGCTTCCAGATGGCGGAGGCGATGGGCGTTAAATACATCACCGCCTCCTCGCAGGTCAGCATCGCGCGCAAGGTGGACACCTATGCGCAAAAATACAAAATCATGGTGGGTTTCCACGGCCACGACAACACGCGCAACACCGACGAGTTCTCGACCGCCGAAACTTTTGCGCGCGCGATGGATGGCGCCTCGCCCTACATCGGCGTCAACCTCGATATCGGCCACTTCACGGCCGCGGGCGGCGACGCCGTGGCTTACATTCGCGAGCACCACGACAAAATCGTGACCCTACACATCAAAGACCGCAAGAAAAACCACGGGGCGAATCTGCCCTTCGGCCAGGGCGATACGCCCATCGCCGCGGTCCTCCGCGTGCTCCGCGACAATCAGTGGAAGATTCCCGCCAATATCGAATACGAATATGGGAAAGAAAAAAAAGGCCTCGATACCGTCGCCGAGGTCAAGAAATGCTTCGCATACTGCAAGCAGGCGCTTGAAACGTAGGGGCGATTCATGAATCGCCCCTACGACTCAGCGCAGATGAACTAAGTTTTGCCGGCCGACTTGGCCATCTTGGCAAAAGCCTCGCGCGCGCGGCGCTCCATCTCGGGAGGAGCAACGTCCTCCACGTGCTGGCCCAGCGCCCAAACGTGCCCGAACGGGTCTTTCACTTGCCCGTAACGATCACCCCAAAACTGATTGCCGAGCGGCATGGCCACCGTGGCGCCGGCAGCGACGGCTTGATTGAAGAGCTGGTCCACGTTTTCGCGGTAAATGTTCAAGATAATGGAGGTTCCGCCGAGCGCCTGGGGCGATGCGCCGGTTCCCATGCCCGGGAATTCGTCGGCCAGCATAATGGTGGAGTCGCCCACCTTCAGCTCGGCGTGCATCACCTTGCCATCGGGCGTTTCGTGGATTCCTTTGACTTCCGCGCCAAACGCCTTCTTATAAAACTCCACGGCCTTTTTGCCGCCCCGCACGATCAAATGCGCCGTGACCGTGTGTGTCCCTTCTCGAACAGCGTTCACTTTTCCTGCCATGTTGATCTCCGTTCTCCCCTCCCATCCTATGCCCGGAGTTGGAAGCGGGGGCATTTATTTTAAGCCAGAATGCGCACACGGTCAGAAATATTTTTTGACCGAAATCCGGAAGCGGGGCTGCGTCAAGGTTAAAACGTAAAGGCTGAAGGAAGGCCCGGTTTGAGTTCTTAGAGAGTATCTTAGACTGCTTCGGTCGCGCATCCTGACGCCCCCACCGTTTACTGGCCCACGGGCGCAGAGCGGGCGATTACGTTTCCGGACGAACCCTTGGATCGGGCGTCACCGATTTCAATATGATACTTGGTCAGGATTGTTCCAGTGGCAAGTTCGACTTGAACGAGAGCCTGCGCGTAACCGGAGCTCGCGGTGACGGCATTCTCCTCGGCATCAAACAAGTCCCGCTGCGCGAGCACGACTCGGAACACATCGGACTGTCCAAGCTGAAATTTCCTCTGTTCCCCGTCGAGCGTTTGTCGCG
>QHZN01000211.1 GCA_003225365.1 Acidobacteriota bacterium
CAAACTGAGACACTACCCGCCGCCCTTGGCGGACAGTCGCCTTTCCGGGCATCCACGATTCCCACCTAAGCCAACCCCCCTGACACTCGGAATCCGCAAACGGCTCATCGTCATCCAAGGAAGCGCAGAGTTGTTTTCTAAGTCTGCGGCTATACCAGATTTGCGCATTTAAACTGGATGATTCAACAAACCCAAACGAACATCGAATAATAAACTGGAAAAGGGGGAGCAAGATGAAAATCGGAATTCTCGGGGCGGGCAATGTGGGAGCGGCCCTGGCGCGAGCGTGGGCCGCCAAAGCCCATCAAGTGATGTTCGGAGTCTCGAATCCAAAGAGCGAGCGCGTATCCAAGGCCTTGGCCGAACTCGGCGGGAAAGCTCGGGCCGGAACGAACGCCGAGGCTGCGGCTTTCGGCGAAGTCGTGGCTCTCGCCGTCCCCTGGCCAGCAGCCGAAGATGCGATTCGCTCCTCGGGGAGCTTGACCGGAAAGGTTTTGATTGACTCGACGAACCCGCTCTCGGCGGACTTCAAATCTCTAACCATTGGCCACAGCATTTCTGCGGGGGAGATGGTCGCCGGCTGGGCGCGTGGCGCGCGCGTCGTCAAGGCGTTCAATTATATTGGCGCGGCGAATTTCGGGAACGCCGACTTTGCCGGCCAGCGCGCCGACGGCTTCTATTGCGGCGACGACGCGGCGGCGAAGTCGGCGGTCAATGGGCTCGTCGCCGATGCGGAACTTAACCCTGTCGACGTCGGCCCCTTGCGCAACGCGCGCCTGCTCGAGCCCCTCGCCATGCTCTGGATTGACCTGGCGTTTTTTCAGGGCTGGAGACCGAA
>QHZN01000212.1 GCA_003225365.1 Acidobacteriota bacterium
GAGGTCGAGGAACTGCAGCCCGCGGTTGGTGTATTTCTTGGCGATGGAGACGACGAGGCGCAAATTCGCTTCGATCAGTTCGCGCTTGGCGGCGTCGGCTTCGCGCTCCCCGGTGACGATGGTCTGGTAGGTCCGTTTGATGTCCGGGACGCTGGCCTGCGACTCGGCCTCGATTTGCGCCAGCCGGTCGCGGTTTTGCCGGAACTCCTTGCGGATCTCCTTCGCGGCGTCGCCCCGCGCGCCTTCCAGGCGCTTGTCGAGCCGGGATACCTCACGCTCGAGCGGGCGAACGGTTTCGACCAGGTTCCTTGTCTTTTCGATCAGCCGCTTCCGTTCGAGGTGCGTGAATTCGACGGAGCGGATCATCTGCGAAATGATGATGTGGTGCCGCGCGACGGCCATGCTGTAACGGCGGAAGTCGCGCGGCCGCTTGCTGCGGGGGATGGAATCACGCTTGGCCATCAGTTGGCCGAGCTTTTTGTTCAGCCGCTCGATTTCGTCCACGGCGGAAATAGTGTCCGCCAGCCGCTCGGCGACCTTGTCCTCCGTCAACTCATCGTCGTTGAAGACTACGACTTCTTTGATCGAACGGCTCCCGGAGCCCAGAGCCTCCCTCAAGGCGAACATCTCCTGGGTGACGATCGGAGACCGCGACAGCGCCTTCAGCACGTGCAACTGGCCGCGCTCGATGCGCTTGGCAATCTCCACCTCGCCTTCGCGCGTCAGCAGGGGCACCGTCCCCATCTCGCGCAGGTACATGCGCACCGGGTCGTGGGTCTTGTCGAGCGTCCCAGGCGTCAGGTCGAGGTCCAGTTCTTCTTCCCCTTTCCCTTCCTCTTGCTTATCGAAGGCGATCTTTTCGGCGCCTTTCGGCCGCGGTGACTCCAGCACTTCGATGCCCGCGTTGTCGAACATCACCAGCAGGTCGTCCAAGTCTTCGGGCGAGCGGACGTCGGAAGGCAAAAGGTTGTTCACCTCCTCGTAGAGGAGATAACCTTTCTCCTTGCCGAGAGTAATCAGCTTACTGACTTGGTCGTACTTGTCATCGAAGGCCAAAGCTCACGCCTCCTCAGGAGGCTCCATTGAACCCCGGGGAACAAAACCAGAAGCGACGCCCTTCAGCGGACTGTCTGCCTTCCCGAATTTGAACCAAGGTCAAGGAAACCCGGTAATCCAAGCGGCTCCTAATACTTAGATGTCGAAACGCCGCGAAGTGTTCCTTATTCTAAGAGTAAATCGCCCTGCGAATACGCATTCAAATCCTTCTGTGACTCGCCGGGGGCTAATTCGCCAAAAAACTCCCCCTATATATAGAGTGCAATTTCATGGTCGGAAAAAGCGACCTCCGCGTGCTTCGGGCCCCTGGCAGCCGTCCCGTGAGCGCCTGCCGACGCACCAAAAAGGTAGCGCAACATCATCCTCTGCCCAAGGCCTGTAAGTCGCGGTCCAACTGGAGTTTAGATCTCTGCAATTCCGTCAGCCTTGCCTTGTCCTTTTCCCGCTCCGCCGCCTCCATGGCCGAACGGACGCCGGCTCTCTCACGTTCCAGGCGTTTGCGCCGAAGCGCGTTGAGGCAGGCTTGGACCTGATTCCGATCGGGCGGCTCCCCCGTGTTAAGTGCGGCCTCATAGGCCAAGTGTTTTTCTTCTGCGCCCAGGCTATCTTCGAGCCGAGTGACGTCCAGTTCACCGCCCTGCTCACGCACCGCCAAGAGCTGCTTGAAGATGCCTTCCGTTGGAAGGCCCTGGACATCGGCGCCGCGGACAAGGTCCGGCAAGAACTCATCGGCAAGTTCATGGCTACCCAAGAACGCTCGCAGTAGCTGCTTTTCTGCGGGGCTGGCCGGGGCAGCTAGGCGGTCGGAAGGAACCGCCAGCTCTTTCCTGCCCTGGGCAGCCACATGCTTGAGCTCTTCCACAAGTAGCCGATTGTCTAAACGCAGGCGGTCGGCCAGCCGATGCGCCAGCTCTGCGCGCAGCATGGGGTTGGGCACCCGGGCGAGGTAGGGCAGTATCGCGTTCGCTGCGGCGACCTTTCCTTCCGGCCGCGCCACATCGTGCTCGGAGACCGTCCGCTCGGTCAAGTAATCGAGATACGTGGGGGCGGCGGCCAGGCGCTCGCGGTAGGCGGCGCCGCCCTTCTGGCGGATGAACGAGTCCGGGTCGAGCCCGCCCGCGAGCGTGAGGACTTTCACCTCAAATCCCTCTTCGAGTAACAAGACGAGCGAGCGTTCCGTGGCGGCGACTCCTGCAGAGTCGGGGTCGTAGTTGACCACGGCTCGGTGCGTGGAGCGTCCGAGGAGGCGCGTTTGCCCGCTGGTAAGGCTCGTGCCACAGGAAGCCACGACGTTTTCGAAGCCGGAGGCGGCCACCGTGATGCAATCCATGTACCCTTCGACCAGGATCGCGTAGTCGAGCTTGCGAATCGTAGTGGCCGCTTCGTGAAGGTGGTAAAGCACGCGCCCCTTGGTATAAATCGGCGTTTCCGGAGAATTCATGTACTTGGGCATGTCCTCGCCGAGAGCCCGCCCGCCAAACGCCACCACTTTGCCGCGCTCGTTGGCGATGGGGAACATCACGCGGCGGCGAAAACGGTCGTAGGGCCGCTTGCCTTCGGGGTCCGGAACAACCAGCCCGCTTCGCTCCAAGAGGTCCGACTCGAACCCACCGCTCCGGAGCAGCCGCGCGAGGGCTTGGCCGTCCGAAGGCGCGTAGCCCAAATGGAATCGCGCGATGACTTCCCCCGTCAAGCCTCGGTCCTCGAGATAGCCGCGCGCCGCGCGGCCCTCCGCCGTGGCGCCAAGCTGCGAGGCGAAAAACTTCTCCGCGACCTCGTGGATTTTGTAAAGCGCCGCGCGCAAGCGGGCGTTGGCATCGGAAGCCTCCGAGCCCCCGGCCTCCCGAATCGTCACGCCAACCTTTTCCGCCACCTGGCGGAGCGCCTCCGGAAACGTCAAATTCTCGATGAGCATCACGAACTTGAAGACGTCGCCTCCCACGCCGCAGCCGAAACAGTGGAAGATCTGCTTGACCGGATGAACCGCGAACGAAGGGGTTTTCTCCTGATGGAACGGGCACAGGCCCATCCAGTTGGCGCCCGCCTTTCGCAGCTTGACGTAGTCGCCGAGGATGCGAACGATGTCCGCCGCCGCCCGGACTTCATCCACTTCGCTCATGATTAAATCAGAAGTCAGAAGTTAGAAATCAGAAGCCAGAAGTCAGGAGACAGAAGTGCTGAGCCAAGGGGCGTTGTGAACAAACCTAACCTTCTGACTCCTGACTTCTGACTCCTGTCTTCTGGTCATGCCTCACGGCCGAACGATCATACCCGACCCCTGCGCGGCAGGGTAATCGATCTTGGATTCCTTCCGGAGCAGGTCCAAGAATGCCCGGCCCTTCACGCGGCCGTTCAAATGCCTTGCGCCAAGCTGGGTGAAGAAAATTAACACGTCTCGGATGGCGCTGTCGGCGACGCTTGCCGCTCCCAGACCCGCGGCCAAATCTTTCTTGAATTTCTGAATCGAGTCTTTCAGGACCGCGTAGAGCTGCCGCTCGAAGCCAAAGTCCGGAGGCTTTTCGTAATAGATGCCGCTGGCGAGCGTGCGATATGTTTCCGCAAGCGCCTGTAACGCGGCCAAGACCTCCGTATCCACAAGTGACGGGTGGGCGCGGGCAAATGCGCAAATCGAGAGAGGAAGCACCGAGAACAAGAGCCCTTGGTTCTTTGCGATTGAGGGGTCCACTCGAACGTCAGGAAATGGCAGCTTTGACCAATCGAAGTCGCGGCGCTCGAAGTCGTGGCGGCGGCTTTCGATGAGGTAAGGGCATTCGGAAGGGCAATCGAGGGTCACCTCGCGCTCCGTGCCGCAACACACCGAACAAATGCTCGCGGCCTTCGCCGGACAAAACCGCTTGGGGTTGCGCTTCTGACAAATCGGGCAGGCCAATCGCCGCTCCGCTGATCGAAAATCGAGTCTCCATCATATCACGAGCAGGCGAGGCCCGGACGTCGACTGCCCGGCGTCGCGCGCCGTCCGGGTCGATGGGCTAGCTTACGCGGGAGGAGCCCACCATGGCAAGGGTTGCCGTGCGGAGTTGCTGCGAAGAGGGCAACACCGAGCGGCACGGGAAAGGCAAGCAGGATGCATCATCGGCGGGGTCAAGGACTTTAAACTTGGTAAAGCCTCCCAAGCTCGCTACACTCAAAGCCTGTGACCAAACCGATGCGCCCCTCCCAATCGCCGGACGTGGTCATTATTGGCGGCGGGATTATCGGCTGCTCGATCGGCCTGCGGCTGGCGCAGGCGAAGATGAAGGTCACCGTTGTGGACCGAGGCCAGCCTGGGGGAGAGGCCAGTTCCGCCGCCGCTGGCATGCTGGCTCCGCAGGGCGAGACGGTCACGCCGGACGCTTACTTCGAACTCGCCCGCTCGAGCCGCGACCTCTATCCGAGCTTCGTCGCCGAAGTTGAAGAGTTGAGCGGGCAGACGGTCGGCTACCGCTGTGGTGGGACGCTTCTGGTGGCGCGAAGCGACCAAGAAGTGCGTGAACTCGACGCGGTCTTCTCCGGCCAGACTGCGTATGGCCTTCCGCTTGAGCGGCTGACGGCCGACGCCGCGCGCGCGCGAGTCCCCGCTCTTGCGCCGGAAATCCGCTCCGCCCTTTTCATCGCGGGGGACCACTCTGTGGACAACGAAAAACTCACGGCAGCGCTGGCCGAAGCCGCACTCCGCGCCGGGGTCAAGTTTCATTCCCGCGCCGCTGTGACGCGCTTCCACGCGCGAGGCAGGCCTGCTTCGGCAAGCCGGCGCATCGAAAGCATTGAACTTGCGCCCGGCACAACCGTCAAAGGGAAAAAGCTCTCCGCGGCCAGCTTCATTTTGGCGGCCGGATGCTGGTCGGCGGAACTGGTGGCGCCGCTCGGGGTACGGTTGCCCATGTCGCCGTGTCGCGGACAGATGATCGAATTCGAATCCGCTGGCGAAGCTGAAATCCCGCTGGTGGTCCGCGCCGGGCATCATTATCTGGTCCCCCGCGAAGGCGGCCGCGTGCTGGCGGGAACCACCGCCGAATACGCCGGCTTCGATAAAGCCGTAACGGGCGAGGGTCTCGCCTCAATCCTCGAAGGCGTTCGTCGCCTGGCACCGGCCGTCAAACACTCCCGTTTTCGCCGCGCCTGGGCAGGCCTCAGGCCCGATACCGCCGACCACTTGCCCGTCCTCGGCTGCGGGGAAATCAAGAACCTGATCTTCGCGACCGGACACTTCCGGAACGGTATCTTGCTGGCGCCCATAACCGCCCAAGTTATAACCGAACTCATATTGATGGGCTCGACGTCTTTATCCATTGCCGCCTACGGGCCGGCGCGTTTTTGCTGAATGCCCCGCCGCCTGGACCGGCCTTAGCTTTGCCCGCGCACACGCGCGCCACCGCTGCGCACACCCTCAGCTTTTTTGCGCCGGCGCTCGCGCACGGGCGAGCCCGATTTCAGGGCTTCGGAAATCGGAGACGCCCGAGCTACGAATGAACACCGCGCCGCACCCCTGCGGTTTTTTGTGCTGGAGCGCGGTGCCGCGCGCCTCGCGGGAAGCCTACCCTTTCTCGAGCAACCACGGGGCCTTCCTCCCCTCGTAGCTGCAGTACTTAAGTACCGGTATTCAAGTCCCGTTGACTTCCCCCGATGCAACCTTGATAATCATTAGATGATGTCGCCTATGCCCAACCGCGAAGAACACGACGTTCCCACCGTGGTGGGGCGGCGAAGCACTCGCCTGTCCATGATCATCCCCGTCGCAATCAAAGGCACGTCCGCCGACGGCCAATCGTTCAAGGAGAACACCTGGACAATCGGCATCAACAAGCAGGGCGCGCGCCTCGCTTCTTTCCATCGGTTGTCAGTGGGCGACGAAGTGGTTATCGAGAACCCGCTGCTCGGCCACACGGCGCGGGCGCGGGTGATCCGAGTGGGCGAAAAGCGTTTCCCGGAAGATCCGTACGAAGTGGGGGTTGAACTGCTCGAAGCGCGGAACGTCTGGGGGGTCAAGTTCCCTCCCGAAGATTGGAAGGCGAGTTTCCAGCCACCGCTCCCGGTGGCGGAGGGGGAGCGAACGCCCGGCGGGGCCGAGCTTCTGGAACTGCGCGCCCGCCCTCTCGAGCCACCTCCCCCGGCCAAAATTCCCGCTGCGGTGGAGCCCCCTGCGCCGCCGGAAAAATCCGCTCAGTTCAATATGGCCATTGAAGCCCTATCGCAGTTTGCCAAGGAGACTGAGGAGATCGTTCCTCCGGAGGAAGAAGGCGAAGCTCCGCCCGCCGCACTAGAAGCCGACAAGGCGCCAGCCCTGAGGACGGAAGCAGAGCAAGACCCGGCTCCTCCGGGCGGGCTCCGAGAGCGCTCGCTCGACGCCCTTGCCGAGCAGGTCCGGGCCGCACGGCACGAGGCCGAGGGGCTGATCGAGAGGCTGCACGATTTCCAAGAGGGATGGGAAAACGAGCTTGGACGGGTGCGGGAGCAAGCCGAGCAAACCTCCAAGCAAGCCCTGGAAGGCTGGCTCGACGAAGCACGCGACAGGCTCAGCCGCGAGACCGACGCCGCCGCATGGAAATCCCTCGAAGAGGCTCGCCGCCGCATGGAAGACGAAGTCCCGCGCTCCGCCGAGGCCTTCCGCGAATCGGCTGCCAAGGTTGCCAGCCGCGTTCTCGACGAGCAACTGGCCGGTCTCGGGCCCATCCTGGATGCGCTCGTGGCCTCCTCGGCCGGGCGCCTCAAGAACGAACTCAAGAAGAAGCTGGGAGAGCTCGAGCCGGAATTGAAAGTCGCGACGGAAAAAGTTGTAGAGAAACTTGCCGCCTCGAACCTCGAACGCACGGCGCAAGCGGCGGATGAAAAGGTTGACGCGGCGCTGGCCTCTCTCGACCACACCCTGGACCAAGGGCTGGCGAAGCGGCTCGAAGAGATTCGGCTCGAAGGCAACCGCTTCGCTTCCGAGCTTCGGGCGGCCTCGGAACGCGCCGTTGATGAATCATCGAAGGCCTTGGCGAAACAGGGCGCGGACGCCGCCGCCGCCTTGAACGCCGCCGCCGGCGAGGCACACGGGAAGCTCCAGGCTACGCTCCAGGTGCTCGAAGGCGATCTCAGAGGTAAAGTGGCTAGCTTCCGCAAGGATTTGGGAGGTTCGACAACTTCCGCATTCGAGGGCTTCCGAAATCGACTGGCGGAGACGGTCAAGGGCTTCCCAGAGGAGCTCCAGAAATCTCTGCGGCACGAGCAGCAACGCGCCGCTGCAGAAGCCGTCGCCGAAGTGAAAAAAACCGCAGGTGAAGCGCTGGCGCAGGCCAAGGCCCAATTCCAACGGCAAGCGGAAGATTTCCTGGAACTCTTCGACCACCAGCTTTCGACTTCGGGCCAGAAGCATTTGGATCGTGTCCGAACCCAGCTTGCGGAACTGGGAAAGTCGGCCGTCGATCACTTGAACCAGGTGGCCCAGGCGCGCCAGGTGGAACGCATGCAGCTGGAGGCCCAGGCGAAGCAGGTGCTCGAAGAAACCAGCAGCCAGGTTGCGGGGATGGTCGAGGCCACCGCCACATCGCTCGGCAAAGCCGTTCAAGAGGCTACGTCAGACTACCGCGTCCAACTCCACAAGACGCTCGATGAAAGCGTAACGCGCAGCACGTACGACTTCGAGAATTACTTCAACAACCTTTTGGGAGGGCGCCGCGAGGCCATCCTGAGGGAAATTAGCAAACAGGCGGATGAGGGGGCAGCCCAGGTCGTGGCCGAAATGAAAAGCCGGACAGAGGCTGCCGCGAAAGAAGCCACCGATCGGGTGCTGAGGCAGGTGGGCCAGGCGGCCTTGGTGCTCAAAGAATGGGGGGACCAAGCGGCGTCGCGTCTGGAGGGTTCCTTCCAGAAATCCCTCGAGTCCCTCCGCCGCGAGGCCGAAAATGTGGCGCGCGGGGCGGCCGACGAGCAGCGCAATCAGTCTTACCAAATTGCTTCCGACCTTCTCGACCGCCTGGAGAAGGCTGCCAGTATCCTTCGCTCGACCTCGAACGAGCCTTCGGACACACCCAAAACGTAAAGGCGAGCGCCCGTCATCTGACGGGCGGGGAGCTTTTCGGCCCGCTCCGCATTGCCAGCGGCGACGATTTCGCGGTCTAATTGTTTAGTCGAGCTTGACTCCCTCTATGCGCTTGTGGTGTGAAAGAGTGGGAGTCATACGAATCCCTGCGGCTTCCTTGACCCGGCTCGCCACGGATCTGGGTGACTCTTTCCAGGGCCGAGGCCGCTAGAGATGGTAATTCGTATACAATTCCAACCGTCGGCAGGAATGACGGCTCCTGTCTTTTCCCGGCATGGCCTCAATTGACCGTTCGGTTCCCTCGCGACTGCCACTTTTCAAGCGAAGGAATAATACAAACTCTCGACGCCTATATGAAATCCCCAGCCGCGCGTCGAGCAAATTTGTGCGTATGCAAGTTATTTCGCAGCAAGCTCAGGCTGTACTACTTCGGATTGCGCGAGCCTTTACCTCACTGAAAACCATATCTAACTGAAAATACCAGAGATGCTCTCATTCGATTAGCTGCCGTTGGGGCTGAAGAACATTGCCTCGCTTGGAAGTCCGCTTGCACAGATGCAACGAGTGGGAGTCTTGGAATTTACCATTGGGGGGAATATGCACTTCTCGAGAGTCGCTAACACCCTGCGTCTATCGCTCACGCTCTTGCTCGGCTTATGTTTAGCGGCGGGCATGACCGATTGTGGAGGGTCTTCGTCGATCAGTTCCTCGGGTACCGCAGGTCCCGAGCTACTCTCCATCAGTATCAGTCCCCTCAATCCTTCCATCTCCGTTGGCTCAACGCAACAGTTTTTTGCAACAGGGAGATATAGCGACAAGTCCACCAAGGACATCACTCACAACGCAACCTGGAGCTCCGCAGAACTCGATAGGGCGACGATTGAGAGTGCAGGTCAACCGCAAGTGGGGCTGGCCACAGGCCAGGGAGCCGGACTGGTGACAATATCTGCATCGCTCGGAGGTAAAACTGGCTCTACCTCGCTCAACGTGGCCAGCAATGCCACGAGGATACCTTTAATGGACATGACTGCGGTAGAGAACTACCTGAGCTTCCCAGGAGGGCTCTACGAGAACACGAGCAACACCGTTCCCGCAGACCACAATACAGCCGGCCTCGCGAGGGCCGCTCTGATTCAGCCTCTTGGCCCCAATGGCAACCCACTCCCTTCCGGCAAGGTTGTGTTTCTCTCCGTAGGCAGGTCAACAGCCGAGGACGAATTCACGGTTTTCGTGAAGCAAGCTGGGGCGAGTTCGGTGGTCAACCACTCCACGCTGGTTATCGTCAATGGCGCACTCACTTCCGCCCTCCCGTGTGTGTGGGCGGTTGCGAACGGACAGCCGTCATGCGCTCCAGCACTCGGGAACCAGTATGACCGCGTCCGAGACACCGTCCTCACTCCGCTGGGTGTGACGGAGAAACAAGTGCAAATCGCCTGGATCGAAGAATACGAGGCCGACCCGGCGGGGTCCGGGTATCAAGGTCTGTGCGACCCCTCGGTTGGCTTCTGCTCGAATGAGGTGAGCCACACTGAGGCGCTCTTACTCGAGCAACAATTGGGTGGAATTCTTCGGGCCGCCAAAACCCGCTGGCCAAATCTGAGGCAGGCCTTTCTCTCCAGCCGGCTCTACGGCGGATACTCAACCACCGACCATAGCGCGGAGCCTTATCCCTACGAGTACGGCTTCGCGGTCAAGTGGCTCATCGAAGCGCAGATCCTCCAGATCCGAAGCGGAGGGGTGAGTATAGACCCCACTGCGGGTGATTTGAATTACGCGAACGGCAAAGTGCCCTGGACGGCCTGGGGTCCATACGTTTGGGCCAATGGGGACACGCCACGCTCCGATGGGTTGGTGTGGTGCAACGGCCAGACCAGTGCACCGTGTAGCGCGGAGAATGATTACATATCGGACGGCACTCACCCGAATGCGCAGGGCGACCAAAAAGTGACTAGCCTGTTGGTGAACTTTTTCCTCAACTCACCGTACACGCCCTGGTTCAGACCTTGAAGTCGAAGGAAACGGAAGTCTTGGCCACAAGCATGGAAGATGCGGATTGGGGATTCCTGGAGAAGCTCCGGCCAAGACCAGACTTATCCGTCCGACCTTCGCGTGAAGGCGTGGAGCAAGCGATCACCGATGCCAGCAGGTTGCCAAAGCCATGACTACGTTCTATGACATTCTAGGTGTTGCGCCAACAGCGGAAGCCGATGATATCAAGGCAGCCTTTCGTCATTTGGCCATGGAGTTCCATCCCGATAAAACTCCGGGTGCGAATAAGTCTGTTCAGCGTCTCATAGAGGATAAGTTTAGAGAGGTAAAGGAGGCGTATGACACGCTGAAGGATAGGACCAAGCGAGCGGAATACGACAATAAGCTCTCCATGCTTCGTTCACCGAAGGTCTATCAGCCACCACCGCCTCCTCCGCCACAACCGTCTCAGAAGTCACCGCTTTGTCCACGATGCCGTAGACCTATCCCCACATGGATAACTTCTACAGAAAAGTTCTGTACTTATTGTGGTTCCTCTTTATAATCGCCTCCATCTCCTCCCAAACTGCTGCATGACCTGGCAAAGTTTTCTGTACCAATCATAATGTGAGTTCCGGAAGATTCGTTAGGATTCTTGGAGGGAGGGTGGCCAGCGTGGGGAAAGGCATATGTTGCTCTCGCGCCGGTGATGCTCGCGAGCACGGTCCCTGCGGGGTGACCCCGCGATCGAGGAGCGGGGGTCCGGGCCCTAATTGAGTTTTAGGATTTCGTTGCTGGGGAAGGCGCCGAGCGCTTCGAGGGAACGGACGAAAGCCTGGACGAGCAAGGCGTCGAACTGCGAGCCTTTGCAGCGCTGCAGTTCCTCCAAAGCCTCGGCGATGGTGCGGTCTTTTTTGTAGGCGCGCTGGGAGACCATGGTGTCGTAAGCGTCGGCGATGGTCAGGATGCGCGCTCCGAGCGGGATATCAGCGCCTTTCAGGCCATCCGGGTAACCGCTGCCGTCGAAGTGTTCGTGGTGGTGGCGGACCATCCACCGGATGCGGTCCACGGGCTTGACGCGCAAGGGTTCCAGGATCCGCCAGCCCATGACCGTGTGGCTCTTCATGATTTCGTATTCCTCGGGCGTGAGCCGCGAAGGCTTGTTGAGCACGCTTTCGGGGACCCCGATCTTGCCCACGTCGTGGAGTATACCGGCGAGGCGGATCTCCTCGATTTCGGGCTCCGGAAGTTCGATTTGGTGGGCGATCTGCGCCGCCAGGCGCGAAACCGTCTGGGAATGGCCTTGCGTGTAGTGGTCTTTGGCGTCAATTGCGAACGCCAGCGCTGTGACCGTATCCATTAAGGATGGCCCCTCCTCGTGCGCGCCTTGCTTGAAGCGCTGCAAGTACGTGTTGAAGGTCTCGGGGCCGGTGGCGAACATCCGCTTCACGGCGACGCCCAAATAGGCTTTAACCAACTCCTGCTCCCAGTTTTCCTTGGTCGTCTGCGGATTGCTGGTGGCGACGCGTACGCGGTCGCCCTCTTCGTGCTTAGCCAGGTACATGCCGGAGTCCGCCACGCGCAGGATCTCCTCCGGCGTGGTGCCGTGCGTGGGGAAGGCGGCGATGCCGAAACTCGCCGTGACGCCGTATTGATTCAGGTAGGGGTCGCTGGCCAATGTCGCGCGCAGTCGTTCGGCCAGAATCTCGGCCTGCTCGGCGGTGCATTCGGGCATCAGGACGGAGAATTCGTCGCCGCCGTAGCGGGCCACCACGTTCGACTGGCGACACTTCCCTTCCAGCGTGTGGGCGACGTGAACGAGCACTTTGTCGCCTTCCAAATGTCCGTGGCGGTCGTTCACGGGCTTGAAGCCGTCCAGGTCCATCATGATGACGGAGAAAGGCTTGCCCGTGCGCGGCGAGCGTTTCCATTCGCCTTCCAGCGCTTCCATAAAGTAACGGTGGGTCTTTAAGCCGGTAAGGCCGTCCGTGATAGCTTCTTCCTTGGCGCTTTGGAAAGCGTGGGCGTTGTGCAGCGCCTGACCGAGCTGATCGGCGAGCGTTCCGAGGGTTTGGACGTCCTGCTCGGCGAAGGCGTGTTCCTTTAAGCTGGCAATGCTCATCACGCCGAGCAATTCGGTTCCAAATCGCAGCGGCAGGCTGAGGGCAGATTTCGCGCCCGCCTCAATGGCCAGGTCTCGGTCGTCGCGCGCCACTTGTGTCACCAGCACGGTCTCGCTCTGGCTCGCGGCGCGGCCGGAGTAGCCTTCATTCAGCTTGAAGCGCCGGCCGACGGCTTCCGCCCCGTAGCCTTCCTGGGCCTCGACGACGAGCTCCTCCCGGGCGGCGTCGAGCGTCTCGGCGCGCACCAGCTCGTAGCCGAAGGCGCTGCGGATTTCCGGACAGATCGACGTCAGCAGCTCCTGCGGATTAAGCACCGCAGCGGCCTTTCGGCCGAGCTCATTGAGCAAGGCCAGATGGCGCGCGCGCCGCTGCTCTTTGTGGAAGAGTCGGGCGTTTTCAAAGGCCACCGATATAGGCCCCGCGAGCAGCTTCAGGAGGTCGAATTGCTTTTCATCGAGCGCGTGCTCGCGCTCGAAATCCGCGACCGAGAGCACGCCCACCAAGCCGTCGGAAAAATGCACCGGGACGCCGCACCAAGTGGCAATGCGCGGGTCGGCATGACGAATCCCCAGCCGCCGCGCGGTCCCGAGGAAATCCGAGCCGATCATCAAAGGCGCGCCAGTGCGCAGCACGTATTCCATCAGGCCCTCGACGCGCAGAGGCGTCTGCGGCTCTCCAGGCGGCTGCTGTCCGAGTGCGGCAACGGTCTCAAGCCTGCCGGTGGGAGAATCGCGGAAGGCCAGGCAGAAATTGGTGGCGCCCACCAAACCCTTCAGTTCGCGCTTGAGTATCTGGAGCTGGACTTCGAGATCGAAAGTGGCGTTGAGCGCTTCCTCGATGCGGTAGAGAATGCGGAGTTCTTCCTGGTTCCGCTCATCGCCTTTCCGGAGATGGCGGTTTTCCATCGAGACGCTCAGTTGGTTGCCGATAGCGAGCATCAGGCGGAGCTCGCCCGCGCGGAACGAGCGCGACCTGCGGCTGCCCACCATCAGCGCGCCGTAAGAGCGATCCTTGATCTGGAGGCCCACCACCACCAAAGTCCTCCAGCCTTCTACAACGAAGACATCGCGGAACTCCTGGAAAACCGGATCGCGCCGCCAAGCCGCGGCCAGTTCCGTCTGCCGGAGGTCCTCGAAGGCAATCAGACTACCCCAACGTGCGGCGCAGGTGGCAACATAGGCGTGCAGCGGCTCGCCCTTCAAGCGCATGACCGCCCCCGGCGACAAGCCGCGGGTGCTCAAACAGTTTAGCAATTCCGGCGCGGGGGAGCGGAGAAGCAAGCAGCCCTCATGAGCTCCCAAGGCATGCAGTGTGCGGTTGAGCATCTCTTCAAAAACTGGCTTGGGGTCCGAGCTGTCTGACAACGCGCTGGTGAAAAGGTGTAGGTTCGAATACCTGACGAGCGCCGCCTCGCCCCGGATTTCCTCCGCGCGCACGTGCAGCCATCGATAGGCGAGTCCGAAGACGATGAGAAGAATCGCCCCCACAACTGGTAGGTAATCACGAAGAAGAATGTGAGAGAGGAAATTGCTCATCAGTGCTCGGCTTCCCCGAGAAGGGGAAAACCAACCCCCTCCGCCCAACACCCGGCACGCTTTAAAGCTTCCCTCTCGCCTGGCCGTGAGTCATGGGGCTGAGAGGAACTTCCTAACAACCTATTTGTTTTCCCCAGCTTCCCCCAGAAGCCAGGATCGCTTATGCGACGATAGCAATAGTATAACGCAACTCGGGCATCCAGTCAACAGGTTTTTCACATGCAAGGCCAGCACAATCATTCGTCAGGACTTGAGTGCACAAACCTTTTGCGGCTGCACACTATTGCTGTGAGAATTCGTCGGTGTGAGTCATAAATTCCGGATAGGCTCCCGCGCCCAATTCGTACAAATCCAATCCTTGTCGCTCGGCCTCGGCAGGAACGCGCTGGGGGTAGAAGCGGTCGAGCGCCCAATTGAGGCCGTAAGTCATGGGCAACACCACTCCCACCAATGTTGCGACGCCGACCAGTTGAGCCAGCCATTGTCCCGACCCGCCTTTCGCTCCCGGTGCTGTGGACGGAAATTTCCCGAATAGCCCGACGGCCATGACACCCCATAACCCTCCGAGCCCATGGACCGCGACAGCGCCGCCGGGGTCGTCTACATACAATTTCGATTCAAACCACGGTACCGTCACCGCGACCAACGCGCCCGCTGCGGCTCCAATGGTAACCGCTGCTGAAGGCATGAAAAAGGGGCATCCGGCCGAAGACGCTACAAGACCTGCCACCCAGCCGTTCGCTGCGAGCGAGGCGTCGGGCTTGCCAAAGCGCGCCCGCGTAACAGCTAGAGACGCCAAACCCGCAGACAATCCCGACAGGGAGGTATTGACTCCTACCAGCGCTACTACCCCAGGATCACTGCCGGCGAAAAGTATCGCTCCGGCCGAATTCAATCCCAGCCAGCCGATCCATGCCGCGAGGCACCCTATCAGAACGAAGACGCCGTTGTGGCCGGGCATTGCGGTGGGAGTGCCATCGAGCGAATATTTTCCCCGCCGGGGGCCGAGAATCCATGCGACAGCAAGCGCGGTGACGCCTCCCACTGCGTGAATCGTGCCCGACCCGCCTGCGTCGAAGTATCCGCGGCCAAGGCCGTTGGTGGAGCCGAGCCCTGCGAGCCACCCGCCACCCCAGACCCAGTGCGCGACCCAAGGATAAGTCCACCCCGCGAAAAGCGCCGTCGAACCCGCGCACGCGCCGAGCCTCCATCGCTCGGCGCCGGCACCGAGGGGGACGAGCGCCGCCACGCCCACACTCACCATCCCCAGCCATGCCGCGAGCGATGCCGGCGAGCCGTCGAGCTTCAGCCCTCGCATCAGGAAGCGTTCCGCGCCAATCCAGTCCCAAGATCGGCCGCCGAGTTCGACAACGTGTGAGGGAAGGCCGGGATAGGCCTGCCAGGAAAAACCCCAGACGAAATACGCGCCCGCCGCGATGCCAACAACCACCAGCGACGCGACCATCGTGTGCGCGGCGTTGCGTGACCGGCTTAACCCCGTATTCATCAGCGCCAAACCCGCCGAGGCGAAGGGAACCAGGAGGATGGAAAAGATGCAGAGGCCCGAAGCGGCTTCGGAGAGACCGGAGGGCGAGGGGGTCATGCCTGTCCTCCTCCGGCGATTCGATGCGAGCGCGCGGCGAGCGCCAGCCCTAGGACTTCAATGCCGATTCCCGCCAGCACGAATGCCGTCCGCGCCGTCGCCGCGAGAAGCGCCGTTGCCGCGAGAACAATCGCCCATCCCGCCACCAGCAAAAAGAACCCCGCCAGCTTCATGGTTCGAAATCGCAGGGGCAGTTCCTCAATCCAAGTCCGGCCAAGACTAGTTGCCCCCGCTCCGCTCGCCGTTAAGCCTAGTCCGCGCGCCGGAACGCTGGCAATAGATTTTTTTAATCATGCTCAGTAGGTGAACCGACCGCGCGGTCATAGCCAAGAGTTATCTCGCCGATAGAAAATTTGCGTTTTACTTGCGGGGGCGCCCTCCGGCATCATGGCTTTGCTGGCTGAGGACGCAAATTATTGAGGAGGATAGTACGCATGGCGGAGAATATCCAACCGGTTGAAATGAAGAAGACCTTGGGGCTGACGGGACTGACGATGAACGCCATGGCGCTGATAGCTCCAGGCGCCTTTCTGTGGCTGACTTTTTACATTCAGGCGACCACGGGAGTGACCGCGCCCGCCATGTGGCTGGGGATTTTCGTGGCCCTGCTGCTCTGCCTGGCCACGGCTGTCTGTTATGCGGAGATGGCGAAGCTCTATCCGGGAACCGGAAGCTCCTACTACTTCGCCGAACAAGCCTTCCTCAACCACGACCAGGCGTGGCGCTTCGCCCGGCTTTCGAAGTTCATCGTGGGGTGGGCATCGCACCTTTACTACTGGATCTATCCCGGAGTCATGGTTGCGGTCACGGGAGTTATTGTGGGCTACCTGGTGGGGACCCTCTGGCCGAATTTCCAGAGCGCCACCAATCCTGGCCCGGCGTTTATGGCGGTGGTCGCCATTGTGTTCTCATTCTTGGTAGCCTATATCGCCTATCGCGGCGTGACCGGTTCAACCGCGGTGAACGTGGCCATCAACGTCATCCAAATTTCGGCGCTGCTGGTGTTCTCCGTCATGGCACTCGGCTATCGGATGAACCATCCTCCGGGCAGCGTCGCGTGGCAATTCGACCCGCCTTCCGGCGAGGCGTACAACTACGAGTTCGCGACGCAAAAGACGCTCGTCAACGGGCAAGAGACGGAAACCATCATGCGCGGCTCGAGCGGGGCACCTCTGCCCAAGCTCGACGCCGCAGGCAAGCCCGTGCCCTACCATATCAGTTACCCCGAACGGGATTCCAGCGGCGCATTCCTTTCCCATCCCTCCGCCAGCTCCGTGCTGAAAGCCCACAATTGGGGGTGGGTATTCGTCCAAGCTACGGTTGCTATCCTGATCTTGGTGGGATTCGAATCGGTGACCTCCATGGGTGGGGAGGCCAAGAATGCCAAACGTGACGTGCCGATCGCAGTGATCACGTCACTGCTGGTTCAGGGAGCGTTCTGCTACCTCGTCGAGTATTTTTGTGGCAACTACTTCCTGAATAATGGATACTCTATGCAAAATGCCGCTGGCTCAGCGGCGCCTATCGGCGACATGATGGTAGTCGTGGGCAACGCGCTATTCGGCCCCGGCCGGGGAAGAATCTTCATGCTGGTCGAAGCCTCGACCGTCGTTCTGGCGCTGATTGGCACGACGCTCTCTTGCATGAACACCGGGGCGCGCGTGACTTACGCCATGGGCAAAGACCAGGAAGTGCCGGAGCATTTCGGGCTGCTCCACTCGAAGAACCTCACGCCCCATCGCGCCATCTGGACGTTGGCCACAATCTCGGCCGTGGTCGGCGTGGTTTCGCTGGTGATGTTGTTCGGAGACGCCGGCGCGCCTACCGATGCCACCATACAGGCGTTGCCGCACGGCTTCTGGTCGAGCTTCGGATACACAACCCATGACAAAATGGCGGCGCTGCCAAATTCACTGCTCACCATGACTCTGGCCTCGAATTTCGGGACATTCCTGCTCTATGGGCTGAGCTGCGTGACTTGTTTGGTTTGCTTTCACAAGCATCCGAAATTCAAATTCACCCGCCACTTCGTTGTGCCGGTATTCGGTTTGCTCGCGAACCTGGCCTGCATGGGGTTTTATTTGATCGGGCCGTTCATGGGATACGGCACGAAGATGGAGCCGTTGCTGGCCATGGGCATCGCTCTTATCTGGGCTATCTATGGGGGGATTTACTTTACCCGCGCCACGAAGAGCTCGGGGCGGACGACCCTGGTCGAAGTCCGCGCCCAACCCCAGCCTTCCGTCGCGGGGAAGTAATCGGCACGACCGGGCGGACCCACCCGCCCGGCACTTTGTTGGCCCTGGAACTACCATGGAGCAGCATCGAGGCTTGAGGCTCGCCGGAAGGAGAGGCTTTTCAGCCCCCCCTCCGCATTCCGAACCGCGACTGGAAGTTGAATTCGGCCAACTCTCCGACCGCGGGCGCGTCCGCAGCCAGAACGAAGATTTCCTAGGGTACACGCTGCCGGAAACGCCGGCGGAGGCGCGAGCGCGCGGCTGGCTGTTTGCCCTGGCCGATGGAGTAGGCGGCCACGAGCGGGGAGAGGTGGCGTCGCGCGCCGCCGTCGAAAGTTTGCTCGCGGGATTCCGCCAGGCTCCGGCCGACGAGCTGCCCGCGGCACTGCTCGGCCGCCTGGTCCAGGAAGCGAATGCCAGAGTCTTGGAAACGGCCCTAGCGGCCGGGTCCGCGGCTGCCGGTATGTCCACTACGCTGGTCGCTTGCCTCCTGCGTTACGACCGCGCCGCGATCGCACATGTCGGCGACTCGCGCTGTTATTTGATTCGTCGCGGACGGGCGACCCAGTTGACGCGCGACCACACGGTGGCTTGCGAACATATCCGCCTGGGGCTGGTATCCGCCGAGGAAGCCCTTGAAACCCGGCACCTCCTTAGCCGCTCTCTCGGAGCGGATCTTTTCGTGGGGGTGGAAACCGCGGAACACGCTCTCGCCGCCGGTGACGTTCTGGCGCTCTGTTCCGACGGCCTGCACGCCAGTCTGGCCGGCGAGGACCTTGCGCGCTCGGTTTCGGAGCACGCCAACCTCACCGCCGCCGCCCAGACGCTCGTGGAGCTTGCCAACCAGCGCGACGGAAGCGATAACATCAGCGTCCAGTTGATCCGGATTCGAAGCGTCGAACGGGTCGGCATGTACCGCGGGCGTCCCTACCGGCTTCGCTGAAACCAATCCTCTTTTGCACATCTGGCTTTCTTGAGGTGTTGCCTGCCGAGGCGGGCGCGGATGTCAAGAAGCGCCGCCGTTTCGGCGCACCAGCTTAACCACGGTGTCAATAAGCGCGTCGAGGCGGCGGTCGCTGTGGGCCTGAGCTTCAGCGAGCTGCTCTATGCGGGCGCCCAAGCGCCGGTCGGTTTCCTCCAGGTGGTGTGTGAGCGACATATTCACCTCAATGAGCTGGCGTACATTCGAGGTGAGAGACTCAAGCTGCCGCGAATGGGCTTCAATCATCTCTTTTAGAGCTCCAATGTCCGCGGCGAACTGAGCTTGCTGCTCGACAATGAATTTCATTTGCGATTGCAAGTCGTCGGCCATAGGCGGATTATAAACCATCTCCGGCCACTTGCCCAAACGCTCGCCAAGAGGCACCGGAACTTGTCAAGCGCAACGACGGAAGCGATAACATCAGCGTCCAGCTGATCCGGATTCGAAGCGTCGAACGCGTTGGCATGTATCGTGGGCGTCCCTACAGGCTCCGGTGACCGGGGAGTGCCCATTGCGTTCGACCAATCCCTCACGAGACCACAGCCGCCATTGGATGGACATAGAGTTCCACCTCGAAAGCGCTGCGGGAGCGCCGCGAGACTTCCAGGTCGTAAAAGGTTTGCAGATTCAGCCAAAACTCAGCATTGGTGCTGAAGTAGCGCGCCAGGCGCAGGGCCGTATCCGCCGTCATGCGGCGCCGGCCGTGGACGATTTCGCCGATGCGCGTGGCAGGAACGTGCAGGTCGAGCGCCAGCTTGTTGATCGTCAACCCAAGTGGCTTCATAAAATCTTCTCGCAGGATTTCGCCGGGGTGAACAGGCGGCATCAGATTTTTCGCCTTGGCCATTTTTCCCCTTGCCCCCCGGCGGCGGCGTTTTGTTTGACCAGGTGAGATCAGCTTCGATGTCTTGACCATGATGAAGTCTCCCTAATTAATCCGCGATCTCCACTTCGTAGGCATGGGTCTCACGCCAAACGAAGCAGATTCTCCGGCGATCGTTGATCCGAATCGAATATTCTCTCGACCGCTCGCCTCTTAGAGCCTCCAGGCGATTGCCAGGGGGCGAAGCCAATACTCGAAGCTCCGTCGCAGCGTGAAGTTGGAGCAGCTTCCGCAATGCGACGCGCTCGAAAGCCCCGAACCGCCTGCTGTGATGGTAGTGAAAAAGCTCTTCGGTCTCCTTCGAACGGGAGCTTTGAATCACCGCATTCAGCGTACAACGTATTGCGTATTACGTCCAGCGTTATTCCGAAACCCCCGGGGCCATTCATCCGCAATGACCCCGCGTGACCGGACGAGCGAGCGCTTGCCAAGCCGTGCCGCAAGGGTGATAACATCGCAATTCGGATGACCCCCCTCCATCCAGGCGATCGGCTCGACCACTACCGCATCGAAAGCCTCGTCGCGCGCAGCGGCATGGCCTCCATTTTTCGCGCCACCGACCTCGACACCGGCCGCCCGGTAGCCATCAAAGTGCCCCACCCCGAAATGGAAAGCGACCCGGTCTTCTTCGAGCGCTTCCAGCGCGAGGAAAATATCGGCAAGAGGCTCGACCACCCGGGCGTCATCAAGGTCTTCCCCGACGACCGGCGCAGCCGGATGTATATGGTGATGGAGTGGGTGGAGGGGAAATTGCTTCGGCAGGTGCTGAACGAGCAGAGGAAATTTCCTCCCGACCGCGCGGTGCGCATCGCGCTCTCGCTCGCCCGGACCCTCGATTACATCCACGGGAACGGCGTGGTGCACCGCGACCTCAAACCCGAAAACATCGTCGTCGCGGCCGACGACAGCACGAAGATTATTGACTTTGGCATCGCTTCGAACGCCGGCGCGCGCCGCATCACCTTCTCAAACCTCCAGAGCGCCCTCGGCACGCCCGATTACATCTCCCCCGAACAAGTGAAAGGAAAACGCGGCGACGCGCGCGCCGACCTCTATGCGCTCGGCGTGATGCTCTACGAAATGCTCACCGGCAAAGTCCCCTGGACCGGCTCCAGCCCCTTCCTGATTATGAACGACCGCTTGCTCAATAACCCCGTCCCGCCGCGCGAAATAGATCCCGAGATCTCTCCTCAACTTCAGGAGATCATCTACCGTGCACTGGAGCGCGACCCAGGGAAGCGCTACACGACCGCACGCGAGTTCACATTGGACCTCGAGCACCCGGACCGGGTAGGCGTGGCCGACCGCGACGAGCTGCGCGATTGGAAGCGCCGCCGCTCGCCCTGGCCGCGCAAAATCGCCTTCTACGTCCTACTGGCGCTGATCCCCATTGTGATTTTTGCCCTGCTGCTCTTCGTGGCCAAACATAGCTGACCCGCGTCTGGCGGCGTTCTCCTCCTGCCCCGGCTGGCTGGTTGCTCAGGCAACTCAATTCCCTTACAGGATGGTAGAATTCCCCTTCGTGTCTCGGAGGACCAAGAAGTGCCTCGAATCGGGGTGCTGATAACCTACGAGGAGGTATACGGCAAACGCGGGTCGCTTGATGATCTGCACGCCCTCTTGCGCCCGCTGTCCTTCTACTCCGTGATCGTGTCACTCGGTAAGATCAACGCCGTGATGCGGACATGGTTGAACGAGCCCGACATTGAGACGGACAAGGAGATCTGTAAGCTCCTGTTCGGGGCGGAAGCCACGAGGGTAGAGAGAGTGCGCGAGCGCTATCCCGCAGGCGTGGCCGTTACGAGGATGACCGTGCTTTATGTGTGCCGACAGGCGGCGTTGTCCTGCGCATCGGACGGCCAGAGCATCGACAGCCCGGAAGATTTGCTCGCGATCGGTCAGTGCTGCCTGATAGCCAACGATCTCTCCTTGACGGTACGATTCGCGCCGTCAAGCCCAGTTCGAGATAAAGCCGCCGCGTTAATACCTTTTTCCAGCTATCTCGGCCGCGAGGATTACGCAAACGAGATTGCAAGAACCCAGATAATCCTCATGGAGACAGCCAAGTCCCACAAAGCAGCAGCAAGCCCTGACTTTGTTGACTTGGCGGAGCTGTTCAGGCAAACAACGGGAATAAGTATTACCGACTTTGCTAGCTTAGTGTTCGGGCTTCTGACGCGCTATCTGGGGCTGACCCTCCGCGATCTTTTCGGGAACCCGGACTCTTACTTCGTGCCTCCCACTTTCTTTGGGAGAACAGCAGTCGATCACGCGACCCTCGACAGATTCCTGGATCTAATCTGCATCGACTT
>QHZN01000283.1 GCA_003225365.1 Acidobacteriota bacterium
CTTCTGACTCCTGGCTCCTGACTCCTGACTTCTGACTTCTCCCTACCGGCACCCAACAAGGCGGCCAGCGCCTCACCCGGGTCGGGAGCAGTCATGAAGCGCTCGCCGATCAGCGCCGCGTCGTAGCCGGCGTCGGCGAGCCGCTTCAGGTCCTGCGGCGTGCGGATGCCGCTCTCGCTGACCGCCGCCACGCCGGGCGGAATGCGCGGCCGCAGGCGGAACGACGTCTCGATGTCCACATCGAGTGTTCTCAAATCGCGGTTGTTCACGCCGATGATCTTCGCGCCCGCCTTGAGTGCCCGGTCAAGCTCGGCTTCGTCGTGAATTTCGACCAGCGCGGCCATGCCAATTTCATGCGAGAGTTCGAGAAGTTGACCGAGTTCGCCCTCTTCGAGCGCCGCCACGATCAAGAGCAGGGCGTCCGCTCCCGCCGCCGCCGATTCATAAACTTGATAGGGCTCGAGAATAAAATCTTTCCGCAACACCGGCAGTCGCACGGCCGCGCGGACGTCTACGAGGTCCTGGAGGGAGCCGAGGAAATTGTCTTCCTCGGTCAGCACGGAAAGCGCCCGAGCCCCGGCCGCCTGGTAGCCCTGCGCGATTTCGCGCCGGCGGTATTTCGCCGAGAGTATCCCGCGCGTGGGCGAGGCGCGCTTCAACTCCGCGATGACGTGGATCATTCCTCCTCCACGCGCGATTGCCCGCGCGAAATCTCGAAAGTCGGACCGAGCCTTCGCCGATTCCTGAAGAAGGCGGAGCGGCACGCGAGTCTTCGCTTCGACCAGGCGCTCGCGCCGCCGGGCGAGAATGCCGCCGAGAATTGTGCTTTCAAGGTTCGCCACTTCGCTCCTGGCGCGGTGCTGACCTACAGCTTCTGTCATGCTGAGTCCCGACTCGTCGGGACGAAGCATCCCTTGATGGGGCCGAGAACATGGGCAAGGGATTCTTCGCTTCGCTCAGAATGACAATCGAAGGAACCTTCTCAGAATGACAAGCAAAGCGATTTTCTCATCGTCCCGACTTCCCCATGACACAGAATGACGACCAAAGGGACTTTCTCATCGGCCCCATTGTCCTACGGCACGTTACCTGCCGAATGAGACTAGACCTCACTCTATCGGGCGGCGGAAAGCAATGTCAAGGATGAGGGGCCTGTGGTCCTGCGCACACAAACGCTGGATTTTTTTGCTGGAAAGTCTATATTGGGCTGGCGCGAAAACTTCTGGGGGCACTTATGGCTGAAGTCATCACATTTGGCGAAGCGATGCTGCGGTTGGCGCCACCGAATTTCCGGCGTCTGGAGCAGGCGACGACGTTCGAAGTCGAGCTTGGCGGCGGCGAGCTCAACGTGGCGGTGGCCGCGGCGCGACTGGGCCTTACGAGCGCCTGGGTATCGCGCCTGCCGACCACCGCGCTCGGACGGCTGGCCGCGGGGCGCGTGCGCCAGGCGGGCGTGGACGCTTCCCAAATCCTCTGGGCGAAAGATGGCCGCATGGGGCTCTATTTCGTGGAATTCGGCGCGGCGCCGCGTCCGAGCTCCGTTCTCTACGATCGCTCGGACTCCTCCATCAGCCGCATTCAACCGGGCGAGGTGGATTGGAAGAAAGTCTTTGCGGGCGCCCGCTGGTTCCACACCAGCGGCATCACGCCGGCGTTGTCGGAATCGGCCGCTAAGGTGACTCGCCAGTCGCTCGAAGCGGCTCGAGCCACGGGCGTGACGGTGAGTTACGACTTGAATTACCGCAGCAAGCTTTGGCCCCCGGACCGCGCGCAAGCGGTCCAGGAGCCGCTCATGGAGTTTGTGGACGTGCTGATCACGACCGAAGAAGATTCGGGCGTGGTATTCAAAATTCAGGCGGAAGGCAAGACCGACGCGGAAGGCTTTCGGCAGGTTTCACCGGACGCGTACAAGGAGGTAGCGCGACGCCTCGACGAACGGTTCAAGTTCAAGGCGGTGGCCATCACGTTGCGCGAAAACCCGCTGGTATGGCGAAACACCTGGACGGCCATCGCTTACGCCGAAGGCAGGTTTTACGACGACGTGAAGTACGAACTCGAGATCGTGGACCGAATCGGCGGCGGGGACTCTTTTAGCGCGGGATTTATTTATGGGCGGCTGTCGAAGAATTCCTGGGAAGCCGCGCTGCGCTACGGCAACGCCGCGAGCGCCTTGAAGCACACGAACCCGGGCGACTTCAACTGGGCGACGCTCCAGGAAGTCGAGAGCTTGCTGAAGGGCGCGAGCCTGCGCGTGGCGCGGTGAGGAAAGTGATAAGTGGCGAGTGGCAAGTGACAAGCAAGCTGAGACGAATATTGGTTCCCGTCTCTTGGCCCTCGTTACTTTTAACGGGCGGCTAAAAAGCTGAGATTCGAAATGGCCTGGTCTAAAAAAAGAGCACTCGAAAAAATCCGCGAAGTGGGGCTGATCCCTATCGTCCGCGCGCCAACGGCCGAAATCGCATTGGCGGCGGCGGAAGCGATTGTGGCGAGCGGCGTCGGCGTGGCGGAAATCACCATGACCGTGCCGAACGCCCTCCGAGTGCTCGGCGAAGTGGCGCGGCGCTTCGGCAGCCGCGCCCTCATCGGGGCCGGAACGGTCTTGGACCGGAAGACCTGCGCGAGGGCCATCGCCGCCGGGGCCGAGTTTATCGTTACGCCTTCGCTGGAATTGCCGGTCATCCGCACGGCGCGCAAAGCCAAAAGGGTGTGCATCCCTGGGGCGCTAACACCCACTGAAATCCTTGCCGCCTGGCGCGCGGGCGCGGACTTGGTCAAAGTTTTCCCCTGCGGTCCAGTTGGCGGGCCGGCGTACATCAAAGCCATTCGCGGGCCGCTGCCCGACATCCCGCTGGTGCCGACCGGCGGCGTCAACCTCGAGACCACGCCGGCGTTCATGCGCGCGGGCGCGGCGGCGGTGGCCGCGGGAGGCGAGCTCGTGGACGTCAAGGCGCTCGCGGATGGCCGCGTTGATGTGGTCACCGAAAACGCCCGCCGGTTTCTCGAAGCCGTCCGCGCCGGCCGCAAGATGTCCACCGCCTGAAGGCCCCGAGGTTGGCGAGTGAATGAGACCCTCGAACAAATCGTTCTCGCTGCGGCGATATTGGGCGGGAGCGCCTTGGTCACGCAGGTTTTCGCCCGCGCGATGTACGTCACGTGCGCGCGCTGCGGAACACTCAACGCTCGGCGGCGGCGGGAGTGCCGGCGCTGTGGCTCGCCGCTCCGTGAGGAAGATGCGCAAAAGTGATCCGGGGCCTGCCAGCCTCCGGTCAATACTTCCGCAAGAATCAAACGTGACGAAAACTCAGAAAACTTCCGAAAGGCTTGCCAAACGCCGGGAGTTTGAGTGAAATCTGGTTATGACAGACTCTCGGAGGTGCCGCAATGCGCGCGCTCGTCACCGGGGCTACGGGATTCATCGGAAGGAGACTTGTGCGCGAGCTCGACCGTCCGCTGATTTTGTCGCGGCGGCCGGAGGTGGCTCGGAAGATTCTGGGCGCGGCCGAAGTTCACGCCTGGAATCCGGAGGAGGGCCCACCGCCCGCCGAGGCCTTTGAAGGCGTAGAAGCCATATTTCACCTCGCGGGCGATTCGGTGGCCTCGGGACGCTGGACGGCCGCGAAGAAGGCGCGCATCCGCCGGAGCCGCGTCCAGGGCACAGCGAATCTGGTTGAAGGGCTTAGAAACCTAAAGTCGCGGCCGCGCGTGCTGGTTTCGGCTTCGGCCGTCGGCTATTACGGCTCGCGGGGCGATGAGGTGCTCGAGGAGGCATCGGCGCCGGGAACGGACTTCCTAGCTGGAGTCTCAGTGGCGTGGGAAGCGGAAGCAGGGCGCGCGCGCGAGCGCGGTCGCCCCCGAGCCTGTCATCAACCAGGAATTCACGCGAACGCTTGCCCGCGTGCTTCACCGTCCGGCGATTTTTCCCGTGCCGCGCTTCGCCCTGGCTCTGCTCTTCGGCGAACTCTCGACGTTGCTCGTAGCCTCCCAGCGCGTCGTGCCGCGCGTGGCCGAAAGGACCGGCTACAAGTTCCGGTTCACCTCGCTCGAAGAGGCGCTTCGGCAGTCGGTCGGAGGATAACCGTGAAAGTAAAGATATGCTACGCGTCCGCAGGCTGGCCGGAATCGAGCAAGTGCAGAAAGAGTGTCAGGTATCGCTTGGCGTTGCCGGTAATCAGGAAGTGCTCGAGGACGTGCTCGTGGCCCTGCTGGCTGAGCCGGTCCGCGATGGCGGGGTTCGCAAGCAGGAAACGAATCTGGTAAGCCGCTCCTTCGACGGAATGGACGAGCAGCCCCGTGTGTTTATGGATGACCTGGAGGGGGATGCCGCCGACCGCCGAGGCTATCACTGGCTTCTTCTTCCACAAAGCTTCGGCGACGGTCAGACCGAAGCCCTCGCGCAGGCTCTTCTGGATGACAATGGTTGAGGCGCGCTGAAGCGCGTTAATCTCCAGCGCGCTCCAGGGTGGAAGGTCCAGAATGTGGATGTCGGGGTCGGGCCCGGCCGCCTCCTTAACCTCCGCCAGCACCACGCCGCCTTCCGGATCGTCGGCCGCGCCGCCGCCGGCCAGAACCAACTGACAGTCGAAATATCTCCGCACTATCTGATAAGCCCTTACGACGCCCAGCGGGTCTTTCAACCGGTCGAAGCGCGAGATTTGCGTCAGGATGGGGCGCTTCGAGTCGATCCCAAAACGCTCGAGGACTTCGTGAACGAATTCGGGCTCTAGGTCGTGGTTTTTTTCCGAAAGCGGGTCAATGCACGGGTAGAAGAGGTACTGAGGAATGGAAAGCTGGCGGGCGAACTCCGGCGAAGAAAAAATCGCGCCATCATACCGCGATACAAGAGGCTCAAGGAACGACCAAACGGTTTTGTTGGGTTGCGACAGGTCGATATGGCAGCGCCAAAACCAGTGTCCTGAGTGGTTCGCACGCGCGTCGATGAGGCCCGCGGGCTGGGGGTCGTGGATGACGACGAATTCGCTGTCCAGCGTCAGGCGCGCCCGGTTCTGTTCCGTGTACCGCTGGAAGATCTCGAAGTTCTGGGGCCGGGCTTCGTAAGCCCCGCCGTGCAGCGCGTTGTGGAAGGCCTTGGTCACCTCGAAAAAATCGTTCCCGCCGGTCATGACCTCCCAGCGAATGGCCAGACCGAGTTCGGAAAGGATGGGGATCAGGCGGTTGAGGATTTCGGCGACGCCGCCGCCCACGGCAGTCGAATTCACCATCTGGACGCTGCGGCCCTTCAGGCGCTCGGCGAGCGAGCGGAGTTCGTGGATCTCCGGCAGGCCCAGGATCGGCGCGTAATCGTCGAGCTGCAAGGAGTGTGCTTTGGCGATTTCCACGCTCATTTCGCGAGTTCTCCCTCCACCAGCGCCATGAGGCGCGCTTGGATGCCTTCGAGCGTACGAGTGTAAATATCAATTCGGTTCGCCCGCTCGGCCAAGGCGCGGAGACCCAATTCCTTTTCGAGCCATAAGGAAAAATCATTCGAACGAAGATGCAGCCGAAGGCGGGATGAAACGAAATGATAGTAAAGAGAGGAGTGGCTCAGTTCGCCGAGCGAGTCGTGGAATTCCCGGAGCGTGCGGACCTCGAGCCCGAGAGGTATGGGAATCTCGATGGCCTCGCAGAAGTAGAAGGGTTCGAAGGCGTTCAGTTCCGACTCTTTGGGATGGGCCAAGCAAAAGTCCTTGACGACGCGCAACAGGTCGGCGCGCAGACCGGCGAGCGCAACGTAGTCCCTAATGTCCAGCGAGGCCATTTCCTCGGCCAGCCGCGGACGGTTGCACGCCGCAAGGACCCACTGCGCGAAGTCGTTCGAGAAGCCCTCCGTCAGGAAATGGTGCCTGCTCAGGCTCTGGTAGGTGTGGTAGAAGATCGAGGCGTCGCTCGAACCTTCCAGGTCCCGGCGAAGCTCGGCGAGATTCGAAGCCTTCTGGTTTCCGATACGCGTCAGGTAGGCGGCGGTGTAAAACTGGAAGGGGTGCTCGGCGGCGTTCACGCAATTTCTCCATCCAAACGCTCGAGGAAGCGGCGCACTTCGGCGGGACCTCGCAAGCGATAATGAGCGCGCGTGGGCTCACTCCCCGCGCCGACACACACGGTCACGGCGCTCCGTAGGGCCGCGAACGCCGCTTCGTCACTGGTATCATCTCCCAGATACACCGTCAAAGTTCCTGGGGGCATCCGCCTGACCAAGGAGCGGACGGCGGAACCTTTCCCTCGATTCTCGCGGGGGAGCACTTCCCATACCTTTTTACCTTCCAGAACGCGCACGGGCTCGTGAAAGGAATCGAGGGTCTCGCCGAGAATTGCCTGCATTCGGGAGGCGGTGTCCCGTGATGCACCGCGATAATGGACGGTGAGCGCCCAACCCTTGTCCTCGATTTCAATGCCTCGAAGGCCCGCCAGGCGCGTATCCAGAAGCCGCTTCAACGCACGGAAGGCCCGCCGAAGCTCGGCCGGCTTCCGATTCCCGCCCTCTTTCTCCCATCCGTGCAGGCCGCCGAACCCGGCGCCCGAAACCCCAGCCCGACAGCGGAGGTCGGCGAGCATCCGCCCGCTTACCAGGAACACGGTCAGGCGCGGACGGCGGGCCAGCCGCTCGAGCACTCGGCGTGTTCCGCCCGCAAGCCTAGCTTGGGTGGGGCGGCGGCGGATCGGAACCAGTGTGCCGTCGAAATCGAGCACCAATGCCAAATGCTTTGCGGCCGCCATGCGGTCGCGGAAGTCCCCCCAGCGGGCGAACAGGTGGGGCGGCACTCGCAAGGCGCTCAAAACTATTCCGCCCCCCGTCGCGTGGCGAGCTCTACGACCGCCGGAGAGGCCACTTCCTTGCCCTTCTCCTTCTCCGGCCGAATTTCCAGGAGCTCGGTAATCAGGTTGCCTGCCCAGCGATAAATGTTGTGCTCGCGCACCACGCGGCGCATGCGCTGCATGCGCTCGCTGCGCTCCTCGGAGTCCATTTCGAGCGCGTAGCGGATGGATTCGGCGAGTTGTTCGATATCGTAAGGGTTCACCAGGAGCGCGTCTCGCAATTCGTGCGATGCGCCTGTGAACCGGCTCAGGACCAGCGCGCCCTGAAGGTCATCGCGCGCGGCCACGAATTCCTTGGCGACCAGATTCATCCCGTCGTGGAGCGAAGTGACCATGCAGAGGTCGGCCGCGCGGTAGTAAGGATCAATCTCTTCGTGGCTGTGATGCCGGTTGAGGAATACGATGGGGCGCCATTCGGAGGTCTGAAAGCGCCAATTGATTCGATCCGCTTCGGCTTCGACTTCGGCAAGCAAATCGTGGTAGCGCTTGATGTGAGTGCGGCTGGGCGCGCCGATTTGAACCAAGGTGAATTGCCCGCGGTAGTTCGGCCACCGCTCGAGGAACCGCTCGACGCCGTGGAAGCGTTCCACGATGCCCTTCGTGTAGTCCACGCGGTCCACGCCTACGCCCATGAACTTTGCGGTAACGCCGAGCTCGCGGAGGAGCGCGGCGCGTTCGATGTAGGGAGAGCTCACGAGGGCGGTGGCGGCCGCCGGCTCTTCCAGGGCCACGCTGATGGGGAACGGCCGGACCTCGGTCAGGTGGTCCTGCCGGTTCACGGCCAGCCGCTCTTCTTCGATCCGCGACTCGAGCGTCCGATCCACGGTTCCGAGAAAGTTCTGGCAGTGCGAAAGGATGTGGAAACCCACTAGGTCGGCGCCGAGCAAGCCGTCCAGCAGCTCGCGCTGCCAGGGGCAGATGCCGAAGGCCTCGGGATTAGGCCAGGGGATATGCCAGAAAATCGCCACCCGCGCATCGGGCCGCTCTTTCTTTACCAGGCGCGGCAGCAAGGCGAAATGATAGTCCTGGACGAGCAGCGTTGGCTGATCGATCCCTTGCATCTCTTCGAGCGCGGCGTCGGCGAACTTTTGGTTGACCGCCTGATAATGCGCCCAGTCGGTGCTGCGGAAGACCGGCCGGGTGTGGGCGATGTGGCAGAGCGGCCAAAGGCCCTCGTTGGCGAAGCCGAAGTAGTACCCTTCTTCTTGTTCCTTCGCCAGCCATACGCGCCGCAACGTGTAGTGGGGATCGTCGGGAGGGACGCGGAGCCGGGAGTGCGTGTCCGCCGTTTCGCGGTCGGCGTCCCCGGAGCCGTGGGCAATCCAAGTGCCGTCGGTGGCGCGCAGAATCGGCTCGAGCGCCGTCACCAAGCCGCTGGCGGGGACGAGCGTTTCCACCGTTTTCCCGCGATGGACGTGCATGTAAGGCTGGCGGTTGGAAACCACGAACAAGCGGCTCTGGCGCAGTTTGCTGCGCACGTGCACGCGAAGCCGTTCGGCCGTCCAGAGCGATTCCGCCTGGACGCGCAAGCGCGCCTCTTTTTCCGCTGCCGCCCGAGCTGCTTTCAGACTGCGCGCGAAATGCGCTACTTCCTCGGTCAAGGGCTCGAACAGGTCCGGTTCCGGCAGCATAGGCCTCGCCGCCATCCCCCGCGTCCGCATTTCTTTCATCCAGCGCGCCGTCCGATGGATGGGGCTCAATACGCTCCAGCGAATGATCAACAACGTGACGAGGGCGATGAAAAGAACCTGGATTAGAACGCTGATGAAACTGTGCCACCAAAGGGAAGTCGTCTGCGCATCGATATAGTCGGCGTTGTGGAAGAGGGCGAGAACTCCAACCGGCTTGCCGTCGTATTCGAGCGGCAGGCCATAGGCATATAGCGTCGAGTCGCCCTGCCGGAAGAACCCTCCCGTCGGCTGCCTTTTTTCCATTGCCACCCGGATCGCGGCAGGGGGCGTGACGAGGCTTAGGTCGAGGCCCGGAGTCATCGTCAGCAGATGTCCAGGATTCAAGTAGATGGCGACGCCGGCCAGCCGCTCGCGTTGTCCGAAGTGTTCGACGAACCGCTCCAGCTCCGCCGTCGCCTGCCTTTGAATCAGCGGCGTGGCGGTCTCATTCAGGCTTTCCGCAAGGATCTCCGCCCGCTTTTCGAGCTCATCCCTCATCCCCTGCTTCTGGTCTTTCACGTCGAAGTAGGTGGATAGAAATGCGACCAGCACGACAGCGACGATCAGCGAAAGGGTCAACCGCAAAGTGATGCGCATAGTAAAATCTTCCTCATGCCAGGCGAGCCCCGAACTTCTGCCCCGCATGAGTGCATTAACGGACCGATAAAACTTGCAGACAACAGAAGACTTATCCAGGCTCCCAAAAGCCTGCGTAGCGTAACATGAAAGGTTCGAGAATGGTATGATGCAATTTGCCTACCACGGGGCGTCTGTATTTCCGAATGGCTCGCGTCTTGCGATTGAACCCCGCTGGCCGGTTAACCAAGACCTGGTTTCGTTGTAATGGCAGGGGGAACGCTCCCATCAAGCCTTGGAGGAAAGATGGGCTTTGTTGACCGAGTAGCAATAATAACCGGAGGGACGGGTGCGCTCGGTAGCGCCGTGACTCGGGCGCTCATCGAAGCCGGGGCGCGCGTAGCCATCCCGTACCGCAACGCCGGCGAGTGGAACGCACTTGAAAGTGTCGCGGGAGGCCGAGGCGCGGCACTGTTCGGCGCCCAGGTTGACCTTGACAAAAGCGACGACGTCAGCCGCTTCTCCGAAGCGGTGGTTTCGCGTTGGGGTCGGATTGATTTGCTCTTCGCCGTGGCCGGCGGGTTCGCCGCAGGGCGGAGCTTCGAGACCGAAGAGGCGGTGTGGGAACAGATGCTAGCGACAAATCTGCGTTCGCTCGTCACCGTTCTCAGGGCCGTTGTGCCAGTCATGGTTAGGCAGAAGTTCGGCCGCATCGTCACGGTTTCAAGTGGCGCCATACTTCGAGGCGGAGGCGCTGGCATCGCGGCGTATGCTGTCTCCAAGGGCGCAGTGCGGCAGTTGAGCGAAATCTTGGCCGATGAGCTCAAGGACTACGACATCCGCGTCCATTGCGTGATGCCTGGCACTATGGATACTCGCGCCAATCGCAGCGCCATGCCAAAATCGGATTTTTCGAAGTGGGTGAAAACGGAAGACGTGGCGCGCGTGATGCTGGCCCTGGCCGGAGAGGATTTCCGCGCCGCGCGCTCGGTGGTCGTGCCCGTGCTTGGCTAACCGGTAGCGCGGGCGTCCCGCCCGCTCTATTCGCGGCCAGGCCTGCCCTGAGCGAAGCGAACGGGATGGCCGCGCTACCGGACGGGGACGAGCCGCAGCCGGTGCAAGTTCATGGCTTGAGCGTGGGCGAGCTTGGTAACCCGAACCTCCAGGCGATGGAGCCCCGCCGGCACGGTCAACTCCCCGAGCGAGTCGGTGCGAAAATCGCGCTCGCCCTTGGTGGCTTGAGCCACGCCCGATAGACTCGCTCCGCCCTCGACGCCTGCGGTAAAGGCGCTCCCCTCGTTTCCCTGCGGGCAGGCGTAAGAAATCTCAACCTGGAATTTTTTGGCGGCTGGCAGGTTGAGCGTCCAGGTGACGAAATCGCCGGCGTCGGTCCATGAACCGATGAAGTCCTCGCGCCGAACGCCCTGCCAGTCGTACTGAATCGTCTTGCCGTGGACCTCCGCCAAGCCTGCGTCGAGGTTGTAAGCGCCCGAGGCTTCGGGGAGCACGGCGAGATTGGTTGCGGCGATTTGGGGCGGTCCGGCGAGATCGAGCTCGACGACAGTCGCAATAGAATCAAGCTTGGAGGGCTTACTGATCGAGACCACCCAGGGGCCGTTCTTACCGCTAGTCCTGACCACACCGGTTATAGAGACCTTGAGCTCTTCGTTTCCATCAAGCGACCGCGCGCTCAGCACTTGCGTGTCGAGGTCAGCAAGTTTCAGTCCATCGCTCGGCCAGTTAAACACCTCAAGGTAGAGCTTCGACCCATTCACCGTGCACCGGCCGTCGAAGGGCAAGTTCCGGAACGGGCACTGGGTGGTCGAATAGACGCTCGTTCCGTTCGCCTTCATCCAATCTCCCATGCGCGCCAGGCGCTCTTGGATCGCCTGCGGGAATTCGCCGCTGGGCATGGGGCCGACATTGAGCAGGAAATTCCCGCCTTTGCTCGCGATGTCAATCAGCTTGCGCGTCAAATCTTCAACAGATTTCCAATTCGTGTCGTTCTTAGCGTAGCCCCAGGTATCGTTGATGGTCATGCAGGTTTCCCACAGCCGACCCCCGGGCAAGGCGCTGGCGGGAATGTCCTGCTCTGGCGTGGAATAGTCT
>QHZN01000213.1 GCA_003225365.1 Acidobacteriota bacterium
CGCGCATTTCCCTTATCGGGCGAATTGGGACGAATTCAAGGCGACCGTCGTACACGAAAACACTTAATCGCTGACCCGGCCTGAGATGAAGACCCTCTCTTGCGCTTCGGGGAATGACCACCTGGAACTTCCGGGAAATCCTCACTGTCTCCATACGTTTCTATCGAACCACGCCTTCGAGGGGGCTCGAGGCAGAGGCGTAGAGCTTTTTGGCCATACGGCCGGCGAGATACGCTTGGCGGCCGGCGACGACAGCGTGATTCATGGCCTCGGCCATGAGCACGGTGTCCTGCGCAAGCGCGATGCCGGTGTTCATGAGCACTGCATCCGCGCCGAGTTCCATGGCGACGGCGGCGTCGGAGGCCGTGCCCACCCCCGCGTCTACGATCAGCGGCACGGCGGTTATCATCTCGCGCAGGATGCGAATGTTCGCGGGGTTCTGGATGCCCAGGCCCGAGCCGATAGGCGCCCCGAGCGGCATGACGGCGGCGGCGCCCGCGTCAATCAACCGGCGCGCGGAAACCAGGTCGTCGTTCGTATAGGGCATCACCACGAAGCCCTCTTTGGCCAGGGTTTCCGTCGCTTTGACGAGCTCGAAATTGTCCGGGAAAAGGGTCTTCTCATCGCCGATAACCTCGAGCTTTACCCAGTTCGAAAGCCCCACCTCGCGGGCCAGGCGCGCCGCGCGAACCGCCTCGTCAGCCGAATAACACCCGGCGGTGTTCGGCAGGATGAAATACTTCCCCCGATCAATATAATCGAGCAGCGATTCTTTGGTTTTGTCCGTCAAGTTGACGCGGCGCACCGCCACGGTGACGATTTCGGCGCCCGAAGCGTCGTGCGCGCGCGCCATTTCCTGGAAGCTCCGATACTTTCCTGTGCCCACAATCAGGCGGGAGCGGAACTCACGCCCGGCAATTTTCAAAACGTCATCGCTCATTGTGATTCTCCAGAAATTATTCTAGTCGTCGAGCCTCAGGTTTGCAATCCGGCGCCTTTGACCGTTGCCGAGCATCCTGATGATGCGCGGCCAAGCAAGGATCGATCTGCTAGCGCCCCGAGCTGCGAGAAGGTTGAACAATTCCAGGCGTGGCGTCCTGCAAGTCCTTTGCGGTCTTTGCGCCTTTGCGTGAAACAGGCCTTTTGTTATTCGTCGTACTTCTGACGAAGGGCACTAACGAGGTCCTTCCGAGTGGGCTTCTGGCTCGGGCTCGCCGACGATGCCAATCGAGCCGTCGGGCAAACGCTCGGCCGCGGGTGCGTAGAGTCCGATGAGCTTGTGGTTCCACCAGAGTCCCTCGCGGCGCTTGGTCGCGAGGTCGGTGAACCAGTATTGCCAGACCACGGCGCGCACGGCGCGCGGGGGCCGGCCGTCGAAGGGATTGCCCGCGAAAAGTTTAAGCACGCTCGAGCTGTTCTCGAGTAGGCGGACCTCCGTCAATACCACCCACTCGTATTGGCGCCAGTTGCCGAGCGACGCGAACCACAAATTCCAATCGAAGCGCGGCTGGTAGGGCGCGTAGACTCGCGGCGCCTGGCGCGGGTCTTGAGGCTTGTACTTGAAGGGGTAAAGCGTCCAGGTCGTGCCGTCGCGAGTGCCCTGGAACTCGATTTCGTATCGCGCCGTGGTCATCACGGCGAACAAGCCGTATTGATTGGCGATGCGGAAGGGTTCGAGCGCCACGATGGGCCTGCTCCAGAGCGGCACGCCCGGCACAATCATCAGCAGCAAATACGCCGCGGTGACGTAGAAGATCCAAGTCAGCAGCAGCAACTTGAAGACCAGTGACAAGTGACAAATGACGAGTGACCAGAGGGGCCGGAGACCCAGGCCGGAGGCGCTTTCCAGCACGGCAAACATCGGAAAGCCTGTCCTGACCTTGGTCCGAGAGATTCCTTCCTCGGCATTGGCCTCGACCGGCGCGGCGGCCGCGGCGTTGAGCGGCGGTTTCGCAACAGGCATTGCGGTTGCGGCTTCCTCGGCTGCCGGTTCGTGTCTGGTTCTTCGAGCTTCCAACCGGCGAGCCAACGGGCCCACGACCCATTTCAGAAACCTATCGTCAATGAGCAACACGCCGAGGGCGAGCGACAGGTGATTGATGAACGCCAAGTTCGCGGTCAGGATGATGGCGACCTGGAAAGGTGTAACGATGAGGAAGCATAAGATGCGGAATCGGCGCGGCAATACCGCCAGCCACACTACGCCGAGCTCGACCGCAAGCGTGACGAGCGTCACCACCGCATGGAATCCGTGGGGAAGCTGCTGGACATACCAGCCAATCCAATTCGGGAGCGGCCCGTTTTCGTAGTAGTGGTCGAGGGCCGTCAGGCTGCGCCATTGCTGGTCGTGGCTGAGCATCTTGACCAGCCCCGACTCGAAATAAATCCGAAACCACTCCCAGAGCAGCAGGAACAAAGTGGCGCGCGATGGCGGGTCCCCTTCGCCCAGGCGGGGGACGAGGCCCGGCGGCGCGAAGAACAGGCACACGAAACCTGTGGCGAGCAGCATCCCGTCGGACTGATAAGAGGCAAAATCCTGAGCGGCGGCGATGAACGAGAGGTACGAAATCAGACAAATCGCAATCGCGCCGCGGGGCCAGAAGTTACAGACAAGGAGAACCGAGGCCAGCAGGCCTGCCCACACGATCAAACCGAGCGCGGTCGAGCCGCTCGCCAACCATAAAAGCGTCGGGGCAAACCAAAACCGCAGCGGACCGAAGTGCTCCGCCACGCGCGCTAAATATTCGCCCGCGGGCAGTATGCCCAGGGGCCCGATGAGGCCTTGAATTTGATATAGGAGGGAATAAAACGCGGAAAAAAAGATAAGGCCGAGCGCGCGCAGGAAAAGCCAGCGGGGCCACAAATGTCCCGGGCCACAAGTCGGCCCAGGCCCGAAAACCCATTCCACAATTTTCCAGAGTCGGCTGAGCACGAGGCTGCCATTGTACTCGCCTTGTACGGGGGCGGAATCGGAAAGAAAACTGCAGGGCGTCCCAAAACTGATCCGGACACGTCAGGCGGAGGATGCTGCGGGCTGGGACTCGGGAGCTTGGCGGCGGTACATCGCTTCGATGAACTCGCGGCAATGGTCTTCGACGATGTGCCGCCGGATTTTCTGCGTCGCCGAGATTTCTCCGGCTTCGAGCGTGAATTCGCTGGGCAACAGTGTGAATTGGCGAATCTTCTCATGCGGCGCAAGGCACTGCGTCTCCCGCTCGATTTCGCGTTCGTAAAGCGCCGCGATTTCGGGTTTCAGGATCAAATCCTCGCGGCGGGCCCACTCGATCCGGTGTGTGCGCGCAAAAGCCTCCAGGGGGGCGAAATTCGGCACCACCAGGGCGCTCACGAACTTGCGCCCTTCGCCCACGATGAAAATCTGGGAAACGAACGGGTTCTGCTGGAACAAGTTCTCCAGCTTTTCAGGGGAGATGTATTTTCCCCCGCTCGTCTTGAAAAGGTTCTTCTTCCGGCCCGTGATGGTGAGAAAGCCGTCGGCGTCCAGCGCCCCGAGGTCGCCGGTCCGGAACCAGCCGTCCAAGAAGGCCGAGCGGTTTTCGCCCTCGAGCTTGTAGTAGCCGCGCATGACATTCGGCCCGCGCACCAGAATTTCCCTCCCCGCCATGCCGTCCCCATCCACCAGTTGATCATCCAGCTTCACCTCCACGCCCCGGATGACCTTGCCGACGGTGCCGAGCCTTGCCGAGCCCGGATAATTGACCGAAATGACTGGGGAAGTTTCGGTCAGCCCATAGCCTTCGTAGACTGGCAGGCCGACGGCATAAAAGAACTCCAACAGCTCGCGTGAGAGCGGCGCCGCGCCGCAGATCATCACCCGCAGCCGCCCACCGAACCTTTCCCGCACTTTGCAAAAGACCAAGGCGTCCACCAGCGAGTGCCTCAGCCGCAACCCGACGGGCACCCGCCCGCCATCAAGCGTATAGGGGAAATAATCCTGCCCGACGCCCTTCGCCCAACGAAAAACTCTCCGCTTCCGAGGCGAGTGCTCAGCCACGGCTTCCAAAACCTTCGCGTAGGCTTTTTCGAGCACCCGCGGCACCACGGCCATCACGGTCGGGCGAACTTCATTCAGGTTTCGAGGCAAACTTTCAAGACTTTCCGCGTAAGCGATGGAAACGCCCGTCCAGAAGTAGTGATAGTCCAGCATGCGCTCGAAGACGTGGGAAAGCGGAAGAAAGGAAAGCGCCACGTCGTGCTCGCCGAGCTGAAACAGTCCTTCGGTCGAGAGAATGTTCGAAGCGATGTTCGAATGGGACAGGGCAACGCCTTTGGGCGCCCCCATGGTGCCGGACGTGTAGAGGATGCTCGCCGTGTCCTCGGGACGGACGGCTTCCACCTTCTCGCGGAAAGCTGGCACGGGGTCCGCGCGCCCGCTCGCTCCGCTTTCGACTACCTCTCGCCAGGATTTGGCCCAGAGGCAATTCTCCGGGGGTGCATCCATAGCCAGGACCGTCTCGAGCGAAGGCAGAGTGGCGCGGACATTTGAGATCTTTTGGAGCTGCCCGGCCGTCGAAACAACCACGCCCTTGGCCTCACAATCGCGCAGGATAAGTTCGATGTCGGGCTCGAGCAGCGTAGGATATATGGGAACGACAATGGCGCCGAGGCCCAGCAGCGCGTAGTCGGAAAGCGCCCATTCGAGCCGGTTTTCGGCGATGATCGCCACTCGGTCGCTACGCCGGATGCCCAGCCCCTCGAGCCCCGCTGCGAGCGCCGCCACGCGCCGGAGTGCATCGCCGGAAGAGACGGGCTGGTAGCGGCCCTCGGACTTGGACAGGAAGGCGTCCGAGCGCGGCTGCGCCTCAACCGTCCGCACGAACATTTCCGCAAGCGTGCGGAATTTTGGGTGTGGCGTCGGCGTCACAATAAGTCCCTTGAGCACTGATTTTAGCACAGCCTTGCTTCGGGCTGGCCTCTGGGGGCGCGCGGCAGGTGCCTTGGTGGTTCGCAGTGGCGGCGCGCTTTCCCTTCGGCGCCGACTCAGCTAGAATTCAGCCGAGGGAGAGACGCGATGCCGAAGCCCGAAACGACCGCCCCGGAAGCGCCGACTTCTGTGGCACGGCCCTATCAGCCCGTCCGCGCGCCTCGCGGCACTTCCATCACCTGCAAAGGCTGGCAGCAGGAAGCGGCCATGCGGATGCTCATGAACAACCTGGACGAAGGAGTCGCCGAGCGCCCCGAGGAATTGATTATCTACGGCGGAACGGGCCGTGCGGCGCGAAGCTGGGAAGCTTACGACGCCATCGTCGGTTCGCTCCAAGCCCTCGAAAACGACGAGACCTTGCTCGTTCAGTCGGGAAAACCCGTCGGTGTTTTCCGGACTCACGAGTGGGCGCCCCGCGTGCTCATCGCCAACGCCAACCTGGTCGGCCACTGGTCCACCTGGGAGAAGTTCCACGAGCTCGAGCGCCTCGGTCTCATCATGTACGGCCAGATGACCGCCGGCAGTTGGATTTACATTGGAACACAAGGAATCTTGCAGGGGACGTATGAAACTTTGGCGGCCGCAGGGCGGAAGCATTTCGGCTCCGACCTCGCGGGCCGGCTAGTGGTCTCCGGCGGGATGGGCGGCATGGGCGGGGCGCAGCCGCTCGCCGCCACGCTCAACGGCGCGGCGTTTCTCGGCGTCGAGGTGGACGCGGAGCGCATCCAGCGGCGCATCCGCTCGGGCTATTGCGACATTTGCGTCAACGACCTCGACGAGGCGCTGCGCATCCTGAAAGTAGCGGTGCGGAAGAAAGCGCCGACTTCGGTGGGGCTGGTCGGAAACTGCGCGGACGTAATGCCCGAGCTCGCGCGCCGTGGCGTCGTGCCCGATCTCCTCACCGACCAGACCAGCGCCCACGACCCTTTGAACGGCTACATCCCGCGCGGCCTCAGCCTGGAGGAGGCGGCCGAGCTGCGGCAGACAGACCCCCAGGATTACCTGAAGCAGTCCTACGAGTCCATCGCGCGGCACGTCACGGCCATGCTCGACCTCCAGAAGCTTGGCGCCGCGACATTCGACTACGGCAACAATATCCGCACCATGGCGCACGAGCACGGCGGCATCAAAGACGCTTACCGCTTCCCGGGATTTGTGCCCGCCTACATTCGGCCGCTCTTTTGCGAGGGCCGCGGGCCGTTCCGCTGGGTGGCGCTCTCGGGGGAAGCTTCGGACATTTATCGCACGGACGAGCTCGTGCTCGAACTCTTCCCCGACGACGCGGTTTTAAATCGCTGGATTCGCCTGGCTCGCAAGCACGTGAAGTTTCAGGGCCTGCCCGCGCGCATTTGCTGGCTGGGGTACGGTGAGCGCGCGCTCTTCGGCGAGCGTATTAACGAAATGGTGGCGAAAGGGCAACTCAAAGCGCCCGTCGTCATCGGGCGCGATCACCTGGACTGCGGCTCTGTGGCATCGCCCTTCCGCGAGACCGAGGGCATGAAGGATGCAAGCGACGCCATCGCCGACTGGCCAGTGTTGAACGCGCTGCTCAACACCGCCTCAGGCGCAAGTTGGGTTTCATTCCACAATGGCGGCGGCGTGGGCATCGGCTATTCGCTGCACGCCGGGCAGGTCATCGTCGCCGACGGCACACCCGAAATGGCCAAGCGCATCAACCGCGTGCTGACCAACGACCCCGGCATCGGAGTGGCGCGCCACGCCGACGCAGGTTATGAAGAAGCCGCGCGCTTCGCAGAGAAGGCAGGCATTAGAATACCAATGAAGTCCGTAAAGTCCGCACACTGACAAGCAGGGTCCGGTGGGGCGAGCCAACGCGTCGGCTCGGGGCTCGCCACTTGTCACCGGAGTTCTCAGCTCTTTTTCGCCGACATGGCGAAAAATGCCGCGGGCTTCTGCTCGACCTTCTTGCTTTTGCACTGAGGGCAGGCGATCCCGCCCTTCTCGTATTCCGCCAGCGTCATAACCCGGTTGAAGGGTTTCTTGCACTCTTTGCAGACAAATTCATAGCTGGGCATAGAGGCCATCCTCCGGCTTGAATTGAAGGGCTCATTCTACCAAACTGTGCCGTCACGTCCCATGCCGAAATCTTCTCTCTTCTTCCGGAACGCTCGGCAGGTGCTGACACTCTCCGGGCGGGGCTTCCCACGGCGCGGTCGCGACCTCGCCGAATTGGGGATCGTGCGAGCGGGCGGCGTTCTGACGCGCGGGGAGAAAATTCTCCGCGTGGGCCCGAGCCACACGCTTGAGCGGGAAGCATTGCGGCTGAAGGCGCGCGAGATTGATTGCCGCGGCCAGGTGCTGATGCCGGGCTTTGTGGACTGCCACACGCACCTGGTTTTTGCTGGAAACCGCGTCCAGGACTTCGAAGCCCGCGTTCAAGGCAAGTCGTACCTCGAAATCGCTCGCGTGGGCGGAGGGATTCAATACACCGCTAGCTTAACGCGGCAAGCGAGCGAGCCTGAGCTGGTCGCGCAGGCCGAGGCCCTCCTTCGGCAATTTTCGGCGCACGGGACGACGGCGCTGGAGGTGAAGAGTGGCTATGGACTGGACGTTCGGACGGAATTGAAAATCCTCCGAGTGATCCGCCGGCTCGGGCGGCGCTCCCGGCTCGACCTCGCACCGACCCTGCTCGCAGCCCACGCACTTCCGCCGGGATTCAAGCGACGTCGAAGCGCCTACATCGCCCGCGTCGTTCGAGAGTTAATTCCGCAAGCGGCCGGTCAAAACCTGGCACAATTCGTGGACTGCTATTTGGACCGAGACGCCTTCACGGTTGCGGAGTGCCGCGCGGTGCTCGCGGCGGGGCGCCGCCACGGCCTTACCCCTCGCGTCCACGCCGAGCAGCTCAGCCGCACGGGCGGCATCCAGTTGGCCGTCGAGCTCGGCGCAGCATCCGCCGACCACCTGGATTTTGCGAACGCCGCGGACATCCGCAGGCTCGCCGGCTCCAACGTGGTCGCCGTCCTCCTCCCGGGCTCGAATTTTTTCCTCGGCTCGAGCCAACTTCCTCCGGCTCGCCGCCTGATTGACGCCGGCGCCGCGGTGGCCCTGGCCACGGACTTCAATCCCGGCACCAGCCCTGTCCTCAACATGCAGTTCGTACTCTCCCTTGCCACGACTCAATTGCGGATGACGCCCGCCGAAGCGGTTTGCGCGACAACACTCAACGCCGCTCATGCCTTGCGTCGAGCGGACCAAGTCGGATCGCTTGAGCCGGGCAAGCTCGCCGACCTAATTCTGATGGATGTTTGCGACTACCGGGAAATCCCATACTTCTTCGCTTCCAACCACTGCGCGATGACCGTTAAGCGCGGGCGGGTCATCCATTCGCGAAAAAGCCCTTAAGCGCCGAGGGCCTTGCGCCCCTTCCCGGCCATGCTAAATTGAAACCATGGAAACGCTCGTCGAATGCGTCCCGAACTTCAGCGAAGGACGGGACGCCTCGAAAGTCGCGGCCATCATCCAGGCGTTGCTCGCAGGGCCGGACGTTTATCTCCTCGACCAAGAAATGGACGCCGACCACAACCGCTCGGTCGTGACGCTGGTCGGGGCGCGCGAGGCCATCGGCGAGGCCGCCCTGCGCGGCATTGGCAAGGCCGCGGAATTGATTGACTTGAACACACACCGGGGCGCGCACCCGCGGCTTGGAGCAACCGATGTGGTCCCATTCGTGCCGATCGAAGGTGTGACGCTCGATAACTGCGTGAGCATCGCGGAATGGGTCGCCGACGAAACCTGGAGACGGTTTCGAATCCCGACTTACCTTTATGAAGCGGCGGCTCGCAAACCCGAGCGCAAGAACCTGGAGAATATTCGCCGGGGCCAGTTCGAAGGCGTGCGCGAGGAGATCAAAACGAATCCCGACCGGCGGCCCGACTTCGGCGAAAACGCTCTCCACCCCACCGCGGGCGCCACGGTGGTCGGCGCACGCAAGTTTCTTATCGCCTACAACATTAACCTGAATTCGCCCGATGGGGCGCTGGCCAAGGCTATCGCGAAGAAAATCCGGGCCTCGAGCGGCGGCTTTCCTTCGGTCAAAGCCATGGGGGTGGAATTGAAGGCGCAGAATTGCGCGCAGGTCTCGATGAATCTGACGGACTTCGACGCGACTTCGATCGGCACGGTCTTCGACGCGGTGGTGCGCGAGGCCTCCGCCCAGGGGGTCGAGATTCGAGGGAGCGAGATCGTGGGGCTGGTGCCGCGACGCGCGCTCGAAAATGCGGCAGTTCACTTCCTGAAGATCGAGCACTTCAGACCGGACTTGATCGTTGAAAACAGACTGTCGAAGGTCCTGTCCGAAGCAACTCGGAAGGAGCCGGCAGGGCCGCTGGCGGGGTTGGTGGAGGGATTCGTCGGGCGTGTGGCCTCGGAATCTCCGACTCCGGGCGGCGGGTGCGTTTCGGCGCTGGCGGTCGCGCTCGGCGCCGCGCTGGGAGAGATGGTTTGCCGGATCTCGCTCGGCCGCAAATCCCTCGCCCAGCATTATCCGGTGATTGACTCGGCGCTCGCGCGCCTCACCCGACTGCGCGACGAAGCCTTGCGGGGCGTGGACCGCGACGCCGAAAGCTTCGACCGGGTCTTAGCCGCGATGAAGATTCCCAAGGCGGCTCCGGCTGCGCAAGACGAGCGCGGGCGGGCCGTCGAAGAAGCCACCAAGGCCGCTGCCCTGGTCCCTTTCACGACCGCCGAGCATGCCAGCGCAACGAAGAAGATCCTCGAATCGCTTCGGGGCATCGCGCCGTCGCCGGTGGCCTCCGATCTTGCGGTCGCCTTGCTCGTGACCGAAGCGGGTCGTCGAGGCGCGGTGGAAAACGTTCGAATCAATCTGGCGGCACTTCACGACCGCGCCTGGGCTGAGGAGATGGAAAGAAGGCTTGAGACGGTCGAGTAAGCTTTTCCGCGCTAAGTGGCTCGTTTCTTCGTGCGGGTATGAACACCACTCAGGGCTTGCTGAAAAAAGGTTTAGGCCATGTCATACTGAGTAAAGCGAAGAATCTACTGAGGTTCGCGAAATACGGTGACACGGTCGCCGGTAGCGCCGGCATCTTGCCGGCTGTGGCGCGGGCATCCTGCCCGAGTGTTTGCTGGGGCGGGACGCCCCAGCAACTGCGGCCGGGTCCGATTTCTGTCCCGATTAACTCCATCGGGACATCGGACTCCAGGTATCGGAGAAGGCCGCGCTACATCATAGGGTCACCCTATTTTGCAAGGCTCAGTGAGCTCTCTCTTTTCGATCTGAAAAGCAGAAGCTTCGCTCCGCTCAGCATGACAGAATCAACTTTTTCAGCAACTTGTTAAGGCTCCGGGCCGATTCCGGATATTGAGTCGAGCCAAATGAATTCTACCCCACCAGGGTCGCGCGAAAGCACCAGCTCCCTTCCTTCATTGGCGGAGGTGCATCGCACCATCCGGGTTCCCATCGGCGCCGGTTTCTGGCGAAAACTGCTGGTATTTTCTGGACCGGGATTCGTCGTGGCGGTTGGCTACATGGACCCGGGCAACTGGGCGACGGACATTGCGGGAGGCTCGCGCTTCGCCTACCGTCTGATCTCCATCCTGATGTTGTCGAACTTGATGGCGCTGCTCTTGCAGACGCTCGCCGTGCGGCTCGGCATTGTGACGCAGCGGGACCTCGCCCAGGCGTGCCGAGCCCACTATTCGCGGCGCACAACGATATGGCTTTGGATCTTCTGCGAAATCGCGATTTCCGCTTGCGACCTGGCGGAGGTCATCGGCTCCGCCATCGCCCTCAACCTGCTTTTCGGGCTTCCCCTCACCTGGGGAGTGTGCCTGACGGCGCTCGACGTTCTGGCCATCCTTTACTTGCAGCATCGGGGCTTCCGCTTTCTCGAAATCGTCGTCGTCACACTGATCGGCATCATCGGGGCCTGTTATCTGGTTGAAATCATTCTCGTCCGGCCGAGCCTCAGCGGAATCGTGGGCGGCTTCGTCCCCAGGCTCGAAATTGTGACCAACCCGCAGATGCTCTTCATCGCCGTCAGTATTCTCGGCGCCACGGTTATGCCGCACAATCTCTATCTCCATTCCTCCATTGTCCAGACCCGCGCCATCGAACGGACGCCCGAAGGCCTGCGGACCGCGATGCGGTTCAATTTCATTGACTGCTTCCTGGCGCTCAACTTCGCGTTTCTGATCAATGCCGCCATTCTCATCATGGCCGCGGCCGCCTTCAATCGCCACGGCCTGGCCGCGGTGGCGGAAATTCAATCCGCCTACCAAACGCTTTCACCACTGCTTGGGATCCCGATGGCGAGCTTGTTGTTCGCCTTGGCGCTCCTGTGCTCGGGCCAGAACTCGACCCTCACCGGAACATTGGCCGGGCAGATCGTCATGGAAGGTTTTCTCGATTTGCGCTTGGCGCCGTGGCTCCGCCGCCTCTTGACCCGCGGCATCGCGATTGTCCCCGCCATTATCACCGTGATCTTCTATGGGGAACACGGGACGGCCCGGCTATTAATCCTGAGCCAAGTGATCTTGAGCCTTCAGCTTTCCTTCGCGGTGGTGCCTTTGGTGCAGTTTACCAGCGACCGGCGGGTGATGGGCGAATACACGAACCCGCTCTGGTTGAAAACCCTCGCGTGGACAACCGCGGCGGTCATCATAGGTTTAAATGCCCTGCTTTTGGTGCAAGTGGCCGGCATCTGGAGAGGATGAGGCGGCGGTGTTCAAGAAAATTCTCGTGGCGCTCGACCACAGCAAAGCCGACAAGGTGCTCTTGCCGCACGCGCTCGAGCTCGCCCGCCTGACGGGCGCGGAATTGCTTCTGCTCCACGTCTCGACGGGCTGGGCCGCGCAGTGGCAGAAAGACCTCAACCTTTCCGATTCGCCCGAAATCATGGAAGACCGCGAGTACTTGCAGAAGGTCGAGCGGGAAGTTCGGAGCCTCGGGTTCACCGTGGCGGCTCGGCACGGCGCCGGAAAGCCGGCGGAGGAAATCCTCAAGGCTGCCCGCGCCGAGCACTGCGACCTCATCGCCATGGCCACGCACGGCCACCGTTTACTTTCCGACTTGATTTACGGCACCACCATCACCGAGGTTCGCCACGAAGCCGACATTCCGATCTTTCTGGTGAAGGCTTCTCCCGATTAGGCCAGCGGGCTTCCGGATGAATGCGGTCCTGAATTCGGGCAGGCGGGGAAACATGAGCGGCGAGCCAAAGCTGATTCGGGGTTGGGCGACGGCGGAGGGGACCGGGCGATTCGCCGCGCGCTTCGCAGGCTCCCTCCCGGGCCACTTTGCGGAAACTCACGGACTGAGGTTGTCCTCCATCGGCCTCGGCACGTATCTGGGCGATCCCACAGCCGAATGCGACGCGCTTTATACCGAAGCGATCGAGCGCGCCGTGGAGCTGGGCGTGAACGTGGTGGATTCCGCCGTGAACTACCGCCACCAGCGAAGCGAGCGCTCCGTGGGGCGTTCGCTCGCCCGCTTGATCGCAGAAGGAAAGGCGCGGCGCGACGAGATCTTATTGGCCACCAAAGGCGGATTCCTCACCTTCGACGGCGAAGAGCCTGCCGACCCGGGGGCTTACTTTGAAGAGACGCTGGTCAAGACCGGTTTGGTGCGCCCCGAAGAAGTCGTTGCCGGCTGCCACGTGATGTCGCCGCGGTATCTCGAAAACCAGATTGAAGCCAGCCGTTCGAACCTCGGCGTCGAGACGATTGACCTCTACTACCTTCACAATCCCGAAACCCAGCTTGCCGAGGTGACGCGCCAGGAATTCTTCCGGCGACTGAAAGCCGCCTTCGAAGCGCTGGAGAAGGCGGTGGCCACGGAAAGAATCCGCGCTTACGGCACCGCCACCTGGAACGCCTATCGGGCAGGTCTTGAGGCACGCGACGCGGTTTCGCTCGCCGACGTTTTGCGCGCCGCCGAAGAAGTGGCCGGCAAGAGCCACCATTTCCGCGCCGTGCAGCTCCCCTTCAATCTCGCCATGCCCGAAGCGCTCGCCGCGAAAACCCAACGGCTGGGCCCTGAGTGCATGCCATTTCTCCACGCGGCGCGCGCGCAGGGGCTCATGGTCTTTTCAAGCGCCAGCCTCTTGCAGGGACGCTTGGCGGCGGACCTGCCGGATGGGATCCGGGAAAAGCTCCGCGGCCTTGCCACCGACGCCCAGCGCTCGATTCAATTCGTTCGCTCGACGCCCGGCATCACCACAGCGCTGGTAGGGATGAGCCGGCGTGAGCACGTGGAGGAAAACCTCGCCACGGCGCGCGTGCCGCGGCTGACTCAGGAAGAGTATCGGGGGATATTCTCGTGAGGGTTCAAGAGCCGAGTGCCGTTTCAACTTTTTGGGATGAATCCACGTCAGCCGGATGGCGAGGCCGTACAAGTCTGAGACGTAACGCATGGCATTATTAAGTTGGATCGGCCCTAGCCCGCGGCGCGCTCAGAACTTCGGCGAAATAATTCGGTCTAAAGCGGCCGCGGTGTCGTAGAACTGCTGGTCGAGCGCGTAGTGGTAGCGATCTTCCATCTCCGCCACCAGCCACCCATCGTAGCCCACCTTGGCAAGCGCCGCGCGAATGGCCGGCCAGTTGTTGTCGCCGAGAAACATGTTCGTGTAAACGCTCTCGTGGCCGCAGCGCCCGCGGTGCTTCTTCACGTCCTTGACGTGGACGCGCGTGATGCGCGGCCCGTGAATCTCGATCCACTGTTCGGCAAAGCCGGTGTCGTGGATGTTTCCGACGTCGAGGTGAAGGCCAACAGCTGGGCTGTTTACGTCATCGAGAAACGTCGCGAACTCGCGCGGGCTGAGCAGAAACCGCTGCTCGGAGTTGCAATTCTCACAGCCGATGCGGATATGCGAGCGCTCGGCAAGCGGCGCGAGCTGCTTCAACGCGTCGAGGCACCTGAGATAAACCTCGTTGTAAGGAACTTCTTCTGTCACCAGCCCCGCGACCACCAGAATCGCATCCGTCCCCAGGATCTGCGCGGTCTCAATCTGCCGCTCCACGATTTTCATTCCCTTCTCCCGGACCTTCGGGTCGCGCGCCGAAAGCGGTAAATTCCAATGGAGCCCCGTCGAAACGTTCGAGACGACCAGACCGGCGTTCGCCACTCTGCGGCCGAGCTCTCGCACCTCGGTGTCCGTGGTTTCCATTTGGAACCAAGGCACGTCGCCGAGCCAGAGCTCGACGCCGTCGTATCCTGCTTTCTTGACGAGCTCGAGCCCGCGCTCGAAGCTCCAGCCCTTGGGAATCATGTTGTCGCCGATGGATTTTTTCATGGAAGCCCCCTCTCGAAAGTGGTGCCTCTCTTGCGTTCGCTACGTCCGCATCTTAACGCATTTCCAGCGCCCGCGGCGGCGCGCCTTGACAAAGGCCACGCATTTCGGTAGTTTGCCGCTCTGCCGGTCAGCCAGGCGACACGGGCCTTCCGGGGGAATCTTTGCCGCACAAGCAAATTGTGACGCTGACCACCGACTTCGGGCTTCAAGACCACTTCATAGGCGTCATCAAGGCCGTTATCCTGAACATCAATCCCGAGGTCGTACTGGTGGATATCAACCACGACATCTGCTCTTACGACGTCTTCGACGCCGCCTACACGCTGGTTCAGAGCTACCGTTTTTTCCCTTCCGACACGATTCACCTGGTGGTCGTGGACCCGGGCGTGGGGACGGCGAGGCGACCGATCCTGGCTCGCTCGATGGAACACTTGTTCGTTGCGCCTGACAACGGCGTGCTCTCCCTAATCTACGAGCGCGAGGAAAGCGTCGAGGTTCGCCACATCACCGCCGACCATTATTTCCTGAACCCGGTCAGCAACACCTTCCACGGCCGGGACATTTTCGCGCCCGTCGTCGGCTGGCTCAGCAAGGGCGTTGAGGTGGACAAATTCGGCGACCCCATCTCCGACTTCGCCAAATTTACTCCCCCCCAGCCCAAGCGCGTGAGCGACACCCTGGTCAAAGGTGTCACGCTCAGGGTGGACAAGTTCGGCAACATCACCACCAACCTCACGCCGAAAGACGTTCCGGAACTTTTCTCGGACAATCCCCCGCCCTTCAAAATTATCATCAACCAGCAGGAGATCACCAAATTGAACCTCGCTTACTCGATGGGTAAGCCGTCGGAAATCTTCGCCATGGTCGGCAGCTCCGGGTATCTTGAAATCTCGACGAATCGCGGCTCTGCGGCCAAAGCCTTGAACGTCGGCCGTGGCGCCGATGTGGGCGTCATGTTCGGCGGCACGGACAGCGCCACCCCCCAGCCCTAAATTTATTCGCTGCAATCGCAGAGTTCCGCATCGCGCCAGCTGGGGCGAGCCTGCCGCGCTGAAGTGGGTGTGCGAAAACTGCGAAAGGGCACGCCGGAACCTGTCCCGATGTTCGCTATCGGGAGGCGTGCCCTGGGAATGCCGATGAAAGATCCGGCTTTGGCCGCTGAGCGCCCCATCCTTACAGCCTAAGGGCCTTCTTGATATTCCGCCTTCCTGCCGCAGGGATAAATCCGCGCCCTTTCGCAGAACTTCTAACCGCGAAAACGAAATAATCACACAGGCTCCGAAGACCCGCGCTCGACGGCGGTACTCGCATGTTCGGCACGACACTTGATTTTCGGGCTTGGGCCAGGTATTCTGAAGTTTCCTGACTGAGCTCTTAACGTAGTCATATGGACCGGCCATGGCGAGAAGGCAGGGGTTATGGAAAAGCCGAAGGGCCGTGCAATTTCAATCGTTTTGGGGCTCGGCGCGGGTTCCATCGCCCTGTGGCTGCTCGTTATAGGCCCGGCATTTGTCGCAGCGGAGGGCGGGGGACCGAACTCCGCTTGGAGCGACAACTTTAATGGCGGGCAGCTCAACAACAAGTTCTGGGTAGTTTCGAATGGCAGCGCGCCCGGCGCCATATCCAATCAGCACCAGGGGTATTTCACTCCGGCGAACGTTACCGTCTCGAACGGCTATCTCGTTCTCAAGCTGACGCAGCAGACGGGAACCGTAGGCGCGAACTCAAACGGCGTCATCTCCTACGGCGGCCAAGTCCGCTCGCGCCATACTTACGGCTACGGAACCTACACCTGGACGATGCGCATGTCTTCGACCGCCTCGACACCCACTGTCGCCGGCTCGGCGGATTCGGGAAGTGTTTCCGCGGGATTCCTCTACATGAAAAATTCTCACACGGAAATTGACTTCCAATTTCCAGCCGACTCGATGGATACGCTTTACCTGGTCAACTGGCTGAACCCGAACCCGGCGGCGAATCCCTCCCCCAACGACGAAACGTACACCACGCTGGCGGGATTAAAAGTGGCCGGTGTATTCCATACCAACAAGTTTGTTTGGCAACCCGGCCGAATAGACTATTACGTGGATGGTTCTTTTCAGGTGTCGCACACCGCGAACGTGCCGAGCGCCCCGGCGTATGTCATCATGAACCACTGGGGCACGGATAGCACGGACTGGGGCGGGACGGCCACGGTCGGCGACACGCGATATGTATACATTGATTCGGTCAGCTACTCGCCTTAGTGATGCCTCGGTTTATGGACCCGGGCGCCGTCGTTAACATGTAGAGTCGAGCTCTCGGCCAGCCCTGATTTAGCACAGTCATTGAAAACCAGTTCTTGGGGATACGGGAAGGGCGGAGTTTTAATCCGCCAGCTGATGGATTTTGGTCGCCGTCGAAAAGAGGGATAAAGGATATCTTTCACTTCTCGCACACAAGTGGGTCTCGTGTGGGCGGGGCTCGCATTACCGTGGCACCCTGTAACATTTTTCAACAAAATATCAGAACGGGGTCGCCCTACTCCCCAACATAGCGAAGGCCGTAAAACGACTTTTTCCCAGCGAAAAGCACCACGCGCCGCCGGACTTCGGCTTTCTGCTCGATAGTTTGACCGTCCGCGGAATACGGACACACGACAGTTACTCGCTCGCCCAGTCCGAGTTCCATGCCCAAGCATAGACCCAGGCCACCCTTCGATATGTCTTCCGTTTTCCCGATTTCCTGAACGCCTTTGTGATTTCGCACCAGAGCCGGCAGCTTCAGCGCAACGCGCTTTTGGAAGCGCCTCTCAGTCTTCCGATCCCATTTGGCCGGCGGTTCCGGCGCGGCACGAGCCTCCGTTCCAGGAGAGACTTTCTTGGGGTGGCGTTCGACGTCGGCATAGCCCCATGACGAGAGTTCCCCGCACTGATTGCAGAGCCGCTCGAGCTTTCCAGCCGACTCGAGCATTTCAACTTCCGTCAAGCTCAGCACGACAAACGCCTGCTTCCGGCAGCCCTGGCATTCGAGCAACGCACCGGCGTTCTTGCTTTGGGAATCCATGGGCTCGGGAAAGTCAATGTCCCACAGCGTGCGCTCGTTGTCTCCACACTCGACTCCCCATTCGGATACTTCCCCGCCCTCAGTGCGCGTCATTCCAACCACGCGAAAATCAGCTTCCCGTAAGTTTTCGAGATTGATAATACGTACGGTGTCGCCTGGGGCCGGACGATGCTTTAAGGCGATCAACGCCCCATCCCTGTTGACGACGAGGGTGTAAGTATCTTCCGAGAAGTCCCCTGCCCTTCCCCCAAAGCAGAGCACCCGGATTGGAATCCTCAGCATGACGCGTTCCGTGCGCCTTTGGGCGGCCTCCGCCTTCTGTAACTGATTTTCCGGCATTCGCGGGGCTGGGTGCGTTACCCTTGGAATCCTTTCGGCAGAATGGGCATTCGGAATTAAGCCGGGATTTCCGTTTCGGCTTCGCGGCTAACCGAAAATCTACACCTGACCCCCTTTATATACAAGCACCTACACAGGTTATTAAAGGCATCGCCATAATTTAGGCCGGGGAAATATCCCAAAGTTTGTAACCGAGGCTTTTCTGACCGACTCCGCAAACCGGCTCTTGTAAGCTGAGGGGAGCGGTGTCATGATGTCGGGATGCGGCGGCGGATCAAAGCGCTGGTATTGCTTGCGCCCCTTGGGTGCATGAGTCTTGCCGCCTCGTCCGGCTTATTGCCGGGCATGGGCGCGGCGGCGTGCTGCGGCTCTCGCGCGTGTTGCCGCCAAGAAGCTTGTCCTGTGAAGGCCGCAGGGGCTCGGATGCCGAGCACCTGCCCAATGGGCATGCACCACAAGTCCGCCGCAGGGTCTAAAAGCTGTCTTTGTCTCGGATCGCAGCCATTACCCTCGACCTCGCTCTCCGGGGCCGGGCACTTCGACTTCCGATTCGAACTGCCCCGGACGGAACTTAGACTCGCTTCGCCCTCCCCCGCGCATTTCTCGGCCGGGGAATCCCTGAAGCTTCTCGCGGGCTTCTCCACTCAACCCGAACAGCCTCCGGAAACACGCCTGTACTAAGGATTGGCAAATAGGGTGAAAGTCGCCGCTCCCCGGCCCCGTCGGGACAGGCTCCAAGCGGCGTTCGAGCTTTCACCGTCGCTTTCCGGAGGGCCTCATGCAATTCCGCCACTTGTTCGTTGGCATCTTGATTATTCTGCTCGCTCCAGGGCTCGCGCGCGCCACGATCTTCGGCGACGTCCGAGGTGTCGTCCACGACCCCCAGCATCGCCCTATTGAAAGCGCCCAAGTCTCCATTCATAACCGCGCGTCCACGTGGTCGAAAACGACGCTGACCGACGCCCAGGGTGAGTTCGAATTCTCAAGCGCCCCGGTCGGCGAATACATGGTGTGGGTCAAGGCCTCGGGTTTCCAGGATGCCGCACAAGGCCTCACCGTCACCTCCGGCAGTTCGCCCATCTTGCATTTCATGCTGGAGATCAAGCCCGTCGAGCAACGCGTTGTGGTGACGGGCTCGGCCGAGCGCGCCCAGGCGCAAGCCGGCCCCACAACCACGCTGGTCGAACGCGAGCAGATTACCCGCACCCCCGGCGCCGACCTCGCCAACAGCATGGCCGTGGTCACCGATTACGTTCCTGGTGCCGTGATCTCTCACGACCTGCTTCACCTGCGCGGCGGCCATCAGGTCACTTGGGCCGTTAACGGCGTTCCCGTTCCCAACACCAACATCGCCTCGAACGTGGGCCCGCAATTCAACCCTCGGGACGTGGATGTCTTCGAGGTGAAGACAGGCGGGAACTCCACGGAGTTCGGCGAGCGAACCTACGGCGTGTTCAACGTAGTTCCGCGCTCCGGCTTCGAATTCAACCGCGAAGCCGAGGTCACGACGAGCTTCGGGAACTTCTACCACACAGACGACCACCTAAGCCTCGGCAGCCACACGGGACGGTTCGCCTACTTCGCGAGCCTTAACGTCAACCGTTCGGACCTCGGCCTGATGACTCCGGACTCGCCGGTTATCCACGACATGGCGAGCGGACTCGGCGGGTTCACGTCGCTGATGTTCAATGCCACGCCCAACGACCAGTTGCGCCTGGTGGCTTCCATGCGCGGCGACCATTATCAAATCCCGAATACACCGGACGATCAGGCCTCGGGGATTCGCGACCTCGATCTCGAGCGCGACGCATTCGTAAACTTCTCCTGGGTGCATTCGATCGGCCCGGGAGAGCTGGTGACGGTTTCGCCGTTTTACCACCGCAACCGCGCGGACTACCTCGGCGGCCCCGCCGACCCGATCGTCTTCAACGACAACCGCACGTCGGCGTTCGAAGGGATTGAAACGGACTTTTCTATTGTCCGCGGGAAACTCACGGGGCTGGTTTCGGTCGAAGCCTACGGCCAGCACGATCACACCTTCATCTCTATCTTTTCGCCCGGGGCCGCCAGCGTCGTCGAGAGAGCCGCGCCCCGTGGAAATTTTGAGTCCGCCATCTTCCAGGACCGCTTCCAAGCCACCTCCTGGTTCTCTCTCAATGGCGGGCTTCAGGTCAGCCGCGATTCCGCGCTGATTCAAGAAACGGCTCTCGACCCGCAAGCTGGCGCGGCACTCCGTCTGCCCAAGCTCGGGTGGGTATTGCACGGATCCTATGCGCGAAGTTACCAGCCGCCCCCGCTCGACACCGTGTCGGGCCCTTTGATCCAGTACGCCGTCCAACAAGGGCTCGGCTTCCTGCCCCTCTACGGCGAGCGCGACGAGCAATACCAATTCGGTCTGACCGTTCCGATGGCGGGCTGGACGCTCGATGGAAACGAATTCCACATCCGGGCAAGGAACTATTTCGACCACGACGCCCTGGGGAACTCCAACGTTTTCTTGCCACTGACCATCCAGGGAGCTCGGATTTTCGGCTGGGAGGCGACCGCGCGCTCACCTGTGCTTTTTGGGAGATTGCGGCTGCGGGCGGCGTTTTCGCACCAAACCGCAGAAGGGTTCGGCGCGGTGACGGGCGGCCTGACGAACTTTTCTCCGCCCGAGGAGGGATTCTTCTTCCTCGACCACGACCAGAGGAACACGCTGAGCGCGGTGGTCCAGGCCACGTTGCCCTATCGCTCCTGGGCGGCGGCCACTATCGCTTACGGCTCGGGATTCCTCGACGGCGACGGGCCAGCCCACCTCAGCGCTCATACGACCGCCGACATCTCCTTCGGCAAGTCTTTCGGCGAAGCGTGGGCGCTCAGCGCGAACGCCCTGAACGTCACCAACCGTCGGTACCTCGTGGACAACAGCAACACCTTCGGCGGAACCCATTTCGCGTCACCCAGAGAAATCTATGGCGAGGTACGGTTTCGATTCCGGTATTGAGCGTGCAAGAATCCGCCGCCCCGCCCGCACGGAACAGGGCTGGATTTTAAGGCTCGACGTGGACTGCTCTTAGGTGAGTGGTGATGTTATTTGCTGATTGTGCCGTTATCGGTGCGGAGGTAGGTGGCTGCGTAGAAGCGGCGTCCGGTTTTCCCCAGCTCTTCGCGTCGGACGATTCGGACGTTGGCTTGGAGGGCCTGGGTCGAGCATCCGCAACGGATACTCACCCTTGCCACCTCACCCGGGATGTACAACCTTTCACTTGCGAAGGCGAAGCCGCCCTTCGAAACATTTTCGGTCACAAAGTGGTCGTGGGCTCCGGTGGCGTCGGTGAGCATGACGGGTACTTTATAGTCGAGACGCGCGTGCTGCCGTCTCTCTTGAAAAGGCTCCCGAAGCTCGGGCTGGAGGGAGCTTTTTGGAAGGCGCTCAAAAACCGGGACGGACGCAGGAGCGAGCGGTTCGTATTCAGCAGAATTTACCATGTCGCGTCTCCTTCTAGAATCCTTTGGTTCAACCCTGCGCCTCTCAAGGTAACTTTTTGTCCTCTCCATGTAAATGGCACGCCGCGCTTGCAAGCGATGGCACCAAAGTGCTGCGAAGATCCTTCGAGGTCAGTTCAACTCGAATAATGCCGCATCTACAGGCCTCTCCCGCACCGGATTCCCGGCAGGGTCGCGAGGGCAGTCTGTGGCCTTTGCCTGGAGACGGGATTCTTTTAATCTCCAAACCCTCAATCAGCGAGGAAAGGAACGATAAATTGGAGGTCGGAAATGTAAGACTCACCGAGTCTTGTGATTGACGGACCGAGAAAACTTACCGACGGGGAGGAATCGGCTGCGGGCGGAGGGGCCTGACAGCTCCCCGCCCGCTTAACTGGTAGGCGTCAATGGCTCAGGGCGCAAACGTGAGAGCTGCTTCGAGATTTCCTCCAGGCGCCGGACCAACTCCTGATGGCGCGCCAGTTCGGGAGGCGGCTCCTTTGCGAAAAACGAAATCGTCCCACCCGGCTCGAGCACCGCGCGCTCCACTTCCTCAAACGATGCGAAGCCTTGCCGGTGCGCTGACGCTTTCAGTTCTTCCAAAGTGACCAGCTCTTTTTTTAACCGCTCCTTCAGAATGCGACCGTTTTCGATCAGGACGTCGGGCCGGCCTTCGATCAGGTGGTCGAGCTTCCGGTGGCCGTAAAGGAACCGCACGACCGCATAGTTGACAAGGAGCAAGGTCCCCGCGCCGATGATGCCGCCCGTTAAGGAAGTGTCATCACCGATTATGGCGTTTTGCACGGTGTTGGCTAACGTCATGAGCACCACCAGATCGAAAGGGTTCAGTTGCGCGAGCTGGCGCTTGCCCGCCAGCCTCAGCCCGACCACCAAGAATCCGTAGATGATCATCGGGCGAAGCATCTTCTCAACTATGGGCAGCCCGAGAGCAAACATGTCGTGCCAGAGTTTCGCCTCCACACTCAGCCTCCTCGTCTGTAGTCCCGGCCGTCGTCGCCGGTCCCCGGGCCGCCCGCGAAGGGCCCAGGCCCTGGATATCGCTCCTTGTGCAACCTGGCGCTCCCCATATACGTCACTGAATAATGAAGGCGCCAGCGAAGAGGAGGATTGTACTCCCGGCAAGCCACTTGCACCAATTTGCGCCGGTGACCCGATGGCCGGAGCCCTTGAACGACGCAGGCACGAGGCCCTCACGCTACAATCATCCCTATTGCTCGGCTCCACGCGTGGGAGTAAATTCAAGGAGAGACTCCTATGAAAGCTCGCGTCATTCTGCTCAGCGGATTATGCTCTCTGCTGGCGGTGGCCGGCGATCCTGCCGACGAGCATACCAAGAGCGCCACCAAGGACGAATCCGTCCTGCATGTGGAAACGCGCCTGGTGGAAGTCAATGTGGTGGCGCAAGATTCTAAAGGAAACGCCATCACGGACCTTACGCGCGACGACTTTAATTTGCTCGACAACGGCAAGAAAGTTCCGATCGACGTGTTTTCCGCCATCAGTATCGGGACGGAGCCGAAGGCTCCGAATCTTCCGCAGCACACGTTTTCGAACCGAGTCGGACTCCCCACTGCCACCGTTATTCTCCTGGATGGTTTGAACACGGCCGTCGAGGACCAAACGTGGGCGCGCTCAGAGGTCATCAGCTTTCTCGAGAAACTTGAGCCCCAGGACCGCGTGGCGATATTTCTCCTCGGCGACCACCTTTATGTGCTTCAAAACTTTACGAGCGACCCCAAGCTTCTCCTCGAAGTCTTGAAGACTACAAAGCCGCGTGTTCCGAAGGAGTTGGCTGCATCGACGCCGCCCGCACCGACGCCCGGCTCAGCCCAGCCGGTTGACCTTAATACCGCTCTGGACCAACTCCAGGCGGGCCTCCCGACAGGGCCGGGTGGCACCACGGGGGCTTCGACCGGCACCATCTCAGGCGCAGCCGAAACCAGCGCTCAGGCAGCCGAAGAAGGCGTGATGATGCAATTCGAGGGGCACGAGGGCTCGTTCTTCGTTGTGGACCGCGCGGGGCGCACCGTGGATGCTTTGCTCGCCATCGGGAATTATCTCGCTCAATTCCCTGGCCGCAAGAACTTGATTTGGGTTTCGGCAAGCTTCCCGGTCGGCACCGGCTTCGACACACCACGCCAGCCCGGCGATACGCGCGACCAGATACAGTTTACGGGGGAGGTCAAACGCGCCGTCAAAGCGCTCAATAATGCCGACTTGGCGATTTACCCCGTGGACGCGCGTGGACTGGTGGCTGGGGGAGTTGCAGCCGGCGCGACCTCCATAGCCGGGCGCAACTCAACGGGGTCGGGTTTGCCTGATGCCGACAACTTCTATTCAACGCGCGGGATCATGGAGGAACTCGCCGACGACACAGGCGGTCGCGCCTTTTACAATACCAACGATCTTGCGGGGGTCATTCGGCACGCCGTGGACGACACGCGCGCCAATTACACGCTGGGTTTTTACCCGCATATCCGTTGGGACGGCACGTACCACAACTTAAAGGTCAAAGTGAATCGGCCTGGGGTTCACCTGCGTTTCCGGAAGGGCTATTACGCTTCCCTGGTAGCTTCGGCCACAGAAGACCAGGTGTCCGCCTCACTCACCCGGGCTATCTCCAGCCCGCTCGAGACCACGGGCCTCGGTCTGACGGTTTCGATTGAACAGCGGGTCGAGAAGCCGGCGCGGCGCCTAAAGCTGAACATTACAGCGGATGCACACAACCTGACCTTCCAGGACAAGCAGGGCGGAAAAGCCGCCAGCCTGGATTTCATCTTTGCACAGCTCGATACTTCGGGGAAGGTCGTCAGCGACGTCCGCCACACGGTCAGCCTGGCCGTCGCTGAGAAAGGCATGGACGTGGTTTTAGAGCGCGGCCTGTCTGTGAATGATTTGTTGGAAGTGACGCCCGGCGCCACGCAACTGAGACTGGTGGTGCGCGATACGGCCTCCGGGAATATGGGCTCTGTCACCGTCCCGCTCGGCCCCTGACCCGTCGGCTGACAGGTTGCAATCCCTACCGAGCGGTGAAACACTTTTGGTCAGCCATGAGAACCGCGGCTAAGTCTCCCATCACGGCGATCGCCTTCTTGGCAGTGGCGGTGTGGTCTCCGACTGTCGTCTCTCGCGGCGGCGCGCCCGGCCTGGAGCTGAAATCGGCGGCCTTCCGCGACGGCGGTGCCATCCCGCAAAATTTCACGTGCGACGGTGGCGACCGATCGCCCGCACTCACCTGGAAGGCCGAAACGACTTCCCGCAAATCGGCTACGGCGGGCCGTGCCCTCCCCCCGGAAAGCCGCACCGCTATTTCTTCAAGCTCTATGCCCTCGACACCCAGCTCAATTTGACCTCCGGAACAACAAAGAACGACGTCGAGCGCGCCATGCAAGGCCACATCCTGGCGAAGGCCCAAATCATCGGCCGCTACCAGCGCCAGTGAGGGCCGGGGTTTGTTCCCGCGTGCGCGGGATTTGCTGTGTCGTACCACCGCAAACTCGGACGGCATCGCTGGCTGGTTCTTTCGGCGTCAGCGCTCTGCCTTCTCCCCGTTATTTCCAGCGCAGCTTTGAGGAGTCAACAGCAAACTGCTCGGAGCGACGAATCCCGCGTCGAAGACCCTGAGCCCGTCGAACGGGCCGAGGAGCGGCTTGCCTGGATGCGCGAGCACCAGAAGGGCCTCTGGAACATCGCGCCCAGCGAGGGCGCGTTCCTGCGCGACCAAGTTGGGAAAGTCCGCGCCCAGCACGCACTCGAAATCGGGACTTCCAATGGCTATTCGGGCATCTGGATCGCGCTCGGATTGCGCGAGACAGGCGGCCATCTGACGACCCTCGAAATAGATGAGGGTCGCGCCCGCCTGGCCGAGGAGAATTTCCAGGCGGCGGGCGTCGCTTCCCTCGTCACGCTACGGCGCGGCGACGCGCTCGAACTCGTTCCCAAACTTCACGCTCCGTTCGAGTTTGTGTTCATTGACGCCTGGAAGCAGGACTACGTCCGCTATCTGGAGATGGTCCTGCCCTTGGTTCCCGCCGGAGGATTGATCGTGGCGCACAACGTCACCGACCTCCGTGACCAACTCCAGGACTTTATTCACGCCGTCCAGTCCAACCCGCAACTTGACACCCGCATCGTCAATGCCGGCCCCGGCGGTTTCTCGGTCAGCATCAAGCGGGCCCCGCGAGATTGATCCGGTCCCCCTGCGTCCCCTCTCGTAAAGTAGGGCGGCCGGAACGTCCAGCAATAAACCCGGCATCAAGGCAATGCTCAAGAACCAAGCTCCGAAAACTGCCAGGCCGATCCCGTGCCTCGGACCGGCGTGGTTGTCTTCGTCAAGCCCGTCAAACTCCTATCCGAGTGGCCGAAAAACGAAGGAAGTTCTATGAAAGTGCGTGGCGGAGCCGCGTGGACAGAGGGCGGGGTGTGGGCACTTCGGAGTCAAAGTCGGATGTTCCCTGCCGATATTATTTATCAGAGACTTTCAAAACCGAGGGGCCGGTGACGGCGAGACCGGTTTTCCCGCCGCCGAACTTTTAATTCCGGGGTGCCCGTGGTGCGATCTTCTCCGGTCTGCATGGGGGCAGCACGGCGGGCGCGACATCCGCATCCAGTTCCTCATTCTGCGTGGTGACGGTGGAAAGCGCGATTATTTACTTGACCAAACAGTCCTTTGACGAAAGCTCCGGAGGTGCGCGATGCTTAGTACTTCCGAAGCCGCACCAGTCTATTTTTGGCCAAATCCGTCGCGGCTTCCGGGGAGGAAGATCGTGACTTTTATCGGAGCGTTCAAATGCTGGGACGGAGCCGTGCTGTTTGCTGATGGGCAAGAAACGATTCAGGACCACGGCAAGTGGGACGTGCAGAAGATTTATTTACATGAAAGCCCCGGCCTTTTCAGAGTATTTATGACAGCATCTGGGGATAGTACAGGTATAGAAATGCTGTGGAAAGAAGTAGAGCGGACGATGCACCACGACATTCTTACCTCGCCTATGGGAACTCCGCACATTCGATCTACCCAAGACCTCCAAGATTTCATCGTGCGAACAGTGTCGCAGGTAACCAAGAAGTGCATCTTCCCAAATCCTGGCCGCGACAAGCCCTACGTTGACGCCATCTGGATTATCCAGCAGCTTGCGGAAAAAGACTTCGATCCGGTGATTGTGTTTCGTACGGATAGATTGTTCTCAGTTCCTGTCGAAACACTGTATTTCACTGGTTCTAATCTTGTGCTGCCCCGATATATTGCCGATCTATTCGGGATCGGAAGATTATTATGGGGGCTTGACGAAGGCGAAGCGTTGGCCGCCTTTCTGCTGATGGAAGTTAAGGCCTACGATCCGAACGTTGGTAAGCAGAGTGATATCATTATTCTTGGCCGTAATGGTAGCTTGCGCTGGGTGAGCGTCGAAGACGTGCGGTTTTGGGAAGATCACTTCGCAGAATACAAAGCAACAAGCAAGGAGTTGCTTAAGATGACGAGCACGGATTTCCTTGCCAAAGGCATGTCTTTTGCCGACTATATTAAGAGGGTGGCGGCTAAACTTAGGCAACTCAAAAAGACACAAAGTGATATGCGGGCCCCACGGGGGAAGAGAATTGCGAAGGAAGAAGAAATGTTAAAGCTACACGCATGTAAGCATTAAATTCAAATTCACCACAAGGAGAAGCGAATGAAATCTCTAAGTGCAATGGTTTTGCTGGCGCTGTTCACATCGGCGTGCAGCATGAAGCAGCCGGACGCGGGGCATGAGATCGTCTTGGTCGAGAAGCCGCTGATCTTCGGACACGGCGGCGTAGACCCAGAACCCGTCAAAACGGGATTGACGATCACGGCTTGGACTACTGACGGTGTAGACGTATCAATGCAACCGCAGAAGTTTGAGACCGAAATGGACGACACCATGACCAGTGATGGGGTCCCAATCCAATTCCACGCCATCATGATCTTGCAGATTACGGATTCCGTAAATCTGATCAAGAATTTCGGCCCACAATGGTACGAGAACAACCTCGTAGAGCAATTCAAGACGATGGTACGCCAAGCGGTTCGCAAGCACGGCATGAACGAAACGGCGATTAGCACCACGGCGCTGGACGCAATTGACGAGGAGATCCGAAGCCAGTTAGTCGCCTTCATCTCAAGCAAGGGCTTGCCGCTTAAACTCGTAACCATGACGGTGGGGCGAGCTAACCCGCCAGACGCGATTAAGCATCAGCGGATTGAAACTGCGGCCCAAGAGCAGCGGAGCAATACCGAGAAGCAAAAGAAGCTCGCGGAGGACCAGCGTCGGATGGCTGAGGAAAGTCGCGCAGCGGCTGATAACGCCTACCGGGAAGCTATGCATCTCTCCCCAGAGCAATTCATTCAGCTCAAAACCATCGAAATGGAGATCGAAGTCTGCGGTCCGAATGGAAAGGCAACATGTACTTTTCTGCAGAACGGCGTAGCGCCAGTGTTTAACTTGGGCAAATGAGCGTGGCGAACGAGAAACGACTCGAGCCGAGCGACCGTCAGGACCTGGCGGCAACGCTTGGTGTCTGGTTCCTTTATTGCCCTGCGCAATCTGAGGCACTACCGGAGAGTTTCTTCACTAAAAGTAGGAATCCAAATCCTGCTTTGCTCCCTGTTGATTTCTATATCTGCGGTCCCTTCCAATTAAATCGAGTACTTCCAAGCTGAAAATCGGAAGGCGAGAGAATCCTGTTTGCAGTCCCGTTTATCGATTGACAAGGGATTGTCACCACCTCCTGCCCCCCTCCTGATATGAGGACGGGAGTTAAGCTGGTTCCCCTCCTTTGCAATGAGGGGGTCAGGGGGTGGTTGCTGTAAAGAATTACGTGGGACAGCGCATTAGATCCCGTGGCCGCGGTAAGTGGTGGTGAGATAATAGCCGAATCGAAGGCACCGCAGGTTTCCGGGCAGACGGCCGAGACCTATGAATTCCGAAACCCTGCCTCGGGGTGTATGATAACTCCAGTTCGCTTGGCTGGCTTCCCGAGGTCAGGAGTTGCGGGACGGGCTGATTATGAATTTGCCGATTGCGTTGGCAGGTTTGCTATTGCTCGTCGGGGGGATCATATGGCGCATGGTCCTGTCGGGGACCGGGGGGCCGAAGGAGGTGCTGCCCAACGCGGGGAGCGGGGCGCGCGCGGGCATACCGATGCCGCCATCCGCAGCGGGGGCTTCCCAGCAAAAATCAAGCTTAGCGGCTGCGGTCGGAATTGCCGACGCCGCGCCGGGATTCGCAAAGCCCTCACCTCTTACAGAGGCCGAGAAGGCTGCTGAGTTGAAGGAGAGGCGCTCACAAGTCGCTCCGAAGCTTGTGCAAAAGCAACGCCGGAGCGAGCGGATCCTGTTGAAGGTCCCCATTCAGGTCGAGGGAACCGACAGCAAGGGAGACCCCTTTAAGGAGAATACTTTCACCATAGCCGTGAACCGAGATGGCGCTTTTATCGGCTTCAAGAACCCGCTCCGGCCCGGAGACCAGATTACCATCACGCACCTGGGGACTCGGCAGTCCTGCCCGTTCCGCGTGTGCGACTCCCACGAAGAGCTGGCAAGCGGTTTGTCGGGATGGGGAGTGGAGTGCCTCGAATCCGGCAAAAGCTTCTGGCAAATCAGCTTCCCGGAAAAGCCGCCAGAGGCTCCGCCGGAGGAAAATGTCCAAGCCTTGCTCGAATGCGCCACATGTCTCTCTGCCGAGATGGCGGAACTGACCTGGGCGCAATTCCGCATCATGGCAGGTGTGGGCTTCCTGACGCGAGAATGTTCGAAGTGCGGCGCCTCGACGGAGTGGAAATTCAGACCTCTCGAGGAAGACGCGGAGCCGCGGACCCCTCCCGTTTCTGTATCCGACGCTGCGACGGGACCTCCGCCCATAAAGGCAGAACGGCGCCGCGAAGAGCGCATCATCGCAAAGTTCCGCATTCATATCAGGCTGGAGGACGGCCGGGCGGAGAGCACGACCACCGAAAACGTCTCGGAATCCGGAGCCTGCTTTACTTCAGGTGTGAATATAAAGGCCGGTGATACTATCTTCGTTACATACGACTTCGGCGAGGGCGAAACCGTGGACGAAATCCCCGCTCGCATTGCCTGGCGCCGCGACATCGGCGAGAGGGGTAGATTCCTTTACGGAGTCAAGTTGGAACGCCCTCCCTCAAGCCCCGCATGAGGGGCCGGCGGGCCACAGCGCGAATGCGCGGTTCGCGAATAAGCCCGGCTTGGCCTTTGTCGCGGGCGACAAGTTCGGTTTAGGAAGCTGATGAGAAATTGTCTTACGCTGTCATTCTGAGCGAAGCGAAGAATCCCTCGCCATTATTTTCAACGCTGACAAGAGATGCTTGGCGGAGTCTATCCCGAGGGTGGACTGGAAGGGATTCTTCGCTTCGCTCAGAATGACAGCCACCGAAGGCTGAGAATGACATGCGAAGGGCCTGCCCCCCCGACTTCGCTCAGGGATTCGCCGCCGCGAGAGCGAAGTCGAACTGAGACTCAAATGAAGGGGCTCAGGATGACATTTCGGCCTGCTTTTCATCGGCCGGTTAAAACTTGCTCCAGCTGAAGTTGATGGGCGAGAAAGACCCGACCTGCAGCAAAGAATTCAGCAATGCGGCGTCGAAATGAACCGGTGCGCCGCCGCTATCCGTAAAAGTCTTGCTAACCACGGCCCCGTACCAAGCTGCTCCACCGCTCGTATTAATGGCGGCGTTCGGCGCGTAAACAACGCCGTAGCTATTCGACCCGCCTTGAAGGGTGATGGGAGCCGTGCCGGCGTAAACGATCTGAAAATCAGCTGCGACCCCGGTTGTGTTGGACACGGTCCCGCCACTGAGATCGAGCACTTTGGCGACGCTTGCTCCTTGAAAGTTCAGAATCACCGGGACCGACGAAAGAACCAAGGTACTATTTCCACTCATACTCAGGCTGTTGATACTGTAAGTCCCCGCGCTCAGATCGACTTGTGTTCCGGCACTCACGCTCAGATTGCCATACTGAGAACTCGGTGAGAGCGATACGTGCTTGGTCCCGATATACGTGCATCCAGGAATTGCGGGGCTGCCGCAGTCTCCTGAAATGCCTTGAATACTGGTGCCCGGGGCTGGGCTCGGCGGGGAGGGAGCGGGGTAGCTCAAGGACGAGGTCAATTGAGTGGTTCCCAAGTATGCGGGCGAGGCGGTTG
>QHZN01000284.1 GCA_003225365.1 Acidobacteriota bacterium
CGAAAGGCCGGAGCATGTTGGGACATCCGGGTTGTTCTTGCAATCAACCTGTGCACTTCTCATTCCATGCACCGTTCCACCATAGACCCAGACCTGATTTGACCAAGAGAAAGCACTCTCCAAGTCGGTTGCGCTTTTTTTCGGCCGATCTTCCCCAGCCTCGACTTTGCCACCCAGTGCGTCACCTGTGTGATTGGAACCATAGAGCCGGTAGGCAAAGTCGAAACCACCGACGGCCCTCAGCTTGATCTTGCTGGCGTCTCCGGGGTCGAAATACTTGTTCAATTCGCTCGCCGCAAAATTGTCGATCCCTAGACCAGAGTAGAAGGTCCCTTCGAAAGTGTCGCGGCAGTCCTTCACTTGATCAGCGCCCTGACAATAATCGGGGCTGGAAGATTGTTTGCTTCCATCTCCGGGCTTAGGCTGAGCTGTCGTTTGAGCTATGAGAATTGGCGGAAATGACGAGAGCACAAGGACGAGGGCACTACGCTTGAAGAAGGTAGGTCTCATTGGCACAGCTCCTCTGGGCCTCGGAAGGATGTCCGTCCGCCAAATAATCCAGGTCCACCAAAACTTATAAACTGGAAAGACTATTCCGGGCGGATACTAGCTATCGTCAGTGGTGATGTCAAGGGAATTTCTACCGTCAGTATTAGATTCTCATGATTGGATATATATCAAAGACATTACGAACGAGAGTAGAGCAAACCTCCGTGCAAGACAGAATTGCGCGATGGGTTACACCGATTCAAGAAACAAGTCCCGCCACTTAAATTCAGCAAGGCTGCGATTCCAGTGATCGGTAATCCGCGTCTTAGTGAAATGCCCGTCGCCGGCCGGGAGAACCTGCGCTGACAAAGTCCCGGCACATCCTTTTCTTCAGCTATCCAAAAATATTCGAACGGAAACTCTTCTGGAGAAGATGTCAACTGGGATAAGTTGGGTGGAATTGGAAAGGTAGATCGTAATCCCCCCCTGTCGAGCTGAAATGCGTAAGTGGGAAGAGGATGCAACAGATGGCTGCCTTAGTGGGGGAGGGACCAAGGCAGCCGCTGAGCCGGCCTAAATCGGCAGGCTATGTCCGCTCCCATACGCTACTTCGACCTGATCCGAGAGATGAAGAACGCCTTTAATCATCGGCTGGGCTTAGTTGCCTACGCCCGAGAGCACTGCCTCACGGACGCCTCCCGTTTTCCCACACCACCCTGCCCGCCGTCCAGTACAAGGCGCGCGAGGTTCGCAGCGGGTTGCAGTTCCTGGCCTATGCCTCCCGCCGTTCAGCGGGCGCCTGCGCCCTATTCGCCCAGCGCATCCAACGCCATCTGGAACGCTGCGTGGTCGATGTGAAGCACCTGCTCAGGCAGACCGACAACGGAGGGGAGTTCATCGGGGAGTTCAATCTCGCTCGTCCCAATTCCCACAAAGGAGACCTCGGCCCCTGTCAAATCCTTTACCATCTCGATCTCGGCCTCCCCCTCGACCTCTGTTTGCTTCCCCCCATCTTCCTCGACTATCGTCTCAACCCTAAGGGGGGATACGATGTACCTTTCCAATTCCAAACACCTTTTCCGATTGACATGGCAATTCGGGACGCCCAGAATTGATTCCAGCCCCCAGACCGTTTGATTGCAAAGTTGGCTGTACTCCTCTCAAGGCCCACAGAAAGGATTACATGGCGATGGTATCCGAAAGAGACCTGGATCTGAAACTGCTGGACGGCTCACTGGATCGGCTGGAGAACGCCCGCAGCACTTTCAGCCGGGATCTGAAGATTGCCGCCGTCCTGGTCCTAGGGTTTCAGTTTGTGATTTTCTTCCGCTTTATCGACCTGAACGAGCGGCAGATCGGCCTAGATGGAGAGGTCAGGCAGCTTCAGGACGATCAGAAGGCTTTTGTTGTCATTCAAGCTCAACTGGGTGATTTACAAGGCGATCTTCAGAAGGGCAAGGGGCGGCTTAGCGAACGATTGCAGAATCTTCCTTCTGCCATGAGAACTCAAATATTTGGGCTGGAAAAGGCCTTGGCCGAGCTGCGGAGCGGACGGTCCTCTGAACGCGCTTCGTCACCGCCGCCGATGATTCAGATGCGTCTTCAGAGGGCCGTGCCCAAGGAGAACCCTTTAATTGCCGGCTTGTCGGAGGCTGATCGGAAATTGTTGACCAACGCCAACCCCATGGATCCTACCTTGCAAAATATCGTCAAGCGGGTTGTCGAACAGGGCATCATTCAGCCGCTGTTTCTGGCTCTTAACGGGGATAAGGATCGGATGCTGGCAAAGCCGTTCGCTGAAAAGAAGAAGTTGCTTTCATCCGCTTTGCAAGATCACGCTTGCACATTGGAAAAGTATGGAGCGAGGCCCGCCGAAATAGAGGAGGCCCTCAAACGAGTCCAGGGGCAACTGCAAGCTCTCCGGATCACTCCGCCTCAATCCGACCGGTGGTGGCGAACTTTTCAGGGGAAGGGTCAAGTGAGCATGGAGCTGAACATCGACGCGGGACATGCCGTGGATGAGGTGAATCTGGAATTACGCAGTCAGGAGCGAGGCGTTGATTTGCTTTGCTCGCACTTGTCGAGCTTGGTCGAGGAAAGCCAGACAAGAAAGGATGTAGTGGCGAATAAGATCCTGGAGGTGCAAAACAGGTACAAGGCTGTTCAGGAACAATTGCAAAGTTACGCTAAACCGCTCTTAGTGATCGCGGTCGAGCCCAGGCAGGCCGTACTATGTTATCCGCTTATCCTGTCCGCGCTTTTCGCCTATTTTGTTTGGCGATTCCTGGTGCTTGGCCGGCGCGCCCAGGATCTCGCAGCTAGATATCGCGAGTTCGGTGCCTCGGAACGAATAGTGCGGGTGTCGTTTACCGAATTTCCTGAAGTGTGGGGAACGCTACACTCGGCCAATTTGGCGACATGGGTTGTTCGGGCCCTTTCCGTGATTCCGGGCATCCTCATGGCCGCCAGTTTGCTGCGCATTTCCAGGAGCTCGGACCTGTGGAGGGACGCCCCTTTGCGGCTATACGAAATCGCAATTCTGCTCTATTTGCTAGCTTTCGCTGTGCTGATAGTTAACTCCTTTTGGCTCGCCGCGGGGTTCCCTCGAATGGCCATACCGGGCCCTGCCGAGTCTGTTACCGGGGAGGGTGTGCAGGATACTAAACCCGGTGACCGGCAACCTTCAGCCTAGCTCCGTGCAACGCATACTGTTGTAGCAGGACCCATTCCATTTCGAGAGGGCCCGCTGCGTGAGAACCGAGAAATAGGGCGTCAACAAAGGTCGGGCAAGCCAAGCTTTGTTGCGGGGCCCGGAATGCGTAGGGATGCTTTTGCAATAGGAAACGCCACGATTGTGGAAATCTTGGCCACAAAAGTCGCCACACTAGCTTTGCCCTAAGGTTAAGGATTGACTGTAAATGATTGAAAAGTGTGGTAGCGGGGGTGGGAATCGAACCCACGGCCTAGGGATTATGAGACCCTCGCTCTACCACTGAGCCACCCCGCCACTGGTTAGAAACGCGCGGCTCACTGCTGCCCTGGAAACACTTCCCATCATACTAGGTTATGGACCAAAGAAACGTCAAGCCAGCGGCATGGCCTGCCGATAGATATTCGAACACGAGGTCGGTGAGTCCGTCTGAGATTCTGTCCAGCATTATTTCCCTTATGGTTCGTTGAGAGGTTACGGTGCCACGGTTAGCCCAACTTGCCTCTGCATCGAGCGAGGAGGCCCTGCCTGCGCCTGCCACCTGCCGGAAGGACGGTCGCTGGAGGGCCCCCATGAGCCCTCGGGGCGTTGGCGGGCGGCTCGGGCTCCAACCGATTGCAGCGAAGCCTTTGACGCCCAACCGCGATCCACGCAGATTCAGTCCGACATGGGCGGTCTGGCGGCGGGTGCCAACCAGTTCAGTGGCGGGCCGTTAGGGATTTGGCTTCTTCTTCTTAAACAAGCCCGAGAGCGCGCCGAGGGGATTGGAAGTCTGGCCCTGGGTGGAATTTGCGCCTCCGGCCTGACCGTTAATGAGTTGTTGAATTGCGCCTGCGCGCACCGAGGCGCCGCCGGACCTGAGGGCGAACGCGGGGTTATCGAGCGTTCCGCCAATGGTAAACGGGAAGCTCAACTGGCCGTTCGATTCCTGCGCGCCGGCAATAGCGCTCAGGAGGTTTGAGACCCCCGCCTGGCGGGAAGCGAGCTTGGCGACGCCCTGATAATCGAGGCTACCCGCGCCAGCCAGACTCATGCTGCCCACCCCGTCCGCTGCCACGCCGTTGCCAAGCACCGTAATCTTTCGGCTCGCGATCCGGCCGTTCGCAATGTTCAAATCGGCCGAAATCGAAGAAAAAGACGACGGGTCCCCGGAAGCGGCGCCGAGACTCCCCAGTCGGGCGAGGGTCATCAGATTCTTCTTCAATTGCAGGCTGGGCATTCGGCCATCCTTCACGTCAACGTCTCCCGTACCCTCGATCCCCGCCAGAGGATCCGAGGAATGCGTGACCAAACCTTCGAGCTTGATGTTCCCTCCCATCTTGCCCGTCATTTTTCCCCGAGCGGTCGGAAAAGTTTCGAGCATTTTGGCCACATCCACGCCGCCGATTCTCGCCTGGGCGCGGTAGTGAGGGTTCCTGCCTGCGAAATCGAATGCGAGATTGCCGCTCCCGCGGCCTTCGTACAGGTTGAAGGTCAGCCCGTCAAGATAGACTTGCTTCGGGAACAGGCGGACTTTGGTCTCGACCGAGGTCGCCTCCAGGCTCCCAAATTGAAGAGTGGATGCCTTGAGCGTTCCGTGGCCCGCGGAGGCCGGGCCGGGAGGGGCGGCAAAGGCCAAGCCCGGCTCCTCACCCAAACCTTCGTGGTGGAGGGCGGCCGCAGGCGAGGAGCCCGCGAAGCGGGCGAGGTCATTGTCTTCGAGCTCGGCGGAAACGTCGCGCCCTTGAAAATAGAAAGGGCCGGGCCTCCCTGATTCGAGCAGGTTCGCCGCGCTTACGTCGAGCTTCTCCACGTTGATTCGAGAAATCACGCCCAACGTGAACGGAACGGAACCGCCTTCGGGTTCCTTCGTCCGGGCCTTCGGCGCGGGGGCGTTTTCGAAATTCCATCGTCCGCGCGTGTCTTGAAGAAAGGTCAATTCAGGTCGGTCAACCTCAAGCCGTTCGATGACGACACGGTGATGGAGGAGGGCTCCGGCATCCACGACGACGGCGATCTGCCGGGCCCTCAGAAAATCGCCCTTCGGAAATCCGGGCGGATTGCCCAAAGCCAAATCGTTCACGCGGATGGCCAATCTGGGAAAGATAGATAAGCCCAAGTGGCCGATGGCGACGCGCTTTCCAGTCGCCTCCTCGAGCTCGCGAATCACGGCGGGACGATAGCGGTCAACGTCTACGAGCAGGGGGATCGCCACGGCCGCGGCAGCAACCGCCAGGACGGCTGCCGAGAGGGTGATGACGGCGATTCTCTTTCCTTTCCCCATGGCCTTGGAAGCCCCGCTACCTTGACGGTCCCGATGGCTCGACGGATACACGCTCAGCGGGGAGGAAGGAAACCTCCTCAGCGACCGAGAGCGGCGACTCGCGCTCGTAGTTTTTCAACGCTCCCGATTTTGGCGCCGGGGAGGCAGCGGGAGCGGGCGCGGCCCGAGCGAAACGGAGGGTGTAATAGTTGAAGAAAGGCTTGTCGGGCGGGGCGGCATCGACACTTTCCGTGATCTCGCTATCGCTCGTTCGTGTGAGCGTCCGGCGGAAGAGCCAGCCCGAGGGCGCAAGCTCCCCACCCTCAGGATAAAAGTGGATGACGGCCTTCTCCGCGCTGGCGTGATACCGCGTGATGAAGCCCGTGGAAGAAAACTGGCGAAGCAGGAACCCTTTGCCTCCGGCATCCGGAGAAAGGATACCCATCCACTGTTCGTGGGTGGCAGGGACACTGGGGCTAGCCGAAAAACCTACAGTCTCGCGAAAAACCATAACGCGGTTTTCAAGGTCGTAGGCGACGCTTAGCCGCGCTTCGCCGGGCGGGCTGGGCGTGACCGCCTTTCCGTTCCATTCACCGATCAGCCAGCCCAGGGCCGAATAGTCGGGCTTCGGCGGGAGCGGGAGCGCATAGACTGTAGGTGGCTTTTCCTTCGCCCCTTCGACAGGCTCAGGGCGGTGAGCGAAGTCGAACCGCGGAGCCGAGAAAAAGCCGAGCGACCAAACTAGCGCCAAAGTTATTCCGCTCATCTCAGACCTGCTCCCGCCCCGCACGATAAAAGCCCAGGTGCGTCCGCCGATGGCGGAACGTCTGGGCGTCCGCCAGAGCCGAACCTTGAAGGAGCTGCGCGAGCTCTGTGGCGGTGTAAGCGGCCCGGACCGAGTCTCGATAGAGTCTCCTCATCGTCCCGGAGTAATGCCGGCCGTGCCAGCGAACGTGGAAAGGAAAAGCCAGGCGTGAGGGACGCCGCAAATCGCGTAACAGAACCAAGCCTTCGGGCTTGGCCACGCGGGCCATTTCGTTGAACACCGCGACGGGTTGCGGAAGGTGATGAAGAAGTGAATTGCATATCACCACGTGAAAGAAAGCGTCTCGAAAGCTGAGCCGCGCCGCGTCCGCGAGCATAAAGAAGGCTTGGCCGTCGAGCTTCTCTCGGGCGGCGGCGCGCCGCGCTGCCCGGACCATGGGCAAGGAGCGATCCACACCCACGACCCGCAACTCAGGCGAGCGCCGCGCGATTTTGAGCGGAATGCAGCCGGGTCCCGTTCCCAAATCCAACAACCATCCTTTCAGGGGTCCGAAACAAAGCGCCTGCTCGACGAACGTATCGTCCACGGCGTCGAGATAGGCCTGAGTCGCCGCCGAGGTGTAGGCCTCGACCTCGTCGGCGTCGCCCATTACCTCGGGTTCGGGGATTCGCGGAAGGGCCAGCCACTTCATACGGTGTGACAAAGCCCAAGGGAATGGCCGGGCGCCTGTCTGCTGAGGGGTCAGGAGCGCCGCAGCGTCCCTGCTCCGGCTAGCTTATTCTCCCTCAGCAAACGGGCCATAAGGCCGAGCATGTCGGTGGTGGTCACAATGCCCGCCAGCTCCCCGTTTTCCACCACAGGCAGGCAGCCGATGCGGTGGCTGTAGAGCAAGTCCACAGCCTCGACCACGGGCTGGTCCGGCCTGAGGGTGTGGATGTTCTGCGCCATCACCCGTGATATGGAGGTCGTCTCCATCACCTGCTGGTACTGCTCCGAGGTGACCCCGCTCAACAGGCCCGGCGCGTACCTTTTCAAGTCGCGCTCGGTGATGATCCCCCCTACTTTCTTACCCCGCAGGACCGGCAGGTGGCGTAGGCTCGAGCGGGCGAAGATCATGGCGGCATCGAGAAGCATGTCCGATTCCTGGACGGCCACCACTTCGGTGGTCATGATCTCACGGACCATCATGCGCACCTCCTTAGGCCGCAGGCGGCCCACCGTGGGGGCTACTTCTGCGAGCTCGGCCGGGACTTCTCCGACCAGCGGTCGGGCGGGAAGTTGACGTCCCAGAACCCTTCCTCTTCGAGAATCTCGAATCCCAGCTCGATTCCGCCCGACGTGACTTGGCTCGTAGTCCAGACCACGCGTGCGCGGGCGGAGCGGTCGCCATTTCGGACTCGGATATCCAGAGTGTCGCCGACTTGGAAATCGCTCTTGGCGCGAATCATGGCGCCGTGTTTGCTCACCAACACGGTCTCGACCGACTCCCAGGGACTTTCGGGAGGGGAATCCACAACATTCACCAGCAGCGGGACGCGCAGCACGATGCGAGCGCTGCGGCGCCGCTGAGATTCTTGCCGTCCCTGCTCGCTTTTCGGGTCCATGCGTTGGGATGTTTCGCCTGCCCGCTCTCCGCCCAGCCAGGCGCAACGCGCATCATACCACAATGTTCAAGGGGCCGCCCCGGAAGACTCTGCCGGGCGACGGCGTGGGCCTATTGTCAACGCCGGACGGCTATGTTATACATTAATGGTTCCCAAAGCTGGGACAGCCGCGATAATTCGAGGCGCTCGCAAGGGCGAAATTGGGCGCCCGACGGAGAGCCGTGCGTCGCGGAGCCGGTGTGAACCTTCAGGAGGGTAGGCTTCCCGCGTGAGTTTCATCAATTTCGCCGCCCGCGAGATTAACTGCAAGATTGTTTATTACGGCGCAGGTCTGGGCGGTAAGACCACCAACCTTCAGTGGATCTTCGACCAGACGGTCGGGAAGACCGGCGGGAAGATGATTTCGCTCGCCACGGAGTCCGACCGCACGCTTTTTTTCGACTTCCTTCCCCTCGACCTCGGCTCGGTGCGCGGATTCAAGACGCGCTTCCACCTCTACACGGTGCCCGGGCAGGTGTTCTACGACGCCAGCCGCAAGCTTATCCTGCGCGGCGTGGACGGCGTGGTGTTCGTCGCCGACTCTCAGCAAGAGCGCATGGACGCCAACCTCGAAGCGCTCGAAAACCTTCAGGAGAACCTGCAGAATCACAATTACGACTTCATGAAAGTGCCCTACATTCTTCAGGCCAATAAACGCGACCTGCCGAGCGCTTTGCCGGTGGACGAGCTCCGGCAGGCGCTGGTCAAGAAAAGCGAGCCGGTTGTCGAGGCGGTGGCCTACAAAGGCGTCGGCGTCTTCGAAACCCTCAGAGAAGTTGCGCGCCTGGTGCTGGCCGAACTCAAGAAGGGATAGATCGCAAGCATCCTCCCGCATCTTCGGCTCATTCGCCTGCAGATTGAAATCCTC
>QHZN01000285.1 GCA_003225365.1 Acidobacteriota bacterium
CGCGGGCGCCGTGAGCCGGCAGGGCAATCATGCCGGCGCCTTCCTTGAGCGCGGGCGTCAAGTCCACGTGAGCGCCTCGGAAAGCGGGCGAAAGGCCAAAAATAATTCCGGTGAGTATTGAAACGGCCGCCGTAAAGCCAAGCACTCGGAGGTCTGGCGAAACGCTGAGCGTAATGGGTTGGCGCCCGCTCGAAATCAGCGCGAGCATTGCATCCGTGCCCCAGAAGGCGAAAAGGGTGCCCAGTGCGCCGCCTAGGCCCGACAGCAGCAGGCTCTCCGTCAGCAGTTGCCGCACGAGCCTCCTCCGCCCTGCGCCGATCGCGAGGCGCACGGCGAATTCCTTTTGCCGAGATGACGCGCGGGCCAAAAGTAGATTCGCCACATTCGCGCAAGCAATGAGCAGGACCATCCCCACCACGCCCATCAAGATGAAGAGCGGCATTGAGAAATCAGCGCGCAGCTCGTTCAGCCCCTTGCTTCCAGGCTCGACTTGCAGGTGCGGAATCGTCTCGGGCTTGGTTGTAGGTTTGACGTTCGCAGCGATGCTCTGCTGAAGGAGGACGTCCAGCTCGGCGCGCGCCTGCATCTCGGTCGCGCCCGGCTTCAGCCGACCCATCACGACGAGCCACCAGTTATCACTTTGCTCGAAGACCGAGGCGGGCTGCGCGCCCGTTTGAGCCCCTTGGCCCGGCGCTTCCGGCGACCAGCGCGGCTCGACTTGCGGCTGCGTGTGAATCGGCAACCAAATCTCGACCGCCTGACCAGGCCGGACTCCGTAAAACTCCGGCGGGGCCACTCCCACGATCGTAGCGGGCACGCTGTTCACCGTGATCGCTTTGCCCACGGCAGCCGGGTCGCGCCCAAATCTCCGCTCCCAATATCCGTAGCTGATCACGGCGACGGGGCTGGCTCCGGCCTTATCGTCCTCCGGCGTGAGGGCGCGGCCAAGAATCGGCTGCACGCCCAGCGTCGTGAAAAACGATCCAGATACGAGGTCCGCATCAGCCATTTCAGGCACGCCCTTGAAACTGACGCTCACCTTGTCGCCGTCGGCGGCCATCGCCAGGACGCTCGAGAAGACGGAGTTTCCGGCGCGAATCCGTTCATAAGTCGGGTAGGAGAGCGACTCGCTGGTCCTACCTCCTCCAGGAGCACCGCTCATATTCCCCGTAAGACTGCTCATGACGCCCTCGGGCCACCCTTTCGATGTCCAGGCGAGCAAAACAAGCTGCCGCGGATTCTGAACCGGCAGCATCTTCAGCAGCACGGCGTCAATCAGACTGAAGATCGCGGTGTTGGCGCCGATGCCGAGGGCCAGAGTTAGTACCGCGACGGCGGTGAAGCCCGGGTTCTTCACCAGCATCCTTATCCCGTATCGTAAGTCTTGAACCAGGGCGCCCATCTCTCACCTCAGATTGATTCATTTACTCATCGGGCCATTGAGTGATTGGGTGATTTTGAGATTGAGTGATTTGAAGAACGACCGCCGCCGCTTTGCCAAATCGCTCAATCACCCCAATAACCAAATCACCCAATGGATCATTCATACCGCAGCGCCACCATCGGGTCCACTTTCGTCGCGCGCCGCGCAGGAATGTAGCTGGCGAGCAGGGCCACCGCAGTCAGAATCACTGAAACCGCGATGAACGTGATCGGGTCGCTGGGTTTGACGCCATAAAGGAGATTCGACAAAAAGCGCGTAAGTGTCAGCGCGCCGATAATCCCTATCGCAACGCCGGTCAGTGTCAGGGTGAATCCGTGCCCGATAACCAGCTTCAGAACATCCGTTCGCCGCGCCCCCAACGCCATGCGAACTCCGATTTCATGTGTTCGTTGCGCCACCGAGTACGAAATCACACCATAGATTCCGATGGCTGCGATGAACACGGCCAGAGCGCCAAACAACGCCAGCAGAATCGTTCGCCTCGACGATAGGCCTCTGCGCATAAGGAAGATACATTGTAGGCTCGGGGGCGCTGGCCAAGCTCTCCCCATGGATGTCTCCCACAACGCCGACGATCTCCCGCGTGCTAGGCTCGGTCCATTCCGGTCCCATGGGCTTCCCGATCCAGATGCGCTGGCCGATCGGGTTTTGGTTTGGCCAGAACATCCTTGCCATCGCCCGATTGATGATCACGACAGGCACACTGCTGGCGTTATCGGACTCGGAGAACCCACGGCCACCGAGGAGCGGGATGCGCATAGTCTGGAAAAACTCAGGACTGACAGCGCGAAAATCCGCGTCAAGTGCTTCGCCCGAAGGCGCCGACCCGGAACCCCCTTCAATCGTAAACAGAAGGTCCCATCCCTGCTCGAGCGGTAGAGTATTGATGAGTGCGACCTGTTCAACGCCTGGCAACGCGCGAATGCGCGCCATTGCCTGGTCATAGAATATCAATCGGTTCTTGATCTCGCCGCGGTCTATCGGCCTCTCTGAAATGTTGAAGGTGAGCAAATTCTTAGGATCGAAACCTGGCGGCACCCGCATGACCAGCGCAAAGCTTTCGAGCGCCAATGCTGCGCCGATCAACAGCACTAGTGAGATGCTCACTTCGCCCGCCGCCAGCAAGTTACTCAACCGCCCCCTGCCGCCCAGGCCGGCTCGAGGGTCCGATTCGTTAAGCGATCGGCTCAGGTCAACACGCGAAGCTGCAAAAGCCGGGGCGAGCCCAAAGACCATGCCTGTGAGAATACTTAACAACAAGGCGAAAAGGAGCACGTTCCAGTCCATCTCAAATGCGCCGACGTGGGGCAGCGCCGCTGGTACGAGCGCTAGAATGAAATTAAAGCTCATGTAACAGGTCATCAGGCCGACGAGTCCGCCGACGAGCGCCAAGAGGACGCTCTCCGTCAAGAGCTGCCGCACAACTTGGGCGCGGCCAGCGCCGATGGCGGCGCGGATGGCAATTTCCCTTTGCCGGTTGGCCCCGCGGGCGAGCGTCAAATTGGCGACATTGGCGCACGCGAGCAGTAACACGAGCCCCACGGCGCCAAACAGGAGCAAGGGCGCAGGGCCAGCCCAGACAGCTAGGAAGTCGCGAAGGGGCTCCAAATGAGCCCTTTCGTTTGGACTGAACATTTTCGGAAATTCACGCCGCAAATCGGACAGAGGTGGAGTAAGGGCGGCTTCCGCTTCAACCGGTGTCACGTTTCTCTTTAACAGTCCCAGGCAGAGCAAGGCGCCGTTGGCCGCGTTATCGCTAGTCAACGGAACGCGAATAGGCAGCCAGAGTTCTGCCTCGCGCATGCCCGGAATGGGAACCTGGAAACCTCGCGGCAAGACGCCCACCACGGCGTGGGCCCAGCCGTCAATCGTGATCGTTCGACCGAGGATATTTCTGTCCCCCCCGAACCGGCTTCGCCACAGGCCATCGCTCAGGATAACCACATTCGGGCCGCCGGGCCGGCTTTCCTCCGGGAGAAATTCACGGCCAAGGGCCGGGTGCACACCAACAACAGAGAACAATCCGGTTGAGGCGCCGGCGATCGGAACCCGCTCCGGCTCGGCCGCGCCGGTAAGAGTCGAATCATTCCACCAAGCGAGGAGCGCAAGTTGCTCGAAAAATCCTCCCCCTTTCTTCTGCCACGCAAGATAGATCGGGAAAGAAATCGAAGAGCCACCAACCCGGTTTCCCACCCGATCAACCACGTAGATCCTGTTTGCGTGCTGGAAGGGAAGCGGACGCAAAAAGACCGCATTAACGATCGTGAAAATGGCCGTGCTCGCGCCAATGCCGAGCGCAAGCGTCAGAACCGCGACCGCCGTGAAGCCGGGGCTCTTGGCCAGCATGCGAATTCCGTATCGAAAGTCTTGCAGCAATGTCGCCATTTTTCCCCTTGTGACCTGGGTCTTAAAGGACGATCAAAAGGTTAGAGTGTAAAAGTTAAAGGTTGAAGCAAATGCGGCTTTGGGGTCGCTTACGCTTTATCCTTTACCCTTCAGACTTCACCCTTTTTGTCCAGAATCGACAGATCTCCCGATCACCCAATCGCCCGATTCACTTGCCGCTCGCCACTGCTTCAACGTCACACCGCTTTGTAAATCTGCTGTCTGCGGACTTCCCAATCCGCGGATGAAAAGATTCGCGGCCCCACTTCGATGAGCCTCGGCAGCAGGTTGAAAACCTGGATGGGGCCCCAGAGGTCGCCCTGCCGGGTCCGAAATCCCGCCTCGTTCAAGGCGGCTGCGACCCTCGACAGCGGGCGGTCGCGAATAATCTCATCCATCATGAGCACCAAGACGCGGAGCTCGGCGGGATTTTCTTCCAGATGACAACAGTCGTTCGACACGCGCAGGCCGTAGGGAACCTCTTCGAACAGTTTTCCCGCCGCCTCTTCGCTTTCGATGGCGCGCTGCCACTCGAGAGCCACCAAGCTCCAGCCCGCTTCAGCCATCTTGGCGAGATAAGCGGAATCCGGCAGTCCTTGAACCGCTTCGCGAATGCGTTCGATCCTGGCCATAACTCCCCCTTGGATTGAAGATTGCCGATTGTTGATTTCCGATTGAAGAAGCGCTCAGCTTTCAACCCTCAGCCACCAGCAAGACAAAAAGGAACCAATGTCCCACCGCGTTTCTTTGCTGCTTGCTGAAAGCTCACGGCTGAAAGCATCTTCTTGCAATCGGCAAACTAAAATCGGCAATTATTCCCACCGCAGCGCCACCATCGGGTCCACTTTCGCCGCTTGGCGCGCGGGAAGGAATCCCGCGAACGCCGCCACGGCCAGGAGTGCCAGAACTGCCACGAGAATCGTCGCTAGATCCGTGGCCTTTAGGCCGTAGAGCAGGCTTGCCGCCCAGCGACCGCTCGCGAGCGCCACGGGCACGCCGATGCCTACCCCCACCCCCACCAGCGCCACCGTTTCACGCATCACCATCCGCAGCACATCCACCTGCCGCGCGCCGAGCGCCATGCGAATCCCGATCTCATTAGTTCGCCGGCTCACGGCGTAAGCGGTCGAGCCGTAGATGCCGAGGCAGGCGAGGAATACAGCGAGCCCCCCAAAAAACGCGGAGAGTTCAGCGACTAGCCGTGGGAATACGATGGAATTGTTCACTCGCTCTTTCAACGTTTCGACACTCCAAATCGGCAAGCGGCTGTTAATCTCGCCAATGGTCCGCCGGACTTCAGACGCGGCGGCCTGCGGGTCGCCGGAGTAACGCACGACGAGATGCGGAAGGTAGAGGCCGATGCCCCAGCCAGGGATGTACTGCGTGTAGGGGTAGTAGGCCATGGCGCGAGACTCTTCGTCCAGGCTCTGATACTTCGCATCGCGGACCACTCCGATCACTTCGACATCGTGGCTATGCGCGGGCTCGCCCATACCAAATCGCCGGCCAATCGCCGAACCGCCAGGAAAGAATCTCCGCGCCATGGTTTCGTTGATCACGGCCACGCGCGGCGATGATGCGGTGTCTTCAGGGCCGAAGCCACGTCCCACCAGGATCGGCAAACCCATGGCAGCAAAATAGCCAGGTCCAACCGGGTCGTACCAGGCGGTAATGTCGAAGGCGGGCCTCGCGGACATGCCTTCAGGCCAGGCGGGTTCGTTCCATCCGCCCAGAGTGAAAGTCCACTGCGTAAATCCTGCCGCCTTCACACCCGGCAGCGCGCTCAAGCGCTCTTCAACCTGACGATAGAGACTTCCCTGGTGTGCTTCGTCCGTGTAGCCTGTCGCATGCGAGTCGAGGTTGAAAAGCAGCACGCCTTCCGCGTTGAAGCCCGTATTCACGCGCGCCAGATTCACCAGACTGCGGAGAAAAAGGCCCGCGCCCACAAGAAGGACCATCGAAATCGCCACTTGCGAAATGATCAGTGTTCTGCCCAACGATCTCGGCACCTGCGCGGCGACGGCGCCGCGGCCTTCCTTGAGCGAAGGCGTCAGCTCGACTCGAGTCGAGCGCAGCGCGGGGAGCATACCGAACAGGACCGCGGTGAGGAGCGACACTCCCACCGTGAATGCGAGCACGCGAGTGTCAGGCGTTACGTCGAGCGGAATGATATTCGGTCCGGCAGAAACCACTGCCAAAAGGAAGCGATTGGCCCAGGACGCAAAAAGAATTCCCAGCACGCACGCCAGGGCGGCGAGCAGCAGGCTTTCGAGGAAGAGTTGGCGGATCAATCTCGCCCGCCGGGCGCCGAGCGCCAGGCGCACCGCAAATTCCCGTTGCCTTGCGGTGCCGCGCGCGAGCAGAAGGTTCGCGATGTTCGCGCAGGCGATCAGCAGCACCAGGGCCACAATGGCCATGAGCATCCAGAGCGGCTTCTGAAACTGGTCGCGAAGAAAGGAAATGCCATTCGCCGCCGGCAGCACCTGGATGTGCGCCTTTTGGATGTCCTTCGTGTGTTCCTCGGAGGGCTTGGGGCCGGCATAATCGCGGAGAATGTCTTTGAAAACCCCGTTGACGTTCGCGTCCGCCTTCGCCACGCTCACGCCGGGCTTCAACCGGGCGATGATATCGAGGGAACGGTAGAAAAAACGGCTGGGTCGCGCGAGAAGCGGCTGCTCCACCATTTGTAACTGATCACGGCCAACGGATGGCCGCCAAGCGTTTGGTCGTCCGCGTCCGTAAAGAGCCGCCCGCGCTCCGGCTTCACGCCGAGCACGTCGAAGTACGTGCCGGAGACAAGCTCGGCCTCCATCCGCTCGAGGTCTCCGCCGCCGCCCACCGTTCCGTGCAGGTCGTTGTGGAAACTCGAAAGCGCGGCCACTCCTGAGAATACCTGGTTCCGCTGTTGCATCTCGCGGTAGATGGGATACGAGAAGAGCCATGTGTCATCATCCGGGAAGCCGTCGCTGTTTCCAGAGGCAAGGCCCGGGCCGAAGATCACCAGCGCCTCAGGATGTTCGACCGGAAGCGAGCGGAGAATGAGTGCATTCACGAAGCTGAAGATGGCGGTGTTCGCGCCAATGGCCAACGCCAAGGACAGCAACGCCACCATCGTTAAGCCGGGGCTCTTTCCCAGCATGCGCAGGCCGTATTTCAAATCTTGGAGTAGAGATCCCATTGCTCGCCTCGGATTGGTGCATTGATTCAACGGGTCATTGAATCATTGAGTGATTGGGAGATTGAGAGATCGAGCGGTTGCAGCGCTCATCGAGGCTCCCGGCATTCACTCAATCACGCAATCATTCAATCCCCCGATCACTCAATCGGCAATCGTCAATCACTCATAACGCAGCGCCACCATCGGGTCGGTGTTCGCCGCCCGGCGCGCGGGAATGTAGCAGGCCACAAGCGCCACGGCCAGCATCAACACTGAAACGACGGCGAAGGTGAGCGGGTCGTAGGAAGGCACACCGACGAGCAAGCTCACCAGCAGCCGGCTAACAGCGAGCGCGGCAAGTACGCCGACGCCAACTCCCGCGCCTACCAGGACGACGGCTTGTCGCACCACCAGCCCCAGCACGCTCGATGGCTCGGCGCCCAGCGCCATGCGAATGCCGATCTCGTGCTTGCGCTGGCTGGCAGCATGAGAGACCACGCCGTAAACTCCCACCACCGCCAAGAGCAATCCGAGAGCGCCGAGGGATCCGGCAAAGCCCGCACCCACCTTAAACAGGAAATATCCGTTGGCGCCGGCCATGGCCTGGTCCATGGTCATGACGTCGTAGACGGGCAGGCTCGGATCGAGCGTGCGCACCAGGGCCTCGACCGGGGCGATCAGCGACTGGGGCGGGACCGAGGTGCGCAATTGAAGGACGTGGGTGGACTTGTAGTTCTGCGTCTGGGGCGCATAGAAATAATTCCAGGGCGTGCTAACAAGGTCCTGCACCTTCGCGTTTTGGACCACGCCGACTACGGTCACCCACGGATTTGAAGCGCCCGGCGTCGCGGACTTGAATGGACCCTCCGAGCCTCCCAAGCTGAAGCGCCGCCCCAGCGCGTCCTGGTGCGGCCATAACTGCTCGGCCATAGCCCGGTTCACGATGGCAACCGGCAGCGAAGTGCTCGTGTCCGCGTCGGTGAAGGCGCGGCCTTCGACAATCTTCATGCGAATGGTGGAAAAATAATCCGGCGTCACGCAGTTGTATCCCGCGCCCGGCGCACGACCGTCGGAGGTGACTGGCTGGCCCTCCGGGTAGACGCTCGAGCCATCGCTGTAGTAGCCCAAGGGGACCGAAAATGCCAGGCTGGCCGACTCGACGCCGGGGAGGGCCTTCGCTCGGGTCAGCAATTCGCGGAAGAAAGCTTCCGCTTTTGGCTGATCGTAGCCCTGCATTTTCGGGTCGAGGCTCAGATTCAGTACATTATGCGGATCGTAGCCGAGGTCGATGGATTCCGCGTTTGTGAGGCTGCGCGTGAAAAGCCCTGCCGCAACGAGCACGATCATGGAGCCCGCCACCTGTGCCACCACCAAGGCGTTGCGCAACCAGTGCCGACGGGTGCCGCCAATCACTCCACGGCCGCCTTCGCGCAAAGTGTCGTTGAGATTGGCGCGAGAAATGCGCAGCGCGGGCGCCAGCCCGGCCGCAATTCCCGCCAGCAAGGTGATCCCGGCCACATAACCAAACATGCGCCAGTCAAACGTGAAGGCGAGCCGAAGCGCGAAATCGCCCAGAGGCCGCAACTTCTCCAGCCCGCGGATCACCCAGTTCCCCATCAGCGCGCCACCTACGGCTCCGGCAATCGCCAGGAGAACGCTTTCGGTCAACATTTGCCGGATCAGGCGCGCGCGGCTGGCACCCATGGCCGCCCGGACCCCCATCTCTTTTTCTCGCATCGCCGCTCGCGCCAAAAGCAGGTTCGCGACATTGAAGCAGGCCACCAGCAGAACGAGGCCGACCATCACGAGAAAGATGGTGGTCACCAGCGGCATGGAACTCTCGACGGCAGGCTCAGGGCGGGCAAGGCGCTCCGGAATCACGCGCGCGATTTGACCCTGATCAATCTGCGGGTACTCCTTCGCGAGGCGCGCGGCGATGACGTTGAGTGCAACCTCGGCCTGCTTGGGAGTTACGCCGGGCTTCAAGCTGGCCAGTACGCGCAACTCGGTATCGCGCCGATCTTTGTAGAAGTTGGCATACGCGCGCGCGCTCGCGACCATTCCGACCGGGGCGTAGGCGTCCAGCTCAACGATGGTGTAAGGGCCGTGAAACTCCTCCGGCACCACGCCGACCACCGTCACCATTTGTCCGTCCAGAGTAACGCTCGTCCCAATCACGCTTGGATCTCCGCCGAAACGCCTCACCCAATAACTGTGACCGAGGACAACGACCGGGCCAGTTTTCGGCGCGTCGCCTTCGCCGGGAGCGATGAGCCGCCCTATCGCGGGACGAATCCCCAGCATCGTGAAAAAATTGCTGGGCACATAGGCCATGATGATGCGGTCGGCATGCCCGCGAAACCCTAGTCCTGCCAGGTTGAGGTCGTAAAAGGTCATTCCAGTGAAAACGTCGGCCTGCTTGCGGTAATCCTGGTAATCGAGATACGACATTTGGCCGGGCTCGTCGTCCGGGTGATATTTCACGGCGACGACGGTCAGCCTGTCGGCGTCTTTCACCGGCAGCGGGCGGAACATGAAGACATTGCCCAAGCTGAAAATCGCGGTGTTGGCGCCGATGCCGAGCGCGAGCGTCAGAACGGCCACGGCGGTGAAGCCCGGATTCTTCGCCAACATCCTTATCCCGTATCGTAAGTCTTGCAATAATGTAGTCATTCTCTGCCTCGTGACGTCGGGATGCGAACAAGGTAAAAGGTTAAAGTGTAAAGGGTGAAGGACGAAGCAGACGAGGCTTCGGTGTCTTTTAACCTTTACCCTTCATCCTTTATCCTTCACACTTCAGCCTTTCTACTCGTACCTCAGCGCAACCATTGGATCCACCTTTGCCGCGCGACGGGCGGGAATGTAGCTTGCTCCCAGCGCCACCAGAACGATGCCAAGAAGAGACCCGACGATCGTTAACGGGTCGAGGAATCCGACTCCGAACAGGATCGCACGCAACGCTCGCGCGCCAATGATTGCGAGTGGGAGCCCAATGAGCAAACCGGCCAAGCTCAGATACAGGCTTTCGCTCAGCACCATCCAAAGCACTTGCCCGCGTTCCGCGCCCAGAGCCATGCGGATGCCAATCTCCGCCGTCCGTCGGCTGACTTTGTAGGCCAGCGTCCCGTAGAGCCCGGTCGCCACAAGGAGCGCTGCGAGCAGGCCGAAGAAGACCGACAGCCGGGCAAATAGGCGCTCCTCGGAGAACGACTGATCGAATTGTTCCTGCTGCGTCATGGGCTGGAGCAGCGGCAGGTCGGGGCCGAAGCCGTGGACCACTCGCCGCGCCTCCGGCAATAGCGACAAGGGGTTGCCGCTACTGCGAAGCTCGAAGTGCATAGTTGTGATGCCGGTCACCTGCGCATAGGGGAAGTAGGCCATCGGGACGGAATGCTCCCGCACGCTGGTGTACCGGCTGTCCGCGACGAGGCCGACGATCGTGTATTGCGGTGAATTGGGATCGTCGTTCAGGGCGACGTTGTGGCCCAATGGGCTGCGGTCTGGAAGAAAACTCTTGGCGAAAGTTTGGTTGATAATGACGACCTTCGGCGCCCCGGCCGAATCCGCATCGGTGAAATCGCGTCCGAGGAGAATTGGCGTGTCGAGGACGTGGAAGTAGTCCGGTCCCACGGCGTTCCAGCGCATCGACGACGGTTTGCGGCCCTTCATGCTGACTCCGTCCACGGTCGCCCACTCGTTATTGCTCCAACCGCCGCCGATTCGGTTCTGCATGAGCGTGGCGGACTCGACGCCCGGCAGGACGCGCAGGCGGTCGGTGAGCGCCTGAAAGAACCGAATCGCTTCCTGGTCGGAATGCACGGTTTGCGGCGGGGTAACGCCAAAGGCGAGCAGGCCCGAGGCGCGAAGGCCAAGGTTGGCTGTCTCTAAATTCCGCAGCGTGCGCGCGAGCAAACCCGCCGCCACCAACAGGACCAGGCACAAAGCCATTTGCAGCGCCACGACAACCTGGCCGCTGCGGAGCTTTCTCCGATCCTGGCCGGCGGTTGCCGCCGAGATTTTGAGAGCGAGTCCCGGCGGCACTCGGACAGCATTGCGCAAAGGAGCGAGCCCGAAAGCGACCGCGGCGAAAAGCGAAATGGCCAGGGTGAAGAAAAGCACGGTCCTGTCGGGCGCCACGCTGAAGTCGAGTCCGGCCCAGCCCGCCAAAGCAGTGCTCGACCAACCAGCAAAGATCCAGCCGAGCGCCGCGCCGCCCGCCACCAGCAACAAACTTTCGGTGAGCAACTGGCGGAAGAGTCGGCCCCGGCCCGCACCCATTGCCATGCGCAGGCTGAACTCACGTTGCCGGGAAGTATTCCTCGCGACGAGCAGCATCGCGACGTTGACGCAAGCGATGACCAGGACCAGGCCCACCATCGCCATGAGCATCAACAGGGGTTGGGCCTCGCCATCGTTGCCTCCGCCTTCAATCCCCCGCGCGGATGAAAAGTAGATTTGGGGCGGACGTTCTTTGGGGTCCCGCGTGCCGATGCCCAAATAGGCGGACCGTTGGAAGACCGGGTTGAGTTGCGCGAGCGCCTGCGCTCGGCTGACGCCCGGCTGAAGTCGGCCGATCATCATCAGGCTCCACCAGATTCCCGAGCCGTAAAGCCCGCCGTTGTCTGCGAGAGAGCTGCCCCAGGCCGTCACGTCAGGGCGGTTCTGCAGCGGAATCCACAGGTCAGTTTGCGTTCCGCGCTCGACGCCCCAGAAATCGCGCTCCGCGACGCCAACGATCGTGAACGGGACTCCGCGCACGTAAAGCGTCTCGCCGATGACGGAAGGGTTGCGGGCAAACCGGCGCGTCCAATAGGCATAGCTCAGCACAGCAACCTGAGCGTGTTGAGTTTCATCCTCCGTAGTAAAAGCGCGGCCGCGCGCCGGGCGCACACCCAGGCCGAAGAAAAAATTCCCGCTGACCATATCGCCTTGGACAACTTCAGGCTCTTCTCCATAACGGACAGCGACGCCGCTGAAGCCGAGCGGCACGAAGGCCATGAGGTCGGAGAAAACACTCTTCTGGTTTCGTAGCTGTTCGAAGCTCGGCTCATTGAACGTTCGGCTGTCATCGCCTGTTTCCCAAGTTCCGGACGGCCTCCCTTCGACGCGCAGATACACCAGCCGCTCGGGATCGGGTACCGGAAGAAAGCGCAGCATGACGGTGTTCATGACGCTGAAAATCGCGGTATTGGCGCCGATGCCGAGCGCGAGCGTCAGCACGGCCACGGCCGTGAAGCCCGGGTTCTTTGCCAGCATCCTTATCCCGTATCGCAAGTCTTGCAGTAGTGACGTCATACTCTCCCTCGCGACCTCGGATTAAGGGATCGATAAAAGGATAAAGTGTAAAGGTTAAAGGATGAAGGGAACGCGGCTTTGGGGTCTTTTATCCTTTACCCTTCAACCTTCAGACTTCACCCTTTACCTTCATCCTTTTCGTTCGAAATCGCCCGATCACTCAATCAACCGATGACTCAATCGCCAGATCGCTCGATTTCGTAATTCGGCATTCAGAATTCATCCTTCGCTGTCCAATGCCAGCACCAGGAGTGTGGCATCGTCGTCGAATTTTCTCCCGCTCGACCAGCCCACGGCGTCCTGGACCTTTTGCTGGATTTCGGCGGCCGAAAGCGCCCGGTTTTTTCGCACCAGCGCGAGCAGACGGTCGTCGCCGAACTCCTCGCCATCGGTTCCGCGAGCCTCCGAAATACCGTCGGTAAAGAGCAATATCCGGTCGCCGGCCGCGAGCGCGACTTCGCCCTGTTCGAAGGCCCAATCCTCGACGGCGCCAAGCGGGGCGCCGCCGTCCGTAAGGCGCAAGAACGAGCCGTCGCCGCGCGCCAGGATGGGAGCGTTTTGGCCGGCATTCGAGTAGGCGAGCGTTTTCCTCTTCATCTCCAACACGGCGTAGAAAAGCGAGATCAGCCGGCCGGGGCCGGTAAGGCTGAAAATGAGGCGGTTCAACCGGTCGCACAGCTCGCGCGGCTCGGCGGGCTCGATGGCCTTGATTGCCGCCTGGAGGTTCGACATCAAGAGCGCCGCGGGGACGCCTTTGCCCATTACATCGGCGATGCAGAGCGCCAAGCGGCCTTCCGAGAGCTCGGTGACGTCGAAATAGTCGCCGCCCACGTGACGCGCGGGACGCCAGGCGGCGGAAATTTCGCATCCGCGGACTTGCGGGATTTTTTTCGGCAACAGCGCCTGCTGGATTTCGCGGGCCTGGGTGTGCTCTTCCTCTTCGACGCGACGTTCGGCGCGCCGCGCCCGCCCTAGCTGAATTTGCGCGCGCATGATTTGCACCAGGCGCGCATTGTCCCAAGGCTTGAGAACGAAGTCCGCCACGCCCTTCTGCATGGCCTCGACCGCCAGCTCGATACTGCCCCAGGCGGTCATCACCCCCACGGGGAGCGTCTCGTCGAAGGCCCGGATGCGGGAGACCAGATCCAGCCCTTCGCGGCCGGTTGTGGTGCTCCGCGTGTAGTTCAAATCCATCAGCAACAGATCATAGCGGCGAGCTTCGAGAGCCTCGACCATGGCCGCAGGCGAGTTGGCCGTCTCGACCTCGAAACCTTCCTGCCGAAAGAGGAAGGTGAGGGCTTCCAGGATGTCGTTCTGGTCGTCAGCGACGAGAACGCGCGATCGAGAGGTCGAGGCGGTGGCAGGTTCTTCAAGCAAAGTTTCCATTGAAGTTCTCCGTCAAATCGTTGCTCCACAGCTTCGGCTGTGGTTTCTCTGAGTTTGACGCAGAGCCTCCTTTTCCGAGAGCATCGGTTCATTGAGTGATTGTGAGATTGAGTCATCGGATCATTGATCCATTTGAAGAACGAGC
>QHZN01000286.1 GCA_003225365.1 Acidobacteriota bacterium
AGCCGCGCAGGATCTCCACCGGGTCGGGCAATTGGCGGGCCAATTGCTCACGGGCTTTCAAAACCTCCAAGCGCTTCATCAATACTAATGAAACAACAACGACGCCCCGCTGTCAAGACTTTTTCCTGGAAAAGGCCAGGCCAAAACTGGGGGAGGGCAAGCGGCGGCGCGCCTCTTACGGTACATGGCTCCGCAGCTTCGGAACCGGCTCCGGGCGTGGTAGGATGAAGGCCTGCTGCCGTGAGCGTTCGCGACAAACTTCGGTCCTTGTTCAACCTGGTCGTTCGATTGATGGTGTTGGTGGCCGTGGCGCTCCTCAGTGCCGTGACCACGATTCGGTTATCCATTCGCGGACGCGAGACGAAGGTGCCGAATCTAGTCGGGGTCCCGCTTCAGACGGCGGAAGGCGCCGCCAGGCAGCAGGGGCTCGATATCAAGGTCGAAGACAAACTTTACAGCAATCTCCCCACCGGGAGCATCGTCTCCCAGTTGCCGTCCGCCGGAACGCCCATTAAGATCGGACAGCACGTTGATGTCCTGGTGAGCCTCGGCCCCAAGAACGTTGCGGTGCCGGAGGTGGTCGGATCGAGCTTGCGAGCAGCAGAAATTTCGGCCGTCCAACGCGGCCTGACGGTCGGCGACGTCGCCCAGATTCATTCCGCGCGCGGCGCCGCGGGGGAGATTATCGCGCAGGACCCGCCCGCTGCCTCCGGCGCCGTGCGCGCCCCGGCCATCAACCTCCTCGTCTCGCTCGGCAGCGCTGCGCCCGCCTATTATTGTCCGAGCTTCACCGGGCGCCCCCTCGCTGAAGCGCGGGCGGTAATTGAGAAGGCCGGCCTCAAAATCGGCCAGATCGTTCCCGTGACAAACAAGGGCGGCATTCCGGGCACTGTCCTCTCCCAGTCCCCGCCGCCCGGAAGCAAGATTGACTCTGGCACCGTGTTCGATTTCCACGTCGCGCAATAAAGGCAGTGGCAAGTGGTTAGTGGCAAGTGGCAAGTGCCAAGCAGCGACGGCAAGCCGGGCTTTTCACTTGTCACCTGCCACAATCACTATCCACTGTTCTTAGGGCAATTCCGCCAGCGGCATGGTGAGGGGAGGCTCGGCGAGAAACGGTAACCGGGCAATCTCGGCGACGGCCTGGGCGACGTGCTTCTCGCGGCCCGGCTCGAGCGTCATGACAAACGGCAGACGCCGCTTGGGATGGTTCGGCTCCTGAAGGACCGAATCAATATTGATGTGGTGGCGGGCGAATATGCCAGAGACGCGCGCCAGGATTCCCGGGCGGTCGCGCACGACCAGGCGCAGATAAGTGCGGATGACGCTTTCGCCGGACGGCGCGAGCTTGGCGCGGTGCCAGTGCGCGTAGCCGAGCACACTGGTGCCAGCTTGGGGCCTGCGTCGGTCGGGGCGGCGGGCCAGGCTCGCTTGGCTACGAACCATCTCGCGGGCAATCTCGACGACGTCGGATAGCACAGCCACACCGGTAGGCTCGCCCCCCGCGCCTCGTCCGGTGATGAGGGTGTTCCCGCCCTTGTTCCCCACCAGCAGGACGCCGTTGGTCGCTCCGTGTATGCCGGCAAAAGGGCCGTCCGCCGGAATCATCATCGGCCGGACGAACGCTTCGAGGCGCCCACCGCTCGACCTCCGGGCCGTCGCGATGAGGCGAATGGTGCGGCGGAGCTGATGCGCGTAGGCAAAATCAATCTGGCTGATGCGCGTGATGCCCTCGACCGGAATCTCGCCGACTTCGACCGCCTGCCCGAAGGAAATCATGGCGAGGATGGCGATTTTATACCGGGCGTCGTAGCCCTCGACGTCCATGGTGGGGTCGGGCTCGGCGTAGCCCGCAGCCTGTGCCTCGCGCAAAGCCTCGCGGAACGAGCAGCAACGCTGCTCCATCTCCGTCAGGATGTAATTGGTGGTGCCGTTGAGGATGCCGTAAACCGCGCGGAAGTGCTCCCCCGAAAGCCCTTCGCGGATGGCGTGAAGAATGGGCATTCCGCCGGCCACGCAGGCTTCGATGCCGAGTGATACGCGCGCGGCCGCTGCATGCTCAACCAGTTCCAGGCCGTGCTCCGCCACAAGTTGCTTATTGGCGGTGACCAGGTGCTTGTGGGCGTCGAGAGCGGCGCGGGCGATGGCGAGGGCCGTCTTCGGCTCGCCGACCAGTTCCACCACGATGTCGACTTCCGGGTCGCGGACTACTTGCTTCCAGTCGGCCGTGGTTTCAACCGGCTGCCCGATCCAAGAGATGTCTTTTCTATGGATCGAGCGCGAACAGATTTTCTTGAGTTCCAGGCGACAACCGAGGCGCCGTTCCAGCTCGCGTCGGTGCTCGACCAAAACGCGGATCGTCCCTGTCCCCACCGTGCCCACGCCAATCAGTCCAATGCGGATGGTCCGGCGGGAAGGTGGTGCGGGTGCACTGCGCGGGAACCGTGCGGATTCGTTCCTGTTCATGGCAGGTTAATGAACGGCTCCATGCCGACCGAGCAAATCGGCGACGGCCGTGCGGCCCTTGCTAACGGCGACGGGATCCATCATGAACCGCCCTTCACCATTCGAATTCGATCCGAGTCCGGCGGGTCGCAAATTCCTCGTACGGTGCGAGGCGAAGCGTACGAATGGGAGCGACGCTATCGGAGTAAGCGAGAACCACCATCAGGGCGTTGGACGATTTTTCACCAAGGGTCAAGTAGGGTTCCGGGAGATAGAACTCGCTTTGCGGCCCGGCCGTGACGTAGCGCCCGACGAACCTTCCGTTCAAGTAAAGCAGCGCATCGCGGTCCGCTTCGAAGGCCAGCTTCATCGGGACGGACCACTCGCGCGGAGGCGGGTCCATCTTGAATTCGCCGCGGCACCAGGTGAAGGCTGGTACGACTTCACCCTTCGGCGCGCTTGCGGAAAGTGAAATCGGCGTCCAGCCGCTCGCGCCGAATCCAGGGTCAAGCCGCCGGCCGCGCATGCCGACGGGAAATCGCTGGACTTGCCACGTCTCGATCGGCGTGGCGCTTTTTTCCTCCACTCCGACTCGCGCGGACTCGAGGCCCTTCAGTTCACCGATGTTCTCGCCGAAGTTCGGGCTGCCGAAAAGTTCATAGGAAATCTCGAGCGTATGCCTCGCCGCCGCGAGACCCGCGAGCTTCGCTTCCGCATGTTTCTTTGCGCTCGAGGCTTCTTCGAGCAGTTTGCCGTCCACAAAGACTTTCTTCCCATCCTCCGCTAAGCCCGAGATGAACAGCGTCGCGTCGCCGCCAGCGGTGTTGAACTCGGCGCGATATTTGACGTAGCCGTAAGGGATGTCGCCCGTGTCGTCGAGGGCGCCGAGCGGCCCGGTCCGCCACTCGCCGGAATTCACATCAAATCTCTCGACCCAAGTCGCCAGGTCGTTCAGAGTGCGGCCTTCGACGGGGAGCGCGGGCGTCGAGACGTGGAGCGCCGCCCGGCGCTCGGGCCGGACGTAGTGGAACTCGGCGGGCGCGCCATCCACGCGGCACTTCGCCGGCTCCGGGGGCAGCAAGACCGTTACGTCGTGCTCGCCGGGGCGAAACTCGAATTCCGCCCAGAGGGTTTTCTTCGTTTCGCCACTCCCCCGAAGCAGCGCGGCATCGGCGAAGAACGGCACCAGCATCGGCTTCGCTTCTTCGGCATAGGGCAGCACCGCGGGCGAGAACTCCGCGGTCCAGGCGCCCCTTGCACGCTCGCGCGGCGCCAGCACGAGGAGTAGGTGGTTGTTCATCGCCCAAATCTTTTCCTTTTTCTCGACGCGCAGCCCGACGACTGCGGACTCGTAATCCGCGTCCCAATATTGATAAACTGTTTCCCCCTCGATATGCGGCTCATCCCGCGTGGCCAGACCGATTTCCACCACGCGCCCTGGCAGGTCATAAACAATGAGGTATTGCCGGTCCGCAATTTCTCCCGCGGCAAAAACTTCCGCGGTCGTGTAGCGCAGATGGCCGCCGGGGATGGGGAGCTCGACGGGGAGCATCTTCATTTCGCGCGCGCCGAGCGTGAGGTCGCCTTCCCGTGGAATAGAAATAGGACGCCGAGTGGGGCTGTTGGGGTCTGGGAAGACCAGCTTGTATTTCTGCTCGGCGTTCGCGTTCTCGCGGACGAAGAGCACGCCGCTCTTTGCGTTCTCGCGCTCGGTGACGCTGACCGCGGGGTTCGTGGACTGGACGGTGCCGGCGGAGACCTTGGCGCGAGCGAGCGCCGGCCCCACCAGCGCGAGCGCCGCTCCGATCAGGCGCGCGGCGTCGTACTTCTCCCATAGGCCGCCGGGCTCGCGCAGGGGTGCGGCGTAATCGTAGGTCGTGGTCAGGTTTTTTGCCGCCCAGTCGAAATTAGTTCCGCCAAACAACATATAATAGTTGAGATAAGTCACCCCCTGCTCGAGCACCGTCTTGGTGAGCGAGTTCAATTGCGCCGCATCCACGCCCTCTTGGTGGACGGAAAGCTTTCCGCCAAACCCGCTGAACCAGCCGCCTTGCAGTTCCGTGACGGCAATGGGTGAGTTGGGCTCTTCGACGTGGAGTTTTTTCAAGGCTGGAACGACTTCTTTCACGATTTCCCAGCGCGGGTAGAAATTGCAGGTGTCCATAACGCGCGCCATGTCCGGGTCGCTATTTTCCCGCGCCGGGCGCGTCCAACAGGTGATGAGCGGAACGTTGATTCCGGCGGCCCAGGCCATTTCGGCGAGCGCCTTAACATAGGCGAGCCGCGCCGCGTTCGAAAGGCGTGGGCAGTAATCGTACTCATTTTCGATTTGCATCATAATGATCGGCCCGCCGGTCGTGATTTGATGGCGTCCGATCACGGGCAGGACCTGGCTGTACCAATGGCGCGAGGTTTCGATGCTGCGCGGGTCGTCCGAGCGCAGCGGGAATCGCTTGGCGACGATCCAGCGCGGAAATCCTCCGGAGTCCCATTCCGCGCAGATGTAAGGCCCCGGCCGCGCGATCATCCAGAAGCCCAGGTCTTTGACGAGCTTCACGAAATCCTCAAACTCGGTGAGGTCGCCCTGGCCCTCGCGCCGCTCGTGATAGTTCCAGAAAACGTAGGTCTCGATGGTGTTGAAACCGGCGCGCTTGAGCTTTTCCAGGCGGTCCCGCCAGAGTTCCCGCGGGCAGCGCGGATAATGAAACGCGCCGCTGAAAATGAACTGGTCCTTCTCATGAAGGGTAAAGCAGTGCGCGTCGTATCGAATGATGTGCGGGTTCTCAAAAAGTTCTTGCGGCCGGGGCGAAGCCCCAGCGCGAAGGCGCCCGGCCGCCCGGCCGATGCGGTGAAGGGGGAGGCTATCGCCGATTTCAAGAAGCTCCTCCGCGTGAGATCGAAGTCCATCGTTTTGCTCGCGCTCCGAGCTAACGCAGCCCGAGGCAAAGACCTATGAAGACACACAGGCAGGCGGCCACCGCGACGGCGGTCAAATGCGTCCGCGCTCCTCGGCCACAAGCTCCGTGCCGGTCTGCCGGACCTTCTTACTTACAGCCGAAAATTTTCCTGCGCAGGGCCGCGAGCTCCGAGAACCGGTCGCGAAGATCCCGCACTTTAGCCTTTTTCATGACGCGGTCCATTCAAGCATTACGCTATCGCCCCTTCGGATCAACACCCCGTCACCTCGGCCCTTACCGCTTGGCGAACTGCCGCATGTGCCAGTCGGGTTCCCACATGTTGAAGAAGCCCTCTTTGTAAGGGTGCTCGCGAATCAGGTCTTCGTTCAATTCGACGCCGAGTCCAGGCTTTTCGGGCGGATAAAAGTATCCGTCGCGCGGGCGCGGCGTGCCCGGAACGGCCTCGACGACCCAGGTCTCCGAGAAATCGTCAAAACATTCCTGCACCTTGACGTTGGGCGTACAGAAATCAAAGTGGACGCAGGCGGCAGTGCAGACCGGGCCATTGGAGTTATGCGGCGCCATCAGCACCGAGCGCGCCTCGGCCATGGCGGCGATTTTCTTCATGTCGAGGATGCCGCCGGCATGGATGGGGTCGGGCTGGAAGATGTCCACCGCGTCCGATTCCAGCACCTCCCGCACCCCGAAGTGCGTGAAGCAGCGCTCGCCGGTGGCGATGGGAAGATTGGTGTGCGCGGCGACTTTCTTGAGCGCGGGAACGTCTTCGGGGATGCACGGCTCTTCGATCCAGCCGGGCTGGTAAGGCTCGAGCATCCGCGCCAGCTCAATGGCCGTCGAAGCGCTGAAGCGGCCGTGCATCTCGATAAAGATTTCGATGTCGGGGCCCACCGCCTCGCGCAGCGCGGCGACGATCGCAACCGAAAGCTCTTTTTCCCGGCGCGAGATCTCGAGGCCGCCCGGCCCGAACGGGTCCACCTTGAAAGCCTTGTAGCCCTTTTCGAGCACCGCCTTGACGCGCTTCGCGAACTCTTCGGGCTTGCGTTCGACGGTGTACCAGGCGTTTGCGTAGGCCTTGATCTTCTCATGGCAGCGGCCGCCGAGCAGCCGCCACACCGGCTGCCCGGTCGCTTTGCCGATGATGTCCCAGCAGGCGATTTCGATGCCGCTCATCACCGAGGTCGCGATCACGCCGCCTCGCCAGAATTCGTTCCGGTACATGCGCAGCCAGCGGTCTTCAATGTCAAACGGGTCCGAGCCGATCACGTGCCGCCGCGCCGCGCCCTGGATGTAGCCAAGCGTCCCCTCTTCGCGGTTCTGCACGGTGCACTCGCCGATGCCCGTCAGGCCTTCGTCCGTCTTCACTTTCAGGAAGATCAGGTTCCGCCAGCTCGTCCCGAGCACCATGGGTTCTACAGCCGTGATTTTCACGATGGTCTCTCCCCGGCAGGTTTCCGAAAAACCGACCGCGCTGTCATTCTGAGCAGTCCCGATTCATTCCATCGGGACGACGAAGAATCTCTGTATTTGTGTGATTCCGCAAGTACCGAAACTCTTCGCCGAATTCAAGCGGAGAATTTATCCGAATCGGCAGGATATCTCAAGTGAAGGCGGGCAGAACCGCGATCGCGCCGCCCGGCAGGGCCGTCGCGCCGGCGTCTCCGATCCCCGCCCCGATAAACCGTATCGGGACATCGGAGCCCTGAAATCGGGCTCGCCGGCAAGAGAGTTTCGGCTGCGGTATAATGCTCCCCACTGCGACTTTCCGGAGGAGTCATGGTTGGAGTGCGAGTCTCTAGGTATCGAGCATTCGTGCGCGCTGTACCTCTTTGCATAGCGACACTCGCCGTATTGCCTTTCCCAGCCTTGGCGGAGCGCCTGGCCGTGAAGACCTACACGATGGCTGACGGGCTGCCTCGCAACAGCGTCAATTGCATCAAGCGCGACTCCCACGGCTTTCTGTGGTTCTGCACCGATGACGGGCTCTCCCGCTTCGACGGCTACACTTTCACTAACTACGGGGTTGAGGAGGGCCTGCCCGAAGCACACGTGGCGGACTTTTTGGAATCGAAAAGCGGCGAATACTGGGTGGCAACGGCCGACGGGCTGTGCCGGTTCAATCCCAAGCCACGCAAACTACCGATCCGCAAA
>QHZN01000287.1 GCA_003225365.1 Acidobacteriota bacterium
AGGAGCGACGGGGGGGAATGTGGCTGGGCAGCGAGTGTCCGCCGGCTGCTTGGGCGGCTGCGTTTTGCGCGCTGGCGAGCATCCACAAGAATGCGGCCAGCGCAAGGACGGGCCTTCCGGCAGCCGCAAGCCGTGTGGTGGGTTTGGATGTCATGTCAGGAACTCCCCGAAATGGATTTACAGATTCTAACGAGCTTGTGTGCCTCGTCCGCGCGGGCGATAGACAATTCATAAACAGTTTACTCCGGTCGCCCGAGGTCGCCCACGATGAACCAGTACGCGATGAGGCCCGCGACGAGCACGAGGGCCGAAAGGGCAAAGGCCGGCGCGTAAGACCCGGTTCGCGCCACAGTATATCCCGTGATGAGCGGGGCGAGAATCCCTGCGACATTTCCAAAGAAGTTCTCGTAGCCTGTCCACACTCCGACATCCGACGGCGGCGCTGCGCCATGGAGAATGACCAATAAGTTTCCCGTCGAAAGACCCACCAAGCACGCCCCCATAATCAGCGCGACGGCCGCGTTTGCGCTCTCGACGCGCGCCGCAGGAATCAACAGCAATCCAGTGAGAAAGGCGAAAGTCACAATGCCTTTGCGCGTCCGCGTTTTGTCGAAACCTGCCCGCACCAGCCGGTCCGCTATCCAGCCGCCGAGTGGCTGGCAAAGGCCAAAAACCAGAAAGGGCAGCGCGTAGAAAACTCCTGCCTTGAGGATCGTGAAGCCCCGCACCGTTACCAGGTAATTGGGGAGCCACAAAACCAGCAAGTACCAATAGTAATCGAAGCAGAAAAAGCCGAGACATATTCCAAGCAAGTTGCGGCTCCGAAGGAGTTTGAGAACGCGGGTCACTTCAAGACGCCGACCGGCCGGGGAGAGTGCGGCCCGTTCGGCACGCATCAGCGGCGGAGTTGCCGCCAACCACGGAATCAGCCAGACCAAAGCCAGAAAGCCCACCACGAGGAAGGTTTTACGCCAACCGTAATGGACCAGCAGGTAAGGGATCAGAATTCCTTCCAAAAGTAACCCGGTGCGGGTCCCAAAGTCGAAGAGACCCGAAGGCAGCCCTCGCTCTTCCAACGGAAAGAGCAAGCTGACGATTTTCGACCCGCCAGGAAGATAGATGGATTCGCCGACGCCGAGGAGGATGCGGAACAACATAAGCGCCGTGAGCCCCGCTGCCAGGCCGGTCAGTCCCTGCGCCAGGGACCAGAGAACAAACGCGCCGGCGTAAAGCCAGCGCAGGTTCAGCCGGTCGGAGCACCAGCCGATGGGCACCTGCATCAGCGCATACGACCAGAAAAAAGCCGAGAGCAATACGCCTTCCGTGGCCGGTCCCAGATGTAGGTCTTTCGAAATGAGCGGCAGCGCGATCGAGACCGTGGCGCGGTCGAGATAATTGATGAGGGAAGCGGTGAAGAGCAGGATGACAATAGACCAGCGGCGGACCGAACTCATCGCCAGCGGCGCGGCGCCGCCCGGTCCGGAAACGGATTGAGGGGAATCACCCACCGCGCGCGCTCGCCCTGGTTAGACCCCCGGCAGAATACCGCAAACCGAACGAGGGTCAAGTCCAATGCCTCGGACCGCCTTTCTCCGCCGAGCCGCACATTTTCGGGGTAAACTTCGGCCCCGCCACTCGGCGGGATATAGCGATATGGCGGGGGAGGAACAGACTCCATGAAAAAGCTGGCACTGTTTTGGGCGATATTTGCACTTGCGGCCGCGGCGTGGGCGGAGCAGCCGAAAGTTCCGATCGAGCTGTTGGAAGGGAAAACAATTCTGGTCTTCACACCGCACCCGGACGACGAGCTGTTCGGCGCGGGCGGAACCATTACGCTGCTCAACCGCCATCACAACCGCGTTTTTCTTGTAATCTATACGAACGACGACAAGGGCTCCTACGACCTGGAGATGAGCTCCCAAAGGTTGGCACGCATTCGCAAGGGCGAGGAGGAGGGCGCCGAAGGTGTGCTCGGAACGCCGAAGGAAAACCTCGAGTGGATGGGCTACGACGACGGCATGCTCGAATATGCGCCGCAGCCGAAGCTGGTCGAAGATACCACCGCCATTATCCGGCACATTCGGCCGGACGTACTACTGAGCATTGATCCGGGCGAGTTATACGCGCGCTGGCACAAGACCGACCACCGCATGGCGGCCTTCAATACTCTGGACGCCGTCCGCGCCGCGGATTTCTGGCTTTATTTCCCGAATCAATTGCTCGAGCAGAATCTTCAACCGTACCAAGTGCCGGAGATGTACCTCTATTATTCGACCGAGCGGGAGGCGAATTACTGGGTGAACATCGACAGCGTCATGGACCTGAAGCTGGAAGCGGCCAGCAAGCACGTCAGCCAGTTCGAGCCCGCCATCCACAAGTATCGGCCGGACTGGGACCCGCAAGTGTTGGCGCAAGTTAAAGCTGAAATGCGCCGCCGCCAGCCCAAGAAAGACGGCCACTTCGTCGAGCCCTTCCGCTACGCGACAGGGTTTAATCAAATGTGAGGCGTCGGTCGTGCCGGCCGATGTGGACGGCCTGTCGCTGGCCTCTCGAAATCACGGGTGGCGCAGACATCGTTTCTCAGATGTCTGCGATCGAGAAGGCCGAGGGGGTAAAACCGAGAGGTGGCGCGCCCATGCCGTATTGAAGCTGTGAAAAAGTCAACAGCCTCTCGCAAAGGCGCCAAGGCCCAAAGAAAGGCAAACTCGAACTCCTTTAATTTCTTTGCGGACCGTTGCGGCTTTCCGCCTTTGCGGGAGACCTTTTGGTTGCGCGCCCATTTTTTTCACAGCTTCATTGTGCCAGGTGCGCGACCCGCCTGAGCTATTTTGCTGAGTTCGTGTATATGGTCTGCTGGTAGCGTTCATCGCAAAATACTCGATGTATGACGACATAAGATCGTCGGCTCCTCGATGGGGGGAGTAAGCTGGCATTATCAGAAGGATGAGAAACTCCCAACCGAAGGAGGAGGCGAGCGCCACCCGTCGAAGGGATGGTTTTGGGTGCTCTATCTACGTATAATCGCACTCATGGAGACATCTTCCAACGTCCGTCAAGCGCCCCGGTGCAGTTTTTCCCCAGACCGTCACGACACCTATCTTCGCCTTGGCACGGTCACGGTTTTCGTTCGCGATCAGGAGCGGAGCCTGCGATTCTATCTAGACCAACTTGGATTCGGCCTGGCCTTCGATGACCAGCTTCCCACTGGCGGGCGCTGGCTTGCCGTTAGCCCGCCGGACGGCACTGCGTTGCTTGGCCTGGAGGCTCCTAAGCCCGATTCTGAAGAATACAAGCTCATCGGCCGGCCCACTCAGATTGCTTTCCTGACCGAGGACATCCTTGCCAAGGTTGACGAGTGGCGCCAGCGCGGGGTGCGCTTTCACCATCAACCGCAGGAGCAGTCTGGGGGTGCGACGTCCGCGACCTTCGAAGATGTGGACGGCAACTCGTTCACGCTCTTAGCTTTTGACAAATTGACCCGCGAGATCGAGGCGCAACGGCGCGCGCATGCCGAGAGGTGGGAATCGGAAACCCGCGCCATCCGGGAATTGGAGATCGCCAAGGAGACGCAGGCGAGGCTCTTACCCCAAGCGATGCCCACGCTCCAAACGCTCGACTGCCACGCCATTTGCCTCCAGGCTCGGCATGTAGGAGGAGACTACTACGACTTTCTTGATCTCGGTCAAGCGCGGCATGGACTCGTGGTCGCGGACGTCTCAGGCAAGGGAATCGCCGCTGCTCTCTTGATGGCCAACTTGCAGGCACACATGCACAACGTGTGCGGAACGTACTGGAACCGCCCTTATACGCCCTTCGCGTTGGGACAGCCGGAGCGCTTCCTGCAAACGGTCAATCGGCTCTTCTATGAAAACACCGACGAGAATTTCTATGCGACCCTCTTCTTTGCCGAGTATGACGACAATACACGGCAATTCCGATATGCGAATTGCGGCCACCCTCCCGCCCTTCTCCTGTGCGCTGGCAACGAAATCGAACGGCTCGATTCAACCAGTAGCGTGCTGGGGCTATCCAGAGCGTGGGAGTGCGGCGTCGGAGAGCGGAGGCTCTCCCCTGGAGACATCCTGGTGCTCTATACCGATGGCGTGACGGAATCGCTGAATGATGAGGGGGAGGAATTTGGAGAACCGCGCTTGATCGAAGCCTTGAAGCGGCATCGTGACAAGTCAGCGGAAGAGTTGCTTCGGTCGCTTGCGCGTGACGTAAGGCAGTTTAGCCCTCAAGATCAGCACGACGATATTACCCTCGTCGCAGCCAGGTGCACGGGGATTTAGCCGGCTGGCCGCTTCTTAGGTGTGCCACCCGCGTGAAAGATCGCAAGGAGAGGAGCCATGAGGCTATTAAACAGTTGGGTTTTATTCTCTGCGACCTTCGGAACGTTAGGCATTGCGGTTGCGCAGAACCCAGAGCCGACGCAAAAACAGCCCGTTACTACGCTTAACATTAGTACGGTCCAGGAGTCCGTAAAGGTGGGTTCCCCTGTCCGCATTAGGGTGATTCTGAAAAATATATCGGATCACGACATAGTAGTCGGAAGGGAGGTCGGGGGAATGGACTGCCGGATTGACGTGCGCGACGCCCATGGGAAATTAGTCGCTGACACGAAATTGGGCTATTTCCGAAACGGGCACGTTGCTAACCTGGATCTGAGTCGCATTTCGCCCCAAGATCTTACGGGGAACGCTTATTACGGTACTCTTAGGCCTGGCGAGAAGTCGAAGTGGGAATTGGATGCCTCTAAATTGTACGATATCAAGCAGCCGGGGAGCTATTCAATACAGGTCGACAGGAGGGATCCCGAAGACCTCTCTACATTCGTTAAATCGAACACAATCACGGTGAAAGTAACTCCGTAATTGCAAGACTTTGTTCGCAACCTCCCGCATGCCGCAACATGTTCCCTCGCCTTTGGACAGCCAGGGCAGGGTCGCGTCGCCGCGCTTGGCCATTTCTACCGTCGAACCGTCTTCAAGCTTTCGCCCCCTTCCACTTAGCGCCGCGCGCGGCGCCCAGACTTACTCGCCCGGTCGCGAACGATATGGCTGAGAGCCCGCAGAGCCCCGTTGACTGACTTTGGATCGGGGAACACCTCAGCTACGTCGGGGTCAAGGACGACCATGATCGTGTCGGTTGTGAAACGACCCGCGTATTTCCCGCGAACCCCTCCGGAAAAATCGTACTCCGGCAACATCTCCTTGGGCTCGCGTCTAGGGCGTGCCCTCCTCATACTCTCTCCGTTCTCGCCGGGCGGCAAGTCTGGCGCTGATGATTCGAATCGCGTCCCGGATGTCTAAATGTACCACGACCAGAGTTCGATTTCGAGAAGACCGCCCAATGGTCACAAAACGATCTTCCTCCGCTGAATGCAGTGGGTCGCCGATAGTCACCGAGAGGGTGTCTCGAAAGACGGAGGCGGCCTCCTCAAACGTGACGCCGTGTCTACGCAGGTTTGAGCGCGCCTTGGCCTGATCCCAGCGAAAAACGGTTTCCATGTCGGCCCCGCAAACCCACCCATCTTACTGCGGACACGAGACTGGATTGAGCAGGAATCTCGAGAAGTCGTTCGATGGGCGTGGATGGACTATGCTTCCAGCGGCTCGATGCGCGGGATCATCAGATGGACGACCGCCAGCGCCAGAGGGTGCAGAACCCCGGCGATGATGAATAGCGGCACATAGGTATGGAAAACCTGAAGTGTGTTGCCGGCGACGGCGGCGAAGATGGCGCCACCCGCCGCCCCCGCCGCGCCGCCGACGCCCACCACCGAGCCGACGAATCTCTTTGGGAAAATGTCCGACGAGAGCGTGAACAGGTTCGCGGACCAGCCCTGGTGCGCTGAAGTCGCGAGCGAAATCAGACTCACTGCCACCCAGGAGTTACGCGAATAGACGGCGATAATTGCGGCGGGCATGCAAAAGGCCGCGACGCCCATCGCGGTCTTGCGCGCGCGGTTGAGGCTCCAGCCCCGCGCGATTAGCGCGCCGGAGAGCCACCCGCCGGCGATGCTTCCGAACATGGCGGCGACAAAAGGCACGGAGCCCATCAGCTCCATCGCGGCCATGGACATCCCGCGCGCCTGCGTCAAGTACTTGGGCAGCCAGTATAGATAGAACCACCAAACGGGATCGGTCAAGAACTTGCCCAAAGTGAAGCCCCAGGCTTGCCGGTAAGAGAAGACCTCCAGCCACGAAATCTTGCTTTCAGCCTCCTCGGGAGGGTTCGGCTCGCGAGCTTCGATGAGGGCGAGTTCAGAGCCGGAAATCCATGCGTGCGCGCGCGGCGAGCGAAAGAGGGCCAGCCACAGGATGACGGCCAAGAGACCGAGCCCGCCCGTCCCGATGAAAGCCGCCTGCCATCCGAAGGTGGCCAGAAGCCATCCGACCAGCGGGTAGGCGATAACGGCACCGATGTTGGTGCCGGAATTAAAAAACCCCGTCGCGAGCGCCCGTTCCTTGCGCGGGAACCACTCCGCCACGGCCTTGATCGAAGCCGGGAAGTTTCCGGCCTCGCCGGTCCCGAGCAGGAATCGCGCCACGCCGAACGAAAGCACGCCGCGAGCGGCCGCGTGGCTGGCCGCGGCCACCGACCACCAGGCCATCGCCAGCGCGTAGCCCGCGCGCGTCCCCAGCCAATCAATGATGCCTCCCGAAACCGGCATCATGATGGCGTAGGAAATTTGGAAGGCAAAAACGATCCAGCCGTAATCGCTCTCCGACCAGTTGAACAGCTTCCCAAGGTGGGGCGCGAGAATCGCAATCGTGCCCCGGTCAATGTAGTTGACCGTCGAGCCGAGAAATAGCAGGCCGCAAATCCACCAGCGGAGGTAAGGCACGGTGAGGCGGCGGGGCCGGGAAACCACGGGCTGAGGTGATAGTGACATGAAAAGAGTAGTCAGAAGGCAGAGGGCAAAAGGCAAAAGGCTTTGACCCTCTAGCGGAGGAGTCCCGCAACAATTCTTGATGCCGTCGAACAGCCTACTACTTATAAGGGCCCGAAGGTTCCGACCTGGGAATCGCCTCATGCCGACAGTTGACGGCTGACAACAGAAAACTGCCTACTGCTTACTGCTTACTGCTTATAGCCTACTGCTTACTACCTATTGCCTATCGAACGAGCGGCAGTATGTCGCCGCCATGATGCAGCACAACGACTTTGGCGTCGCGGCCGGCGATCTCGAGCGCCCTCCGTAGCCCCTCCTGTGGCGTGGTCGCGGCTTCGAAGCCCAGGCGGCGTTGCGTCTCGGGATCAATCCCGCTCGACACCATGATGCCGCGCGCGCGGTCGCGAACCACGCGCCCGACGTGTACCAAGTGCGCGGCCGCCACCCGATCACGAATCTGGTTCTTCTCGACCAACGCCTTGACTTTGGCGAAGCCAAGGTAGCCTAATTTTTCCACCTCGGGGTG
>QHZN01000288.1 GCA_003225365.1 Acidobacteriota bacterium
CCGGCCTTGCCGACAGCCGCCAAGGGCGAACATCGGACGTTGAACAGGTGCGCCGAAAGTTTGGCCTTTCCAAGTGAGGGTCCACTGGACGGACACCGCCGTTGAGCATATCTCGGCCATTCATGCTTACATCGCGCAGAGCTCCGCCGAGTACGCCCAGAGGGTCGTTGACCGCCTGACCAGCCGCTCCAAGCAGATCGGGGATTTCCCTCTATCGGGCCGAAGCGTCCCGGAATTCGAGGCAGCCCAAATCCGCGAGGTCATCGAAGGGCCTTTCAGAATTATCTATTTTGTTAAACCCGACCAGATTGATGTTCTCGCGGTTATCCATGGCGCACAAAAAGTCCCGTGGGCGCCATGATCCGACCCCCTAACAGACGGGGCAGAATTTTCCGCACGGGACGCATTGCCCTTCGATGCCTCCCGTTGGTACTCCGCTGCGGGCATCCGTCCACCGCGGCCCGCGATGCGCCGGGACGCCAAGCGCCACGGACGCAGCCTGAACGCCGAAATCCTCGACCTCTTGACCGACGAAGCCAGATTGGCGCTGCGTCGGTTGGAAATGAAGCGCCACTTGCCCGAGCTTCGGAAGCTCCGCGAAGAGATAGCCCGAAAACACCCTACCCGGCTTGACTGCACCGCGCTGATCCGCGAGGACCGGGACAGCCGATGAACCTGGCCATCCACACGCGGCCGCCGTGGTTGCAAACTGATGCAGCCATGATATCATTTTGATATCGGAGGCTTGTATGCCCAACTTGACGCTGCGGAACATTCCCGCGGAAGACTATGCGGAGCTTCGGCAAGATGCGCGCCAAAACCAGCGGAGCGTTAATGCCGAAGTGCTCAAAATGATTTCCGACAGAGTAGAGATGAATAGGCGCCGGCGCCAGGCCGCGAAGGTCATTCAGAAGTTGAGAAAAGAGCGGGAGCAGATTGCTCGCGAATATCCTCATCAGCCCGATAGCGCGGACCTGGTCCGGGAAGACCGGGATAGCCGATGAGCTTCGTAGTGGATGCGAGCGTCGCCGCGAAGTGGCTGGTACCCGAGAATGACAGTGACAAAGCGGAAGATTTGCTGAAACAATGGCAAAGAAGAAGCTTCGATTTGTCGGCCCCGCAGTTGATTTTGGCCGAAGTCGCAAACGTCCTCTGGAAAAGGTCCGCGCGAGGATTGCTTGCGACGAATAAGGCCGCCACCTTATATAGTGACTTTACTCGATTGGAACTTCCCCTTGAGCCGATTGGAAATCTTGTTGTCCTAGCTCTGGAACTGGCCCTTCAGCACCGAACATCGGTTTATGATGGTTTGTATCTTGCCCTTGCTCTTGACCTGGGTTGGGGTTTTGTCACCGCGGACGAAAAGCTATACCGCGCGTTTGCGGCTTCTTTCCCGCAGGTCTCCCGGTTGCGCAACTGGAAGCCTTGAGCCGGTGCCGCGTTACGTAAAAGGCGAAACCCGAGCAGGTCCGCTCTAGCGCCGGTCGTGCAGGCGCGGGACCGGCGGGCTTACGTTTTCATTGATATCGGAGCTCATCGAGGGCCGCTACAGCGCGTGCGCTTGCTCGCCGAGTGGGTACGAACCAGAGCATTTCACTTTGCGAACCCGTGGAGTGAGGGTAGAATGGTCGGCCTTTCGAGCTCAAGGGGGAGCCGAACAAAATGACGGACAAAACGGTTTTGGTGACCGGAGCGACGGGCGCACAAGGGGGAGGCGTAGTCCGGCACCTGCTCAGGAGCCACAAATACCGCGTGCGCTGCCTGACGCGCAATCCCAACTCCGACCAGGCAAACGCACTGAAGCTGGCAGGCGCGGAAGTGCGCCGGGGCAACCTCGACGATCCGGCGAGCCTCTGCGAGGCCCTGGAGGGCTCGTGGGGTGTTTTCGGGGTCACCAATTACTGGGAGCACTTCGCGAAGGAACTCCCGCAAGGCAAAAACCTGGTGGACGCGGTCCGCGCGGCGAAGGTGCCGCATTTAATTTACAGCACCCTGCCCTACGTCAAGAAACTGACGGGAGGGAAGATCGAGGTTCCCCATTTCGATCTCAAAGGCGAGATTGAGGAGCACGCGCGCGAGCTCAAGCTGGGCGCGACTTTCGTCAACGTGGCTTTTTATTTCGAGAATTTTATTCACTTCTTCCCGCCGCAGAAAAATGCAGACTTGAGCTATGCCTTCGCCTTCCCGCAGGGCGATGTGCCACTGGCCGGCGTTGCCGTCGAGGACCTCGGCGGAGTGGTCGCGGCCATATTCGCCGACCCAGAGGCTTTTCGGGACAAGACCGTGGGCGTGGTCGGTGACGATCTGCCGTGCGCCGAATACGCGGCGACGATGTCGCGCGTGCTCGGCAAGAAAGTGGTTTACAGCCACATGCCGCGCGAGCAGTACGCCGCGTTGGGCTTCCCGGGGGCCGACGACCTTGCCAACATGTTCGAGTACAACCGCCTCCACATTCCCAATCGGCAAGCGGACATCCATGAAAGTCTCCGGCTGTATCCCGGCATGCAGCGCTTCGAGCCCTGGGTGAAGGAGAACAAGGCAGCCCTTCTGAATGTCCTCACGTGAGGCCGTCGCCGGGCCTGGTTGCCGCCCCCTCGCCTCGCCGCTCGGGGCCCTCCCTTCGACTCCGCTCAGTCTTCACTTCTTCAGACTGACCCTGAAGAATTGAAGGGTCAGGGACAGTGAGCGAAGTCGAAGGGCAGGCACCGACGCCGCCCGTCGCGCATCTAATTCTCGAGGGCTGGTTTGGTACGGTGGGGCCCTGAGCAAACTTATGTTGAACAATCTGAAAACTACGCTGTTACTTGCGGCGATGACAGGTCTGTTCCTCCTTGTGGGCGAGTTGTGGGGAGGCGAACAGGGCATCGTGCTCGCCCTGGTGCTCGCCGCGGTGATGAATTTTGCCAGCTATTTCTTCTCCGACAAGCTGGCGCTGGCCATGAGCGGCGCGCAGCCGGTCTCGCGCGAAGAGGCGGGCCGCCTGTATTCGATTGTCGAACGCCTGGCGGCCAAGGCCAACATCCCGGTTCCGAAGATTTACTTCATCCCCACCGATTCTCCGAACGCCTTCGCAACGGGCCGCAACCCCAATCACGCTTCGGTGGCCGTGACGGCGGGGGCAATTCCAACAACCGGCGCGGCGGGGCGCTCTCGGCCCTGGCAATGCTGATTGTCGCACCACTTGCCGCGTTGATGATCCAGCTCTGGATATCCCGGACTCGCGAGTTCGAGGCGGATCACACCGGGGCGGAAATCACCGGCAACCCTTACGGCCTGGCGCGCGCGCTCGAGAAGATTGACAGAGGGGCGAAACGTTTGCCCATGAACGTCTCGCCGTCCATGGCGCACATGTTCATCTGCCAGCCTCTTTCCGCGGGACAATTTCTGAGCAGCTGGTTCTCCACGCACCCTCCCATTCGCGAACGCATCGAGCGGCTCATCGGACGCGACTTCGTCTAAGAACAGTGGCAAGTGACTAGTGGCGAGTGACAAGCAAGAGCCCGAGGCCGGAAAATCTTCTCCCCACCTGCCATTTGCCACTGGTCACTCGCCGCTCGTTACACTTCTTGCGGCCCCTTGGCTCATCTCCCCCTTTGACATCGGATGCGCGGTGTGGCCACAATCCCGCCCGTAACCGAATGTTTAAAAACTCGAATCGGCTACGGAGAGGACCGCGATTCGGCTGCCTGTTCCTCGCCGTTCTGTCGGGGCAACTCCTTCACGTTCCGCGATCCTCGGGCGCGCAATTCTCCGCCAAGTTAATGGAGGTCCGTGTCGTCGGCTCCGAGCGCTTCTCGCAAGCGGAAATTCTTGCCGCGACGAAACTGAAGCTTGGGAGCACCGTGTCGCCCTCCGATCTCAAGGCTGTGGCGAGCAAGCTGGGAGGCCTCGGGGTCTTCTCCTCGGTCGGCTACCGTTACAAACCGCTCGGCCCCGGGGTGGCCGTCGAGTTTAAGGTGGTGGATGCGGAGAGGCTGCTGCCCTGCCGGTTTGCGAACTTCGTCTGGTTCACCCAAGATGAATTGATCGTAGCCCTGCGCTCTCGAGTCTCCTTGTTCAATGGTCAGGCGGCGCCAGGGGGCAACCAAGCGGAGGGGATTAGAGCTGCCCTCGAGGCCCTTCTCAAGGAGCGGGGGATCAGCGGCCACGTCACTTTCGAAGCCACGGGAGTGCGGGATGGCAAGCCCACGGAGCTGGCGTTTATGGTCGAGGGCGGGCCCATCATCGTCCGCGAGGTGGAACTCTCGGGCATGACCCAGATTGACCGCGAAACGCTCGGAAGAATGACGGGCGCGGTGGTGGGCGGAACTTACGACCCCGGGCTCGTTAACACCTTTTTCGTCGCCAACCTGAAACTCGAATATGGGGATAAAGGGTATCTCAAAACCCTCATCGGCCCCCCAAGCACGGAGTTGATTAAGCACGAGGGGCCGGAGACCTGGGTCAGACTGACCATTCCGGTGAAAGAAGGCCCGCAATACCACTGGGGCGAAATCCAATGGACCGGCAACAAGGCCCTCACGGAAACCGATCTGGTGAAACAGCTCGGCCTCAAACCCGGGGATGTTGCGAATCAGGGTTTGCTCGAGAAAGGCCTGCTGGCGGTCGCGAACCTGTACGCCGGCCGGGGATACGCGAGGGAACAGACCAAACAGCTTCCCACGTTCAACGACGACCAGCGCACTGTCAGCTACGAGTTGCGAGTTGACGAGGGAGCGGTGTATCGGATGGGCAAACTGACGATAACGGGGCCGGACGAATCAACCGCGGCGCGCCTGGAAGAAGCCTCCCACCTCAAGCCCGGCCAGCTCTACGACCGGAGCTACTGGCCGGCCTACCTAAGGAGTACTGCGGGCTCGCTTCCGCCCGCACTCCGGCAGACGTCAGCCATCAAAGAGGATATTGATGACACGGCGAAGACGGTCAACGTGACCATCAGCCTCGGCCCGCAAGCCGCGCCTTAAGCCTGCCTCGCCGCCGCCGTGCCCCGCACCTGGGCGGATCGCCACTCTCGTCCTAACCGTGCCGCGTCCCTTGAGCCAGGCCCTACCTCGTAGGCCCCCTCCCAGGGGCGCGAGCTCGCAGTAGCCTGGAAGCAAGCTCAGCCACGCCCTTCTGCGGCGCGCGAGTAAACCTCTCCAGCGCTTCCTCTGCGGTTCCAGCGACGACATGATCCTTGTCGGCTCGCGCTTCGGCTAGGCTGGGAAGGGCACTTATTATAGCCCCAACGACTTGGGGCGAGACGTCGTCCATCGCCTTTGCGCGCTCGTCAAACGTAAAGGCGGCGGACCGACGCACGAACAGGCCCCGGCCGAACCGATAGTCCTTCAGCAATCTGGAAAGGGCTTCGATTCCCTCTGGGGTCATACCCATAAGCGCGGCAGCTCCCTGACGCATCATATAGTCCTTTCGCGCGGAAAAGGCGCAAAGACCCTGCACAATTCTGACCAGTTCGGGCGCAATCACCGGATTTCCGGGGTCGACTTGCACAAGCACGCCCAGAGCGAAAATTCTGCCGCGGCAACCCTTTTCCTTTTGAACAAAGGCGACCAATGCTGGACCAACTTGTGGCCCCATCTTAACGAGCCGATCCTCAGCTCTTTCCGCCCGAGCGTCGTCATTTTGCTTCAGTTCCTCAAGCAACGCCACGACGTTCTGTTCCTGCGACCGCCCGAGGGCAACGAAGAAAGCGTAGAGACTAACCAGCAAGAGAGCCGTTGTCCCAAGCCTGTGGCAGTCGCGTTCAGACATTTGAAGGATCCCCCAGCTAGTCCTTCGGCTCCGACGGCGGCGGCAATTTCCCCGACATCTTCTCCGCCTGCTCTTCGCGCGCCTGGGCCTGGAGCTTCTGCGCCTGATCGAGTTCTTTCTGGGCATCGTCACGCCGGCCGGCTTTGAGCAGCGCTTGGCCGAACTGGTAGTGCATGCTGGCGCTATCGGGTTGAAGGTCCACGGCCTTCTTCAAGTTCCGGACGGCGTCGAGACTTCGGCCTTCCCGCAAGTAAGCTTTGCCGAGCCCGGCGAGCGAGAGCGGAAGCTTTGGGTTGAGCGCCAAGGCGCGGCGAAACATCCCAATGGCGGCGGTCGAGTCGCCCTGGTCGAGGTCAATCGTCCCGCGGTTCTCGTAACTCCAGGGCTCTTGGGGCGAAACCTTCATCTCGGCGTCAAATTCCTTCCCTGCCGCGTCGAGCATCCCCAGCCGCTGGTAGACCACGCCGAGGTTGAAATGGGCGTAAGGGAGCTTCGGGTCGCCCGCCACGGCCTTTTCCAGCTCTTCGCGGGCCTTCTGGTTTTCGTAAAGGTCGAGGTGAGCTTTGCCGAGCAGCAGGTGGAGGTGCGGCGTGTCGCCGCCGGCGCGGACGAGCTGCTCGAAGGTGCGGCGCTCGTCGTCCCGCCTTGCGGGATTGGCTTTGCCGTAGGCGATGCCGAGCACGAACAAGTAATCCAGATCGGGTTGCTCGTCAGCGGCGAGGGGCTCAAGCGTATCGATCGTGGGCTGGTACTGGTTCAGCATGAAGTGGCACATGCCCTTGAGATAGCGCGCCTGGGAGCTCCGAGGGTCCGCTTCGAGCACTCGAGCGAAATGCGGAATGGCGGCGGCGAAATTATTTTCGTGGTAGTAGGCGAGGCCCAGGTTCAGATCAATTCCGATCACGCCCGGCGCCAGCTTCTTTGCCGAGTCAAACGCCCGGATGGCTTCTCGGTATTTTTCAGTTCGCAGGTAGCAGACGCCGAGGTTGCTGTAGGCGGCGGCCGAACGCGCGTCGAGCTTCAGGACTTCGCGGAACCCGCGCTCCGCCGTGGCGTAATCCCGCGCGGCCAGTGCCTGCGCGGCGCGCTCGAAGATGGCTTGCGGGGCCTTCGGTGATGTCTGCGCGGAGAAAAGTGCTGCTTGGACAACCACCGTGAAGACGAGTTGCAAGGCAAACGTGCGCACGGTTTCCGACCTGCGGACCCGACTCTATTCTAGGAGGGCCGGGGGCCGCCTGGCAACGGTGCCAATAAGGATTCGTGCGCCCCGCTAATCGGTTTGCCCGCTGACCACGCGATAGGCTTTTTCAATGTTGGCCATCACGTCCTTGGGGAAAGTATCGGGGAAGCGGCCCGTATACTTGGCCATGAGCTTCGCCGACACTTGGCGGCGAGCATCGTCAAGTGTCGCGCCGCCGGCGAAGGCGGCCGCGGTCTCATCCATAAGATCCTGGAAGTATTGCTTCCAGAGTTCGAAGGTGGCCTTTCCGTGCATGACGTCACCATGTCCGCCAATCGCAACCGCGAAATCAAGCCGTTCGGCCTTGTCGAGTGTTTGGATCCAATCGTAAGGGTAGCTGTCGCCCATGAAGGGCGTCCAGCCGTGCAAAGCGTCGCCGGAAGCGATCACTCTTTCCTTAGGCAAGAATACGAACACGTCGCCTTCCGTATGCGCGCGGCCAAGCCAGAGGATTTCAACCGTGCGTGATTTCCGGTGGAGGATGAGGCTGCGATCAAATGTCATCGTCGGCAGCGTGACCTGCATCATCTTCAACTCGCGCAAATACTCTTCCGCCTGACGCAGGTTTTCTTCCAATTCGGCTTTGCGTTTCGCGTCGGTGGCTTTCGCCAGCTCGGCCTTCAAACCTTCGATCTCCTTGGGCATGGTGGTGATTTCGTGCTTCACGCGGGGAATGCCGCGATTGACGATGTTTTCCCGCGTAGCCTCGGAGGAAATAATTTCGACACCTGCGGGCCAGGAGCTCGGATACGCTTCGTTCCCCTGGTAGTGGTCCCAGTGGAAATGCGTATTGACAACGTATTTCACGGGCTTGTCAGTGACTGTCTTGATCTGTGCGATCAAAGCGCGCGCCGCGGAGGGCTTCGAGTGTGTGTCCACCAGCAGCAAGCCGTCGTCGAGCATGACGATGGCCGCATTGCAGTTGACCTTGTATTGCGGCTTTGCGATGGCCGCGTAAACACCCGGCGCCACCTCTTTGATTTCGAAAAGGTCTTCCGCGCAGACGAGCGGCAACGTCTGAAACAGCACGGCGACGGCCAACAAAACTGCACGTTTCATTGAATCGCCTCCTCTTCGCCTTTGTATGACCAGGGAACGAAAGCGCGCGGATTCTAGCAACTCCCCCCACGGCATGCAACCGAGTCTCCATTTTCCGCCTCCGGTTTCTGGACGGCCACGAAAAAGCCGCAACCCGCCGTTCGCCCGCTTCGTCGTACAATGCAGTGGCATGTCCGACGCCGCCCCCCGCATCCTCCGCGCCGAGCGCGTTTCCCGGCACTATGCGATGGGCTCTGCGGTGATTCGCGCCGTGGACGAAGTGTCGCTCGAAGTCGGCGCCGGCGAGTTCGTAGCGCTGCTCGGAAGTTCCGGCTCCGGCAAGTCAACCCTGTTGAACCTCATGGGCGGGCTCGACCGGCCCACTTCCGGAGCGATGGTCGTGGCGGGCCGGGATCTGGCAACGCTCGGCGCCGAAGAGCTGGCGCGCTACCGGCGGCATTCGGTGGGAATGATCTTTCAATCTTTCAACCTGGTGCCGCGGATGACGGTCGAGGAAAACCTGGAGCTGCCGCTGCGTCTGGCGGAGGTCGAGCGGGGCGAGCGGCGGGCGCGCGTCGAAGAGGCGCTCGACCGCGTGGGGCTCCAGGCACGGCTCCGGCACCGGCCGAGCGAGCTTTCGGGCGGCGAGCAGCAGCGCGTCGCCATCGCACGCGCGCTTGTCAATCGGCCAACCATCCTGCTGGCCGACGAGCCCACGGGCAACCTCGACAGCCGCACGGGCACGGAAATTCTCACTCTGATCGAGGAGATCAACCGCGCCTCGGGGACCACCGTGGTGCTGGTGACGCACGAGGAAGCGCGCGCCGACCGGATTGCCAAGCGCAAGATCTTTCTCGCCGACGGGCGATTGGTGGAAGAGAGAAAGCCGAATTGAAAACCTACGACCTGGTCGAACTCGCCTCGCGCAATTTGCGCGAGTCCGTGCTGCGCAATTCGCTCACCACGCTCGGCATCGCGGTGGGCGTGGCCTCGCTCGTGGCCATGCTTTCGCTGGGCATCGGCCTCCAGCAGCTTGCCAACCGGCGCCTCGAGCACTCGGGATTGTTCGACAGCGTGTTGGTATTCACGCCGAGGGGGCCGGAAGGTTTCGGCCCACGAAGGGCGGCAAGCCCCGCGGAACCCCGCCGCCTCGACGAGTCGGCGCGCCAGGAAATCTCCCGCATCGCGGGTGTCGCGGAAGCCTATCCCGAGATTCGAGTCCCGACCGAAGTCCGCTACAACGACAGGCCCTTCCGCACGGTTGTCGAAGGCTTGCCGCCCTCAGCCGCCGAAAGCGCGGCCATGGAAGGCATTCAGGGCCATTTCTTCTCGAAGCCGGACGCGGCTGAAGCCATCCTCCAGGCCGATTTCGCCAAGGAGCTCGACCCGGACACCGCTCGGCTCCGCGGCCGTCCGCTGACGCTGGTTTACGCGGAAAGTGTTTCGCTTGGCAATTTCCCTCCTGGCCGCTCGCCGACAGGGCCTGCGGCTGCGGGCCGATCCCCCCGATCAGATCGGGGCGAGCCCGCCGGGTTTTCAGTGCTCCGAAAAGAGGCGACGCTGACCATCGTGGGAGTCACGGAGAGCCAGCCGAACGCCGGCTTCGAGCGTTTTGGGCGCGCTCGTATATTTGTCCCTCTCGACCTTGCTGAGAAGATGATTCCGCCGCAAATCTCCGCGCTGCTCGACTCGCCCGTGCGCCAACCTGCCCCGCCTGCGCAGGCAGGCTCCGCAGGCAGACCGACGGACGGCCCCCTTTACGCCACCCTCATCGTGCGCGTTGCGGACGTGAAGAATATCGAGCCCGTCGAAAACGCCATCAAGCGCATGGGGTTCAGCACTTTTTCGCTTCAGGACGCCACACGCAATCTGCGCCAGTTTTTCGCCGTGCTCGACCTCTTCCTTGGGATCTTCGGCAGCCTCGCCTTGGCCGTCGCTTCTCTTGGGATCATCAATACGCTGGTCATGGCGATCCTCGAGCGCCGGCGCGAAATCGGGATCCTCAAAGCGCTCGGCGCAAGCGACCGCGACGTGAAGGGCTTGTTCTTTGCCGAAGCCGGTGTCATGGGCCTGGTGGGTGGGGCGGCGGGAGTGGCACTCGGCTGGGCCATCGGGCACACCATCAACTTGGGAGCAAACATCTACCTCCAGCGCCAGAACCTGCCCTCGCAAACCATTTGGTTGGTCCCCTGGTGGCTGGTAGTCGGCGCCATCGCGTTCTCCCTCGTCGTCAGTCTCCTCGCCGGCCTTTATCCGGCCTCGCGCGCCGCGCGGCTCGAAAGCCGCTGCTAGTCTCCTTCCACAAAATTTGAATCTCCCGTGCTGGTCGACGCACGGAACATACGTACTGCGCGGGTAAAAACCCGTAAGGGTCGCACACTTTTCGTGCGACTGCAGGGTTCACGACGCCTTGTCAAGCAGAGGCGCAGAAACAAATAGACCGTAAGACCTCCGAGGAGCGGGCCCTGCTCGCTGCTTCGAGGGGGAGGCATTGTCGGATTTTTCGGCTTTGCCTGGTTCGCTCCGACCAGGAGCGACAAAAAAACTTTTCTATGTATGGGAGGAATGTACAATGAGGTTAAATGCGCAGGGAAGAGGTTTTTTAGCCGGACCAAAAAGGCTGATGCTGACGCTGTCTGTCGGGCTCGTCACATTACTCGTGCCCGCCGGGAAGTCCAACGCCCGCGTAGCCTTGAATTTGGGCTTGGATACGACAGCGATTCTCACTCAGAGCAACAGGATGGTTACCGTGACGGGGTCACTGGTGTGCCACAGCAATCAGAGCTTCGTGGTCAGCGTGGTGGTCCAGCAGGAAGGCCCCGACGCGAATGTGGTTGGAGCCGGAAATACGGTTCCCGTGGCTTGCACGGCCCTGCCCCAGTCCTTTGCGGTTCAGGTGGAGGCCGTAAGCCCGCACAACTCCACTTACCGAAATGGGCCCGCCAGCATCATTGTCGCAGCCGACCAATTCCCGAAGACGCAAGCGGCTGCCATTCGCCGAGTCAGGAGTGAAACGATAACCGCTGAACTGCGCCTGAGCGAAGTTAATCTCCAAGCGATGGTTCGGAAGCCTTCCTGGTTCCAGGGACCCCAGCGCGGGGCGGACTGAAGCCGCAACCCCATAGACACTTGCTGGGCGGGGCCTCGACCCCGCCCAGATTCTCCGGAATGAATGAGA
>QHZN01000289.1 GCA_003225365.1 Acidobacteriota bacterium
ATCGAATGTCGCGGTGGTGGTATCATTTGCGAGTCAAGGGCGCTCCCCGCCGTGGTCGTTCCCGCCCGAGGCTTGGGTAGCAGTGAAACGTTCAGCGTAGGGGCGATTCATGAATCTCCCCTACGGTTGCAACGCCGCACGAGGCCTGGGTAGGAGTGAAACAAATCCGATTGCGATTCCACACTGCCGCTGCTGAGCCGTTGCAACGCCGCCGCAGGCTTGTGTTGTTATCAGCGGTCGTGCCGATGTGGCTGCTCGCGGCTCCCGCGCCCGCGCAAGAAACTCCGTCGCCCCCGCCTCAACTGAAATTCGTGGTGATCTTGACCCGGCATGGTGTTCGTCCCCCGATCTGGACCACGGAACTGCTAAACCAATATTCGGGAGAGGCATGGCCGAATTGGGGTGTTCCTCCCGGTTATCTCACGCCGCACGGCAGGATGTTGATGAAGCTCTTTGGCGCCTACGACCGGGCGTACCTGGCGCGAGCCGAGTTGTTGAGTCCGACGGGTTGTTCGGACGCCGGGCAAGTATATTTCTGGGCGGACACGGGAGAGCGGACGCTCGAAACCGGCCGTGCCCTGGCGACAGGGATGTTCCCAGGTTGCCCCGTCGAGGTGCATTCGCTCCCTCAAGGACAACATGATCCGCTCTTCAGCCCTTTCGAGGCTGGCATCAAACCCCCCGATCGCCGATTGGCCGCGGCCGCGGTCTCCGGCCGGATCGGAGCGAATCCGCGAGCCTTGGAAGAATTATTTCGTCCCGAACTTGAATCGCTCGAGCGGGTGCTTCTTGGCTGCAAAACGGAGAGCCCGTGTCCGCCGCGTGGCGCCGCCGTCAAGAAATCTCTATTTGAAGAGCCGACGGCGCTGGGCCCTGGGGAAGGGGATCATCTCGCCGAGCTGTCCGGCCCGATCAAAACCGGCGCGGCGTTCTCGGAGGATTTTCTTCTCGAATACTTGGACGGCATGACGGGCAACCAACTCGGCTGGGGCCGAATCAACGAGTCCAATATCCGGGAGATGTTGAGCCTGCATGCTGTGCACGCCGACTTGATGCGGCGGACGCCCTACATTGCTCGCGCACAGGCCTCGAACCTGCTGAGCCATATCCTGAAGGCGATGGAGCAGGCCGTCGCGAGCCGAGCGGTCCAGGGCGCGCTTGGCCCGCCTGGCGACCGCGCCGTGGTGATTGTCGGGCACGACGTGAATATCAGCAATGTTGCCGGGGCGCTGGGGCTCTCGTGGCTGATCGAGGGATACCAGCGCGATGATACGCCGCCGGGAGGAGCGCTGGTCTTTGAGTTGTGGCGCGAGCCCGCGAATGGATTCTATACGGTGCGTGCTTACTACACGAGCCAGACACTCGAGCAAATGCGGACTGCGCGCCCTCTGACTCTTGAATCTCCGCCAGCCCGGGCGCCGGTATTCTTGCCGGGTTCGAGCGCCGCCGACGAAGGGATGGCGTGTGGTTGGGAAGCATTTCGGCGCACCATGGAGGGCGCGATTGATCCGGCATTCGTGAAGCCCTGAAACGAGCACGCCTTATTGCGAACTACTAGGGGGCGCGAATTTATCGCGACCTCCGCGCCCGCCAAGGCTTGCCTCGGGTTTTTCTTGCTCCGGCACCGCGCCGTTCTTGCCACCCCAATACGGCCATGCTTACATTTGCTTGACATGACAGGGCGGGGCAGATATGGTCTTGCGCACAGGCACAGTTGATAGCGAAAATTCCGCTATTACGGCTCTCGAGATGGGGGAGTTGATTTAACGGAGGCGAATATGAAAAAACAGGCGATTCTGGCAGCGGTGGTTGTGCTGTTGGCGGCGGTGGGAACGGGGCTCGCGCAGGATCCGTCGGGTCCGCCAAAGCCGGGCCCGGAACACCAGAAGCTGGCCTACTTTGCGGGGAAGTGGACTTCCGTGGGCGACACGAAGGCGAGCGCATATGGGCCCGGCGGAAAGTACACGGGGACGGAGACCTGCGAATGGCTTGACGGGAAGTTCGCGCTGGTTTGCCATTCTGAGGTAAAATTTGGCGAGAGCACCTTCACGGGCCTCGCCGTGATGGGTTACGCCGCCGCCGGGAAGAACTACACCTACTTCGAGACGAACAGTCTCGGCGAGAACGTCTTCTCGCGTGGCCGGGTGGATGGCGCTACGTGGACCTGGGAGTACGAAAGCGTGATGGGCGACAAGCCCTTCCGCGGACGCTTCACTCTGAAGCAGCTATCGCCGGACGTCGCGAGTTATAAGGTCGAAGTCGCAACGGGAAGCGACCCCCTGGCGCTTGTGATGGAGGGAAAGCAGACACGGCAGAAGTAAGACGCAGCAAAGTCGTTAGTTTCAGTGATCAGCTTTGGCCGGAACAATCCTTCAAGCATAAGCCGCGCACGCGGGGTCGGCGACTTATCGCGACCGCCAGCGCTTGCTTTGGGTCTTTGTTGCTTCGGCGCGGCGCCGCGAGGAGGTTAATTGCACGTCCAGGTTGCGGAGTCCGCCGAGGGTGCAAGGCAGAACGTGCGGGAAGGAGTGAGGACGATGGGTGCGAATATCCGGCCTTATGCCCTCGCGAAGGAAGAGGGTTCGGCGCTCTGGTTTCTGGGCACATTGACTTTCGTCAAAGCGACGCGCGACCAAACTCGCGGCGCCTTTGCGTTGATCGAGCAGGTCATCCCGGTGGGGTTCGCCTCGCCCTATCACCTGCACCGCGCCGAAGACGAATCTTTTTACGTGGTCGAAGGACAAGTGAGCTTCGTGTGCGACAACCGATGGCTGAAGGTGGGGCCGGGAGTCTTTGTTTTTGGGCCACGCGACATCCCCCACGGGTTTAGAGTCGAGGGCACAACCCCGGCCCGTCTCCTGATTCTGGCCACTCCAGGAGGCTTCGAGCGATTCGTTGTGGAAATGAGCGAACCAGCTAAGGAATTGACTTTGCCTCCTCCCGCGCCGCCAGACATGAGTAAGCTGATGACGCTTGCGAATAAATATCGGATCGAGATCCTTGGGCCGCTGCCCGCATAGGAACCCCACCAGCCATATTTGCGGATCCCTCTCCAAATGGTTCGAGGCTGACCAGAAAACTCGGCTTCCGGCCGGGCAAATCACTTCAAGCGACTTATAGGTGGAAGAATTAGAGAGAGCGACAACCACAGTCATCCCCCGCACGCGGAATGACCGTGGGTTTGTTGGGGGGAAAAGGCCCGTGGTCGAGAAGGCGCCCCGGCGTGCCGCAGCCGTCGCGCGGCTCCGACCCTTCTGGCGGCGGGCTCCTCTTGGGCCGAGGCCGCTGATTGTGGCTGCCCGTGCGCTACTCGCTCCAATCGCTGTAACTTCAATGTGAAGCGGAGCTGCCTGGCTGGCGCTTCCGGCGCTGCCTTGAGGAATTCTCCTGGCGGGCGAGCCAGTTCCGAACTCTGGCCGGGGTCACTCGAATCTCGTGCAACAGGTCCCAGGTCAGCGTCGGCGGCGCCAAGTCCGCGAGCTTCAGGAGGTTTTCAGCGTCGGGGCGGCTCCGTCCGATTTCCCAACTTCGCAGGGTGTCCAAGGCGACACCAAGTTTAACCGCGAATTGCATCCCGCTCATTCCGTGCGCGCGGCGGACCGCCTTAATGATTCCGCCCAGGGCGTTGGGGGGCTCGGCCATAGGATAGTACTTGACAGAGTAAGTGTATTATGATACATACACCGCGATACATCAGCTTCGAGGCCATTCGATCTCGGAGGGGCAGGGTAGCACAAAACTCCGGTGCCCGAAACTCCGCCGCTGCCCAAAAGATTATCGGATGAAGGGAGCCCCGTCTGGAGTTCTTTTCGTCCATTTTTTCATGGGTTTGGGGCAGTGGCCTGGAGCGGTGTGAATCCCTGAGAGCCGGCCGGTTCGATACTGCGAAGAGCCGAGGGGAGGGGGCGGCAATGAACTGTCCGTATTGCAAAAGCACCATAACCTGGGTGGTATCAACATGGGACTTCCGAGGGCGCATTCGGCGCACCCGCCGCTGCCGAATTTGCGGGCGCCGCTTCTCCACGCTCGAGTCCATGACCCGCAACCAGTTGCGCCCCGGCCGCCCGGTCCGCCGGCGCCCAAAAATTTCCCATTAGCGGCAAATTCGCGGCCCCAAAAATCCTCATTAATGGCAAATAAGATACTTATTATTAATATTGGTCTTGACTTCGATTTCCGATTCTTGTATATAGGCTGGGCACGTGGGACGAGGGGGCGGCCAAGGCCTTCGACAAGGGCCCGGCGAGCCAGTCCCGAAATTCAAGGCGCCTCCGGGGATTCTCAGGTTCCCCGGGCGCGCTCGGCCCCGAGGTATCGGGGCGAGGCAGCAGCGGCCTGAGACGTTGCTGCTGCCTATGACCGAACGAGAAGCGAACTCCCGACTTGCCCACTCCCGTTTCTCCGCCGGCGATCAGGCCGGCAATGGAGAGGTCCGATTTCAGGACCGATCCGAGCCTGGGGATCGGACTCCGGCCGCCGGAGAAGTCCGCGCCGCGGATGCGGGCGGTGACGTGGAGGCCGCGCTCATGGCGCGGCTTCACCAGAGTCTCGGCCAGGCGTTTGCGCGCGCTACGGCGGCGACGAGGCTTCCTCCCGCATTTCTCGCCGCGCTGGTCGCCAACGAATCCGGTGGCCGCGGCAATGCTTCCCGTTTCGAGCAGGCCGTTTACGGGGCTCTTCAGATGGTCCGGCAAGGCCGGCGGCCGCGTTACGGCGGGTTCATCCGCGAACAACTCCAAGACAAAACTCCGGGCGAGCTTCGGGCGCTTGCCACCTCATGGGGCCTGACACAGATCATGGGCTTCAACGCCGCCGCGCGCGGCATCGCGGTGGGCTTTACGGGCGAATCGCTGCTCGACCACGAAACCCATTTGGCGCTGGCGGTCCAGATGCTCTCGGAGTTCGCCGAGCGGTTCAAATTGGACTTGGCGCGAGATTTCGCGGCCCTGTTCAACACCTGGAACACCGGCTCGCCCGACGGCCGGACATACGACCCCGAGTACGTGCCGCGCGGACTCCGGCGCTTGGAGCTTTACCAGGACCTTTCCCGTCCGCAGACGGGCTAGCCGACGCATCGGCAAAGGAACAAGGTTTCTCGAGCTGGTACGGCGGTACGGAAGATAGCGGCGCCTGATGGAGCAGTCGAGACCAAACTTTCTCGAGCCCTCAGCGCCGTTTTCTTCCGCCGGGCCACGAAGCCCCGCACCACGTGGTGCAGCGCTGCTGCAGGCGAGGGATTCACCATGCACTTTGCGGAAGGGTTCGTTGCTGGCGCGGTGGCCGCGGGCGCGGCCGCGTTCATCTACCACCGGTACGTTCTCCGCGAGGTGAAGGGGCTCATTAGCTTGAGCGAGCTCAGCGGGAAGGAGCTCGACCTGGCCGTGAAACTGCGACTGGAGCGCTGGCTGGGCGTAATCGAAGGCAAAATCAGGAAGGTGGCATAGGGGCGGAGAAGCAGGTTCTAGGTGCTGGGGACTGGGGGCTGGGGAACCCCAGCACCTAGCACCCAACACCCAGCACCTGTTTTCATCATGGCGGGAATTCTGGATCAGATACTCGGTGGCGGCGTGGCGGAGCTTTTCAAGTCCGTCATGGACGAGATCCGCCTCTCGCCTGAGCAGAAGCAAGCGGCCGAACAGGCGCTGGTCGCCCATCAGGACAAGATCGCGCAAATGGACACGGACCTGGAAGCCAAGCTCGCGGACATCCAGAGCGCGAACATCCGAGCGGAAACCGCCAGCTCCGACAAGTACGTGAGCCGCGCGCGGCCGACGTTTCTCTACGCCATGATCTTTGCGGTCTTTTTTTCGCTGGTCATCGTGCCGTTGGTCGGGTTGGTTGGCGCGATTGCCACGGCAATTGGCGGGCACGCCACTTTTGGCCAGGCAATGAGCCAGATCCACCCGCTCGAAATCCCCGGCGACTATTTGTCGCTGTTCGGTGTGGGTTTCCTCGGCTACACGGGCGCGCGGACGTGGGAAAAGGCCAAGGGCGTGACGAAGTGAAAAGTCGCTCAGTCCGAGGTCTCTCAGTCTTGGCGTCCTGCGACTTCGGGACTGAAGGACTTCCGACTGAGTGACTCCAGAACGGACGATTGGTTTGGAAATGAGCCCTTCTATTCGCGATCTGCTTTCGACGCTTGCGGTGCTGGCGTTCCTGATGACGAGCGCCGGGTTTGTGGCCCTGGTCTGGCGGGTGAGCTGGGGCGTGCGGGGGTTCGTGGAAGCCGAGTTCCAGCGCACGCGAACCGAGCAGGAGATCGCGAAGATGCTCGGGGGCTTCATCGAGGCGCAGCGCGAAACCAACGACCAGGTCTGGACGGCCATGCAGGTGCAGGCCGACCGCGTGAATCGGCTCGTCGAACGCGAGTCCAGGGGATGGGACCGCTCATAAGGCAGAAGGCAGAAGGCAGGTAGCGCAGAGTTGTTCTGTAGCTCTGCGGCTTTTCGGAAGAAGTTCGAAAGGCAGAAG
>QHZN01000214.1 GCA_003225365.1 Acidobacteriota bacterium
GAAACTATCAGGGCCTCGAAGGACTAGACTCCCCCGATTTCGTCGTCATGTTTGTACCGATCGAATCAGCATTTATCGCTGGCGTCGCGAACGACAACAAACTCTGGGAAGAGGCTTGGCAGAAAAACGTACTTCTGGTTAGTCCGACCAGCCTATTGTTCGTAGTCCGAATTGTCGCGAACCTATGGACACAGGACAACCAAAAGCGAAACTTTCAGGATATCGCCAGGCGTGGCGCGGCTCTGTACGACAAGCTCGTGGGATTCGTCGAAGACCTCAAGACAGTGGGCCAGCGGCTGGAGCAGGCGAAGGGCAGCTATGATGGCGCATACGCAAAACTCTACACGGGCTACGGGAACGTGATTCGGCAGGCTCAAATGCTGAAAGAATTAGGTGTGAGGCCTTCGAAGACCCTCCCGGTGGAATTGGTCGAAGCGGCTGCGGAGGTGTCCGCGGTTCCGGCAGGAATTGATGGGGACGAAGGGCAGGGGAAGGAGGGATGAACCCAGTTTATCCGACCATGGGCGAGCCCGCTGCAGCTCGCAAGAAGGGGCGAATAGCAGACTCCACACGGCGCCACCGCAACTATCAAGGCACGATGCTTTGGCTCGTAATGTTCGGAGACCGCTAGCTTGGCTCTTCGTGCGCCGGACATATCGGTACGTAGTCGCACCACTTGCAGACGAAGCCCGGCTTCGGATCGAAGTGCTGGGCGCGAATCTCGGCCGCCACCCCGAGAATTTTCTCGACCGTCTCTTCGAGTTGCTTCGGCGAGCGCACCGTCGAAACCGCCTGGTTGTTCGTCAAATAGTAAAGCGACAAGCGCACTGGCTCGAGTTTCATCTCCCGCCGCGCCGCCAGGGCGTAAACGGAAAGCTGAAGGCTCTTCTCCGCCTCGGAGGGTGGCCGCGGCTTTCCCGTCTTGTAATCCACGAGCTCGGCTTGGTGATCGCCAAGCGGCGAGATCTGGTCAATCCGGCCTTCGAGCAGGATATCGCCCAGCTCCAGCCGGAACACTTTTTCGAGTTGAATCCCGTCCGCCTCGAGCGTCTGAGAGTTCTGGCGCGCCACGAATTCGCGCAGTTGTTCCAATCCCGCCCTGCGGTAAGTTTCCTCCTGGTAAGCGTCCTCGAAGCCAGCGCCTTTCCAGGCGCCGCGAAAGAATTGCTCGAGCTCTTCGAATTTCGGCAGGTGAGTGCGGCGAAGCTCAAAGTAGTGCCGGACGGAGCGGTGCATCACGCTGCCAAACGTCAGCGCCGCCTGCGGGCCGGTGGGAATCTTGAGGAAGTGGCTGAACTTGAACTTGAGTGGGCAGCTCAAGTAATCCTCGACCGCGGTGGCGCTCAGTTGCAACCTTCCGTCCGCGGCGAACGCCGGCGGGCGCCCGGCCCACTCGGCAAGGTCGGGATGCACCGTGTCGGGGCGGGGCGTCCCTCGGAAGAGATCCCGCCCGTCCTTCCAGCTCTTCAGTGGGAGAGCCTGCGTGTCGTGGGCGGTTGTGTCCTCGGCGGCTGGCACGGAGATCTTTTCGATATCTTTGGCGGCCAAGGCGGGGTCGGAAAGGAGGTCCTCGATGAATATCGAGCGCTTCTTGTCGGACCTCGAGACGCTCGATACGTAAAGCCGTTCCTGGGCGCGCGTCAATGCGACGTAGAAAAGCCGCCTTTCTTCCTGCAAATGAATATTTTCGGGCGGGGGCGGCCCCTTGCGAAGCTCGTCGGGAAACTCGATGAGCGCCTTTTGCTCGCGATGAGGGAACCGCTGCGGCGACACGCTCAGGATGAAGACGGCCGGAAACTCCAGCCCTTTGGCCGCGTGGACGCTCATCAATTGGACGGCGGAGGGATCCGCGGGCTCCGGCCGATCGATTCGGCCTCCCGCTTCGACGAAATAATGGAAGTATTCCATAAACTCGCGCAGCCGGCGGGTCTCGCTCTTCGATTCCCAGTCTTCCAGGAACTTTCTGAACCGTTCGAAATAAATGCGATCCTCCTCATCGGGCAGAAAAGCCAGGCCGAGCTCGGCCACCAACAAGTCGAAAAGCTCGGTCATCGGCTGGCGTTCGCTGGCGCGCCGAAGTTTTTGAAGCAGCCCTTTCAAATCCCGCCAACCAGTAAGCCGACTGTCGACCGAGGCTTCCGGCTTCCGTTCGAAGCCTTCGAGCGCTTCGAATAGAGAGCAATGGTCGCGCGCAGCCTTTTCGCGGATCGCCATCGCCAGCTCTTCCGGAAATTTCCACCGTCGCGCAAGGAGGACGCGCGTGAGGCTGACGTTCTCGTGCGGAGAATGTACGAGCTGGAGATACGCCACCAGGTCGCGCAAGATGGACGAGGAAAGGACGGAGAGGCCGCGTATGGAAAAAGGGGTCTGACGCCGCCGCAGCTCTCGCACCAGCCCGTCGCGGTAAGTGTGCGCGCGGTAAAGGACGGCGATGTCGGAGCCGCGAGTCCCGCTCCCGATGAGGCGGACAATTTCCCCGACGATCCACACAGCTTCACTCGCCGCGTCCGCCGCCTGGAGCAGGAAGACCGGCGGCCCTTCTTGCTTCACAGTTTTGAGGGAGGGCTTCTCGCCAGGTGGGTTGCCGTTCCGGCCGATGAGGACGCCAGCCGCGCCTAAGATGCGCTTGGTCGAGCGGTAATTGCGAAAGAGAAACAATTCTGTCGAGCGTGGAAAGGCGTCGCGAAACAACCGGAACGCGCCCGACGACGCGCCGCGAAAGCGGTAGATGGCTTGGTCATCGTCGCCCACGGCGGTGAGGTTCGATGGAGAGACCGCAAGCCGCTTCAAGATCTCGAATTGGGCGTAGTTCGTATCTTGAAATTCATCCACGAGGATGTAACGGTAAGTCTTCTGCTGCCGCTCGAGAGCGGCGGGTTCGGAGTCCCAGAGCCGCAACGTCTCGCTGAAGAGGCTGCCGAAGGTCGAGCGCCCGGACGCCGCCAGCAATTCGCGGCTCTTTAAGAACACGCGCGAGACCTCCCGGAGCTTGCGGACTTGCTGTTCCTCGAGCCCGCGCTCCGCGGAGTCGAGGGAGGCGGCGCGCGCAAGGAAGCGATGCTCGAATTGGCCGACGTAGGCCTCAAAGCCCTCCGGCTCGACCAGTTCGTCCTGGCATCGTGAGAAGAAGTTGTTGAGGTCGTGAAGAAACGCGCCCGGCTCGGCGAGCTTTTGATAGAAGTCGAGTTCGAGCTGTTCCATGCGCTGGCGGAGGAATATCCACACGTCGGTCTGGTCGAGCAGGCGCCGGTTGAAGTGCCGCTCCCGGAGGACCTGATAGCAGTACGAATGGAACGTCATGATGCGCGGCTCGGTGGCGAGCCCCGGCAGGCTTCCCGCGACCCGCTGCTTCATCTCGGCAGCGGCTTTCTCGGTGTAAGTCAGGGCCAGAAGGTTTTCTGGCGCGAGACCCGTGACGCTTTCGAGCAAATGAATAATGCGCTCGGTGATGACGCGAGTCTTGCCGCTTCCAGGCCCGGCGACCACCAGGAGGGGTCCTTCTCCGTGCTCGACGGCCTTGCGTTGCTCGGGGTTGAGTTCCAATTTCAGCACCTGCTGAATCTGATTATTTCGCGAACCGTTGTCCCGAGCAAGGCCCCTCGGAGGCCGGACAAAATTGTGCCTTTACTCCGGAAAAAGTCCCGATTATACTTGGCCGCGTTCCGGGGGTTTGACTGCCCGAGAAGGCTCCGGTCGAAAACTTCGCTCCGACGGGTCGGGGCACCGAGAGGGGGGCTTCCAAATGAAGAAGTCGTTCGCGATCTTTTTCCTGACCGTTGCAGTAGTATTCGGATTCGCTTCATGGAGGGCAGCGGCTCAGGACTCTACGCAGGGGAAGGCCGCTGAAACAAGCCTAAACCGCTGGCATGGGCAGGTCGTGCGGGTCAACACGGACACCTCGACGGTGGACGTTCGGAGAGGTCACGTCACGAGAACGGTCCACTACGATTCCAATACCAAGTGGACGAAGACCCAGGGCAAGAAAGTGGCGGATATCAGCCCCAGCGATGTCAAGGAAAACGACAGCGTGATTTGTCTGGGGAATTTCAACGACAAAAAAGAGTTTTGGGCGACCCGTATTGACCTCCGGGCGGGGAAGTCCGCGTTTTAACCCCGGAGCACTCCGCGAGCGTTGTACGATTTGCTGGGAATGAGTCGTTAGCCCGCCATACGTCCCCTCCGCGCGCCGAATAACGCCGTAAGCGGGCCCTCCGTCCGATATCAATGACGCTGGTCGCGGATCCTCGGCACGCCGCCCGTCGGCTCAGGTTTGAGCAACCTCGACGGACTGCGCGAGCTTTTCTTGACTTAAATCTCATCTAACCCTAAGCTAAATTTATACCTTAGAGGGCGGGACAGCAAGGCGCGACCCGAGAGGGCGCGTTCTTTCCGCGAATGCGATGTTTGACGCGTTGCAGCAAAAATTCGAGCGTACTTTCAAGTCCCTGCGCGGCCAAGGGATTTTGAACGAGCAAATCGTGGATGAGACGCTCCGCGAGGTGCGGGTGGCGCTGCTCGAAGCCGACGTCCATCTGAACGTCGTCAAGGAGTTGCTCGAGCGCGTCCGCGTGCGGGCCCTCGGCGAAGCGGTCCGCATGAGCCTTACGCCCGAGCAGGAAGTCGTCCGCATAGTGCGCGACGAGCTCGTGGCCATTCTCGGCGGCGAGGCCTCGTTCCTGACTTTTTCGAAGGAATACCCGGCCGTCTTTCTGATTGTCGGCCTACAAGGCTCGGGGAAGACGACCACGGCTGGCAAGCTTGCGCTTTGGCTTTCGAAGCGCAAGCGGCGGCCGATGCTCGTCTCGACCGACGTTTACCGCCCGGCGGCTCGCGAGCAGTTGAGCATTATCGCCAAGGCGGTGGGAATCCCCTGCTTCACCCGCGAGGGGTTGAATGACCCGTTCGAGCTGGCTCTGTCCGCCCGCAAAGATGCGGCCGACCGCGGCCACGACACGCTGATCGTGGACACGGCCGGGCGCTTGCATATTGACGAGCAGTTGATGAACGAGGTGAGCGAACTGCGCACGCGCTTGCGCCCGAGCGAAGTGCTGCTGGTCGCCGACGCTATGATCGGCCAGGATGCGGTCCGCAGCGCAAAAGAATTCCACGAGCGCTTGGGGACGACGGGCGTCATCCTGACCAAGCTCGATGGCGACGCGCGCGGCGGCGCCGCCCTTTCCATCCATCACGTCACTGGACAGGTCATCAAGTTCATCGGATTGGGCGAGAAGTACGACGCCCTGGAAGTCTTTCATCCCGACCGCATCGTCTCCCGCATCCTCGGCATGGGCGACGTCCTTTCGCTGATCGAGAAGGCGGAGGAAAAGATTGACAAACAAAAAGCCCTCGAAGTCCATCGCAAGATTCAGAGCGATACCTTCACACTCGAGGACTTCCGCGACCAGCTTCGCCAAGTGCGTTCGCTCGGCCCGGTGGACCAGATGCTTGGGATGCTGCCGAAAATCGGAATCTTTAAGGACGCGGGCAAGGTGAAAATGGACGAGAAAGAACTCGTCCACATCGAGGCCATCATCAACTCCATGACGAGCCAGGAGCGCGACAACCACGAAATCATCAACGGCCGGCGGCGCAAACGCATTGCCCGTGGGAGCGGCACCAGCGTCCAGGAGGTCAATCAATTGCTCCGGCAGTTTTATCAGACGCGGAAGATGATGAAGACCATGAGCCACCAGCTCCTCGGAAACCAGCTCGGAGGCATGAAAGGGCCGGCGGCTCCGGCGGGATAAAGCAGGCCTGCCCGCGCAGGCGGGCAACGGTGGGAACGAATTTGAATTCTGAACAAAGGGGGAATGCTTGCTGACCATAAGGCTGGCTCGCACAGGAGCCAAAAAGAAAGGAAGCTTCCGAATCGTAGTGGCCGAGCGCGAGCGGGCGCGCGACGGGCGCTTCGTCGAAATTCTGGGCCACTTCAATCCTCGTCGCAACCCTCCGGAGTGGGTTGTCAAGCGCGAGCGTGTGGAGTACTGGCTCGGCCGGGGGGCTCGGCCCTCCGAAACGGTTCTGAGCTTCCTGAAACGGAAAACGCCACCCCAGAGCTAGCGGGGTCGCGTCCCGGTGGTCCGGGGCCCGTGGGCCGGCTGCCGCATCTGGGGCTTTCTCTTCCGAATCTAGTTTGTGCGCGCCGCTCGCTCGTGCGGCTCGGTTTCAAGGGAGGGCCAGATGAGAGAGCTGATTGAAGCGATCGCGAAGGCACTTGTGGACAATCCCGACCAGGTTCAAGTTCGCTCGGTGGAAGGGGAACAATCAATCATCCTGGAACTGAAAGTACACCCATCGGACCTTGGAAAAGTTATTGGCAAGCAGGGAAGGACCGCCCGCTCCATTCGCACCATTCTCGGAGCCGCCGGGATGAAGCTGAAAAAGCGGTTTTCGTTGGAAATCTTGGAGTAGGGGCGGGTCTACGGTTCGACAAGTTCATCGCCCTCCCTTCGACGATGCTCAGGGGCGGTGAGCCCTTCGACTTCGCTCAGGGCCGTGAGCCTGTCGAACGCCGAAGTCGAACCGTGAGCAAAGTCGGGGAGACCGGCGCCTACTCCCCGCCGGCTCCTTTGTGGGCCAATCCCGCGGGCGTGGGACCGGAAAGCGCGGCGGGCGTGCCGAGTGAAGACAAATACTTGGCGGTGGCGCGAATCATCAGGCCGCAAGGCCGGCGCGGAGAAGTCGCCGCGGAGATTCTGACCGATTTCCCTGAGCGGTTCACTGCCGCGCGCCGGGCTTACCTCGAGAACCCTCCGGGTGAACCGGAAGCGGTGGAGATTGAGTCCGCGTGGCCCCACAAAGGCCGCATCGTCCTGAAGCTCGCGGGCGTGGGTAGCATCGGCGCGGCGGAAAGTCTTCGTGGCCGCCACGTCCTGATTCAAAAAGCAGACCGCATACCGTTGCCGGCGGGTCATTATTATCTGTGGGAGTTGGAAGGGTGCCGGGTAATTCGCCGGTCGGCGCTCGGAGCGGAGGAATTGGGAACGGTTACTGCGGTTGAGCCGACCCCGGGTGTGAACTTGCTCCACGTTTCGACCGGGAAAGGCGAAATTCTGATTCCTTTCGCGCAAACGATTTGCACGCGGATTGACGCTGGTGCGAAAACCATCTGGATCGAGCCGCCGGAGGATTTGTTGGAGTTGAATTCGTAGCATGGCGTTGAAATAGGAGTCTTGTCATGCTGAGCCCTTCGCTCTGCTCAGGGAATGCTCTTCGCTTGTCATTCTGAGCGAAGCGAAGAATCCCTATCATTTCGCGCTCAGGGTAGACTCCGCGAAGCATCCCTTTTTAGTATTGAAGACAATGGGGAGGGATTCTTCGCTTCGCTCAGAATGACATGCAACGTGAATTTTTTATCAGCCAAATGGCGGGGCCGGGTCCAGAAGGCTTGAAGCCATGACGTTCGAAGTAATCACCATCTTCCCGGAGTTCTTCGCGAGCGTCCTCGAGCATGGCTTGCTCAAGCGCGCGCTGGCTGGCGGCAGGGTCTCGATCCGGCTGCGCGATCTTCGAGATTTCAGCGACGACCGCCACCGCACGGTGGACGACCGGCCGTTTGGCGGCGGCCCCGGAATGGTTTTCAAGCCGGAGCCGGTTTTCCGCGCCGTGCGCGAGGTTCGGTCGGGGGATTCTCCGGTGGTGCTGCTTTCCCCTCAGGGGAGGTTGCTCAATCAGGCGGTGGCCGAGAGGCTGGCACAACACGCGCAGTTGACCTTGATTTGCGGCCGCTACGAAGGCGTGGACGAGCGCGTGGCCCGGCATTGTGCCACCGATGAGATCTCGATCGGCGACTACGTGCTGAGCGGCGGCGAACTCCCCGCGGCGGTGGTGATGGAATGCGTCACGCGGCTGATCCCAGGCGTCTTGGGCAATGAAGAGTCGAGCCAACAGGAATCGTTCGCGCCGCCGGCTTCCTCGAACGGCGCGGGCGTGCTCGATTGCCCGCACTACACCCGCCCGGCGGAATTTGAAGGTCTGCGCGTTCCGGAAATTTTGCTTTCCGGCAACCACGAGGAAATCCGCCGCTGGCGTCGGCGCCAAGCGCTCGAGAAGACCTGGCGCATGCGCCCCGACCTCCTCACCGGGGCGGCGCTCGACGACCAGGACAGGCGCGTGCTCGAGGAGGTTCAGCAAATGGAGCGATTGGGTGATTGAATCATCGGGTGATTGAGTGAATGGAAGTGTGCGGTAGCGAAGGATCCCAAGATCCTTTAATCGCGCAATCACTCAATCTAAGGAGAATCCTCCCATGACCGTGCTCGAAAAGATCGAACAGCAGCAAATGAAAAAAGACTTGCCCCAATTTCGCGCGGGCGATAACGTGCGCGTCCACGTCAAAATTAAAGAGGGCGATAAGGAAAGGATTCAGGTTTTCGAAGGGACGGTCATCGGCCAGCGGCGCGCGCAGAACCACTCCACGTTTACGGTGCGCAAGATTTCCTTCGGCCACGGCGTCGAGCGCATCTTCCCGCTCCACTCCCCGGTGATTGATAAGATCGAGGTCGTGCGCACGGGCCGCGTCCGCCGCGCCAAGCTCTATTACCTCCGCAAGCTCAAGGGCAAGGCCGCGCGCATCCGCGAAGATCGTAGCGAACAGGAAGCGTCGTCCTAAGCCCTGACGCCGTCCCCCCTGGCGCACTTTTGGGTTTATGATCTTGGCGACCTCCCTCTCCGTCGGGCCGCGAATTCATCCCTGGGGCTCTAGAAAAACATTTCCGGGGAGGCGTGGTAGCGTTCGCTCAACCTCTTGATATGGTCCTTGTTCAACTCCCGCTTACCGCTTAGGATTTCCGACACATTGCTCTGCGCCCCGAACTCGTCCACAGGGTCTTGCGGCTTGAGACTGTGAGGCCATTCTTCGCGGCTGGCTGGCTGTGGTAAACTGGCCATCGTTCGGTTATGCCGCGCGCGCTCGAGCCCAAAGACCTTCGCTGCACCCGCCGCTTTGAAGGCTTGGCCATGCGCCAGGGCTGGCGGCGTGTGGCTGGCTGCGACGAAGCAGGCCGCGGCGCCCTCATCGGCCCTCTTTACGCCGCGGCGGTCATCCTCGACCCTGACCATCCGATCGTGGGCGTCGACGATTCGAAGAAACTCACCGCCCCTGAGCGCCTGGAGCTCGCCGAAATAATCCGCGCGCTGGCGATTGCTTGGCGCGTGGTCGCGGTGGAAGCAACCGAAATTGATGTGCTGAACGTTTACGAGGCGTCGCGGCAGGCGATGCTGCGCGCGCTCCGGGCGCTCGAGCCCGCTCCCGACTTTGTCCTAACGGACGCCATGCCGCTTCATCGTGCCGGGAGGGACGGCGCAGCCTTCCGCATTCCCCATCGCGCCCTCATCCACGGCGACGCCCGCTCGGTTTCGATCGCCGCCGCTTCGATTCTCGCCAAGGTCGAGCGCGACGCGCACATGGTGGAGCTCGACCGCCTCTATCCTCAGTACGAGCTTGCCAGGAACAAGGGATACGGCACCCCCGAGCACTTGGCGGGGCTCGCGCGGCATGGCCCGTGCCCCGAGCATCGAAAGACTTTTCAACCCGTCAAAGATTATCTGCTTCCCCTCTTCCCGTTCTCGCCTGGCGCGGCCTAGCAGGATGATGAATAACCTCTCGAGGATGTCATTCTGAGGAGTCCCGATTCACTCCATCGGGACGACGAAGAATCTGCTTTCTTATTGATTTGTCGAAAAGCAGATCCTCCGCGGAGTTTACCCTGAGCGGGAAAGAAGGGATTCTTCGCTCCGCTCAGAATGACAAGCGAAGAGCTTGCCCTGAGCGAAGCGAATGGGGCTCAGGATGACATGCGAAGAGCCTGCCCCGAGTAGAGTGAAGGGGCTCAGAGTGACCGCCCTCGAACCGATGCTATACTCTCTCCGAAACATCGAAGAAAGCGTTGCGAGTCCGTCGGCTGACGGACTGGAGTCGAGATGGCCTCTCTGCTGATAAGAGGCGGGCGGGTGGTTTCTCCCGAGGACGGGCTGGACGGCGCGATGGACGTGCTGCTGGAGGGCGTCGTAGTCCGCCAGATTGCTCCGCGCATCGAAGCGCGCGCGGACGAGGTGCTCGACGCGCACGGCCAAATCGTTGCGCCGGGCTTCATTGACTTGCATTGCCACCTCCGCGAGCCGGGCCTGCCTGCGCAGGCAGGCTTGCCTTCAGAGGCAGGCGGCGAGCTTTCGGAAACTCTCGAGACCGGCTTGCGGGCGGCAGTGGCCGGTGGTTTCACCGCCGTCTGCGCGATGCCGAACACTCAGCCGGTCAACGATTGCGCCGAAGCGACTGCGGCGATGACGGCGAAGGCTCGCCGGCTCGGCCTCGCGCGCCTGTTTCCCATCGCCGCAGTGACTATCGGTAGCCAGGGCGAGGCGCTCACGCATTCCCGCGCGCTTGTCGCCGCGGGCGCCATAGCTTTCTCCGATGACGGACGTCCCGTGCGGACTGCCGGGCTGATGCACATGGCGCTCGACCGCGCGCGCGCCTTGGGTGTCCCCATCATTGACCACTGCGAAGACTTGGCGCTTTCTTCAGGCGGCGTGCTCGACGACGGCCCGGTTGCGCGTCGGCTCGGCGTCAAAGGCATCCCCGCAAAATCGGAGGAAGTTTGTTTGGCGCGCGACCTGGAGTTGGCGGAAGCGACCGGCGGGCATTTCCACGCCGCGCACCTCTCGACGGCGGGCTCTATCGCATTGATGCGCGATGCCAAGCGGCGAGGCGTAAACGCCACGTGTGAAGTCATGCCGCACCACTTCACGCTCACCGACGATGCCGTTCTCCGCTACGGCACGAACGCCAAAATGAATCCACCGCTCCGAAGCGCCCGCGACCTGGCCGCCCTGCTTGCCGGCATCGCCGACGGCACGGTGGACGCTATCGCCACCGACCACGCGCCCCACGCACTGACGCTCAAGGCGAAGCCCCTGGCCGAAGCGCCGTTCGGAGTGACAGGCTTTGAGACTGCGCTCGCCCTCGCCCTGACGCAGTTGGTCCGCCCGGGAATCATTTCTTTGCCGCGCTTGGTTTCGCTGATGAGCGTGAATCCTGCGCGCATCATCCACCAGGCCCTGGGCCGGCTCCAGGTGGGCAGCCCCGCAGACATCACCGTCTTCGACCCCAACCTCGATTGGACTTTCCGCGCCTCCGACTCACGCTCGAAAAGCCGTAACTCGCCGTTCGACGGGTGGGAGTTCAAAGGCGCCGTCACCGCCACAATTGTCGGCGGAAGGGTTGTATATCAGCGAAGCTAATTGGCCTTTCCTTGCGCCCCGGAACCTCGGAGGAAAACTGACGGGTTGCTTCGATTCGTTTGTTGTGCGGCTTCCGGGCTTTACGGCGGGGATGCCAGCTTTGCAAAGGGGGCATTGCGCGGGGTCGTAGTTTTGGACTTCCAGCGTCACGAGGGCGGCTTTGGGAAAGGTTATGTGACCCGATAAATCCAAATCGGCGGCGGGAAAAAACTTATCCCATCCTAGGTATAACCCTGCTTGACTTTTGAGCAAGCCTTCAAGAGAATTCCTTGCATGGCGTAACTTCTCAGGCGGTCGCCCTGGCAGGCGTCAATAAGCTTGAGGAGGCGCAAGCCAGGAGGAGGTCTGAATTCAGATGATGAAAAAACATTGGGGTTGTATTGCGTTGGTTCTCACGGCTCTGGCCGGGATCACAATGGACATTGCTTATCTCGGAACCGCTCAGCCCGTCCTCGCACAAACTCCAGCGGGAGAGCACGGTTGTCCATCCCCGACGGCGATTCCTCCGTACGTGGGGAAGGGAACGAGCGTCTTCAGTCCGAATCAAAACCTATGCCTGCCTCAGTTGGCGCCTGTGCCGACAAGTCTGAGTGTCCTCGCCTTCATCGTCCAGGGGGTGGAGCCGGGTGACCGCGTAGATTCCCAAGGGGGCGTTTACGTGGTATCGATCCGGGGCGTGCCCGGGGGAGTGGACTTGTGGCGCTGGTCTTCTCCCCTCGACGGCGGAGTCAATGCGAACGGAACGCTTCCCTTCAAGTACGAGGGTCAGCCTGATAATTGCGGGATTTACTCCTTCACGGAGGGGGGGTGCGCGAATAACGTCGGCAGCCTCACAAATCTCGGGGTTGCCCCAGGAGGCGGGGACGCCGATATTGCCATAAATGCGCCTGACCCCAACAACTCGAATGTTCCCAACCTTCCTCTGACCAGCCTGACCTTGGCGCCGGGCGTAACGGCCACGCATTCCAGTAATCGAGGCGACAGTTTTACGGCGCCTAACGTTGTCGCAGCCTTGATCCCCGGCGACGACCGCATGTGGAACGATGCCACCGACATTTCGACCGTTTACATGAGCTATCACGACGTGGCCACATTCAACATTGACGTGCAGCGCTCGACGGATGGGGGCGTGACTTACGATGCTGGCGCGGGTGAAGCCATTGACGCCTCAACTTTCCCGGCTGCGGGCGACGTTACAGCCACCTCCAGTGCCAACATCGCCGGCCAAATCCGCGTTGACAATAGCGGCTGCCCGAGCCGCGGGAACCTCTATTCGGTCTTTGTCGCCCCTGATAAACTTACGGAAAACGTCAACGGGGGTCCCCTGCGCACCGTTTACGTTGGTGTTTCAACCGATGCCAAGTTGGGGGAGCCTCTCTTTACATTTACCGACCACAAGGTTTTCACCAGTCCGTTGGGTTCACTGGGGGCGACGAACGGGTTGGGTCAGATTTTTCCGGCGCTCGCCACGGACGACTTTGGGTATGTTTATGCCGTCTGGTCTGACAACACGAACATTTTTTTCTCCTCGTCCTCGAATCAGGGCACGACGTGGACCCCCCCCTTGCGTGTGAACTCGGGTTCCACGGGGGGCAATTCGAACGTCTTCCCCTGGGTGGCTGCGGATGCGAATGGCCACGCCGTAGTAGTGTGGCTAGGGGCGAACTTGCCCGGCAACTCGAACGATCCGGCAGCAATGGAGGAGACGTGCACGGACGGGACCAACAGTTGCTGGGCCCAGTGGCATGTTTACATGGCGGAGACTGTCAATGGCCATGCGGCCGTAGCGTCGTTCAAGCAGTCTACGGCGAGCGATCATGTCATTCACTCGGGGACCGTTTCGACGGGCGGCCTTGGGGGCAGCGCCAATCGCAACTTGGCCGACTTTTTCCAGGTGGCGCTCGACCGCCAACACCGGGCCAATATCACCTATGCTGACGACCATGTGGTGAGTCCCCTGTGCACTTCGCAATCGCCGGGCCACTGCGCTGCCGACGACCCGGCATCTTTCCGCGAGGGCCAGCCTTACTTCACCTATCAACTGAAGGCCAATTCCAAAATCGTCTTGAACGGTACTTGCGCGGCGACGCCGAAATGAAGAAATGAGGGGGTCCCAAATCGGCATGCGAGATCAAGATGATGAAGAACTATTGCGAGGCTGTCACCTCCAACCCTTCGCTTGTCATGCTGAGTCCCGATCGTGGCGGGTGAAAAGGATCTGCTCTTCGACAATTCAATGACTTAGCAGGCTGATGAAAAATTGTCTTACGTTGTCATTCTGAGCGAAGCGAAGAATCCCTCTTATTGATTTCAAACCAGTGCGAGATGCTTCGCTGCGCTCAGCATGACATTTCGCCGTGTTTTTCATCAGCCTGTTAGGAGATCCCTCTTCGTCCTGATGAGTCGGGACCCCTGAGAATGATATCGCGGAGGGGTTCTTAATCAGCCTTTTAAGGAGGGTTTCTGCTTCCGGGCTTTACGGCCGGGATGCCGGCTTTGCAGAGCGGACAATTGGCGGGATCGTAGTTCTGGACTTCGAGGGTCAAAAGCGATGCCGTGGGCAGGTGGAATTCGGCGTTGCCTCCGCTGCGGTCCACTAGCGCGCCGACGCCGACCACCCGCGCCCCAGCTTGCTCAACAGTGGCGATGGTTTCTATCGTCGAGCCGCCGGTCGTAATGACGTCTTCCACGACAACTGTGGGCTCGCCGGGAGTGAAGCGGAATCCCCGGCGGAGGGTCATCACATCCCGCTTGGCGGGATCTCGCTCCGTGAACACGGCTCGGACGCCCACGCCCAATGCCCGTGCCACTTCATGCGCCACAATCACGCCGCCGAGCGCTGGCGCGGCAACGACTTTCGGCTTTAGTTGTTGCAGTTTCCAGCCGAGCTGTTTGCCAAGAGATTCGGCAAGGCGAGGGTGTTGGAGCACCAGCGCGCATTGGATGTAGCGGTCGCTGTGGAGACCAGAGGAGAGCCTGAAATGGCCTTCCAGGAGCGCAGAATTCTTTCGAAAGATTTCGAGGATCTCGTTCGCGTCCATTCTTGCTTCGAGCGAGTCGGGTTTAATGCAGGGGCTGGCCGACCCTGCCTGCGGACCCTGCCTGCGCAGGCAGGTCAGGCGCCAGCGCGGCTTCCATCTCGCGCACGATCGCGTCGGCGGCCGCAACCGGGTCAGGAGCTTCGGTGATGGGTCGGCCGACGACGAGGTAATCGGCTCCTGCCTGGATGGCGGCTGCCGGCGTCGCGCGCCGCTTCTGTTCGTTTGCATCCGCGCCCGCGGGGCGGATGCCGGGAGTGACGATCTGAAAGGCGCTTCCGAGTTCGCGGCGAATCGGCGCGATTTCTTCCGGAGAAGCCACCACACCATCGAGGCCCGCCCGCGCGGCGAGCCTCGCCAGCCGCACGGCCTGTTCTTCGGGACTCGTTCCAGCTCCGATCTCATCCAGGTCTTCGCGCCCGAGGCTGGTCAAGACCGTGACGGCGAGGATCAGGGGACCGTGGCCGTTCCTCGCGCCCTCTTCGGCGCCTGCGCGCGCCGCCTCCATCATCTTGCGCCCACCGGTGGCGTGCACGTTGAACATCGCGACGCCCGCCGCCGCCGCTTCGCGCGCCGCCGCCCGAACGGTATTCGGGATGTCGTGGAATTTCAGGTCGAGGAAAACTTTATCTCCTTCGGCCACCAGGTACCGCACTAGGAACGGGCCCTCACCCGTAAATATGACCGGCCCGACTTTGAATAGGCCGACATGGCCGCGCAATCGTTCGGCGAGTCGCGCCGCCGCGTCCGCGCTCGCGAGGTCAAGCGCCACAATCAGCTTTTCCTGCGCAGCCATTCTCTGCGGCGATTATAAGGCATGGTCCGCCTAAGGTGAATTGGAAAATCGCCCCGCGGCTCAGGCGGGAGGAGGAGCGAAGCGGTGGTTGCCGTCGCGGCCGATAAAGGTGCGCTGGAATTCTTCCGACTGCTTCCGCAACTCCAGCCAGTCGAAGAAGAGGTCCGAAATCTCCAGCCACACGCGGAACCAGCCGGCGATTTCTTTCTTCTCGAGGCGCTTCTCGCTGCTGACGCGAGGGCTGGAGGCCAGGCTTTCGGCGCGCTGCTTGCCCTTGATAGCCAGCTCGCGGGCCAGGCTCGTGCCCACGCGGTCTGAGATTTCGCGATATTTGCGATAAATTGCATCGAGCTTGCGCAGGCAGATTTCGGCGCTCGCGAGATCGCGGAACCCGAGCACTCCCTTGAGCTCGGACGCGTAAGGCTCTTCCATCCACGGATCCACGAAGCGGCTGCGGTAGTGGACTTCGGCTCCGGCCTCCCGCAGGACGTTGGCGATGTAGGAAGGGGAGGTCCGGTCATCCGGCCCGTAACAACGGCGCAATTCCGCTTCCACGGCCCGGATTTCCCTGAGCCCCACGCGCTCCAGTCCCTGGGCGCGGTGGAAGTCCAAAATGCGGTCTTTTTTATTCCTCGCGTTGGGCACGGTTCGCCGATCTCTTCGTGCTCCGAAGTGTTGCGCGATTCTTCTTCGCGGCCCAGGACTCCGCGGAATCCTTCTGACTCGCGCCGACGCGGCGAAGTTCCGTCACTTCTCGCCGATATCGTGCCACGTTTCGCTGATGTTCCGCAAGCGTTCTTGCGAAGTTGTGTCCGCCCTGGGTGTCGCTGACGAAATAGAGGTAGTCGGTCCGAGCGGGGTCGAGCGCCGCTTCGAGCGACGCGAGTCCCGGGCTGGCGATCGGCCCGGGCGGCAGGCCTTTGCGGAGGTAGGTGTTGTAGGGCGAAGCGAATCTTAATTCGCTTACGGTGATGGGAGGCGACGGGCGCTCGAGCATGCGTCCGTTCAGACGCTGCGCGTAAACCACGGTGGGGTCGCAAGCGAGCGGCCACCCCTTCTCGAGGCGCTTCGAAAAAACCTGCGCGACCAGGGGACGCTCGACGGGGCTGGCCGTTTCCTTTTCGACCAGCGAAGCGAGAATGACCACGTCGTGCAACATCTCGTGCTCGCGGTCGAGACCGCGGCGCAACTGGGACGCGTAAATCTGCCGGAACCGCTCGACCATGGCCTCGACCGCGCGCGCGGCAGTCGTCCCGCGCGCAAAGCGATAGGTGTCCGGGAAAAGGTACCCTTCGAGCGTCTGGGCCTGCGGGTCGAGATCGCGCACCAGCCCCGCCTGGGCGGTGGTGCGAAGGAAACCCTCCGGCGAGATTCCGAGCGCTTGTTGGTATATGCGCGCCATGTCGAAGCGGTCCGAGCCCTCCGGGACGACGACGGGGTGGAGATAGACCTCGCCGCGAACGAGCTTCCAATAGACGTCGATTGGCCTGAGCGGCCGGTCGAACAGATACTCGCCCGCTTTGAACCTCTGCCGGCGCAGGCGGCCGAGCGCGTAGCGCGCGAGGAAGGGAAATCGGTAGGCGAGCACCCCGCGCTCGACCAGCATCTCGGAAAGAGCCCGTGCTCCTGTTCCGGGCTGCACTTCGAGGATCAGGCTCTCCGAATATCCTCGATACGGCTGATAGAGTTCCCGCGCCGCGAACGCCGCCGCGCCTATCACTAGAATCAACGCCGAGGCCGCCAAGCGCCGTTTCATGAGGCGGCCCCGCCTTCGGCCCCCCTCGTGGCCAGGTGGGCGCAATAATCGAGGTAGCCTTCCAGCAGCAGTGTGGCCGCGACGCGGTCCACGGCGCGGCGGCGCTTTTCGATCCCCATCCCCGATTCGCGCAGCATCCGGTTCGCTTGGACGCTGGTCAAGCGCTCGTCCCAGAGCTCGACCGGACAAGAAAGCCGGCGACGAAGTTTTTCCGCAAAACCCGCGACGCGGCGGGACATGGCCGTCTCACGACCTTGTGCCGAAATCGGATTGCCGACGATGACGCGCTCGACCTCATACTCGTCGGCGAGCGCCTGAATCCGGCCGAGGTCGTCTGACGAGTTCCTCCGCTCGAGCGTGGGAAGTCCCTGCGCGGTCAGGCCCAGCTCGTCCGACACCGCCAAGCCGATCCTTCGTACCCCGAAATCGAGAGCTAGAACCCGCATTTCAAGCCTCAAGTTTCGCTACTAGGATGATACACCGTATGAGTTTGCCTCGGCGGGAGTTCGAGAGGCGCCAGAGAGGAATCAAGCAGATCGGAGGGCAGGAACTTCTTCGATCAGCGGGCGGGCATAAGCCCTGGGCTTCGGCTTACCGACCCGGATGGCCACGGTCTTTTCGGGGCAAGCGGGATAGAGCTCGCAGCTCAGGCAGTCACGCTGAATTTTGGCGGGGAACTTTTCACGCGCCGTTTCCCGGAAACCGCAGGTCCGGAAAAACTCCGGGACCGTCGTGAGCGCGAAGACGGTTTCGAGGCCGAGCGATTTCGCTTCCCGGAGCAGCCGCTTGACCAGTCCCCGGCCCAGGCCCCGGCTTGTATGGCCCTGCTCGACCGAGAGCGAGCGGATCTCCGCGACGCGGCCGTCGTAAAACTTTAGCGAGCCGCACGCGACGACGCGGCTTTTCTCCACCGCGACGGTGAATTCCCGGACGCTCGAGTAAAGCTCTTCGAGCGTGCGCGCGAGCATCACCCGCTCGGCCGCGTAGTGGCTGATGAGCTTGAAAATCGTCGGAACATCCGCCGGCCCGGCTTTGCGATAGGTCGTCAATTCAGTAACCAGCAGGCTTCTTCAGCCTACAGGAGGCACAGAGTTTGTCATCCTGATCCCGTGGAGCGGGAGAAGGATCCCTTCTCACGGAGCTAGCGATGCCAAGGGATTCTTCGCGAAGTTTACCCTGAGCGCTGAATGAAAGGGATTCTTCGCTTCGCTCAGAATGACAAGCGAACGGGCTCAGAATGACAAGTGAAGAGCCTGCCCTGATCCCGCAGTCGCCGTTCGACTTCGCTCACGGCCCTGAGCCTGTCGAAGGGCGGGAGAAGGGGCACAGGATGACGACCGAAGAGCACAGAATGCCAGCCTCCGAACTTTTTTAACCATCCTGCATGCGCCCCTGCACCGCTCCACTCAACGGCCATGATTTTCAATAAGCAGCATCAGCAAGGCCTTTTCAACGTACAGGCGGTTTTCGGCCTGCTCGTAAACGATCGAGCGCGGCGAATCCATCACGCCTTCGCTCACTTCCAGGCCGCGGTGCGCTGGCAGGCAGTGCATGAACACGGCGCCAGAGTCGGCGCGACTCATCAGCGCCTCGTTCACCTGGAAGGGCGCGAACACCTGCGTGCGCAGATGCGCGGCGTATTCCTGGCCCATGCTGGCCCAGACGTCCGTATAAACCGCCTGCGCTCCCCCGACAGCTTCCGCCGGGTCGTGGTGGAGGTGAATCTTTCCTCCGTTCTTTCGGGCAATCGCCTTCGCCTCCCCCACGATCTCGGCTTTGGGCTCGAAGCCCGCCGGCGTCGCCACGTTCAGGGAGACTCCAAGTTTCGCTCCCGTCACCATCAGCGAATGGCAGACATTGTTCCCGTCGCCGACGAACGCGACCTTCATGTTCTTGAGGCGGCCGAATTTTTCGCCGAGGGTCATGAAGTCGCCGAGCGCCTGACAGGGGTGCCAGGTGTCGGTGAGCGCGTTGATGACCGGTATGGCGGCGTGCTCGGCGAGCTCGTCCACCGCCGATTGCGCGAACGTCCGCGCCACGATTCCATCCACCCAGCGCTCCAGGTTCTTGGCGATGTCCTTGATGGACTCCCGTTCGCCGAGGCGCGGCTTCGCGTGGTCGAGATAGATGGCGTGCCCGCCCATGGAGGTCATGGCGACCTCAAACGTGACGCGCGTGCGGAGCGAGGGCTTTTCGAAAATCAGCGCGAGCTGGCGGCCCTCGAGCGCGCGCGCAAACGAGCCTGGCGAGGCCTTGACGCGCTCGGCAAGCTGTAGAATCAGGTAGACGTCCTCGCGGCTCAACTCGCGGTCGGACACGCAGTCCCGAACGCTGAGGCGTTCAGAGTTTTCAACGGCTAAGGCCAAAGTGCTCATGCGGGCACCTCCTTTTTCTCCGCACTTGCCTCGGCGGGCGGTGCGGAAAGGGCGGCGAGGATCGGTTTCAACACTCGAAGCAGTTCCTCCACGTGCTGCCGCTCGACGACCAGCGGGGGAAGAAAGCGAAGGACTTTTTCCTGCGTGCAATTCAGGAGCACTCCTGCCTCGAGCGCCTGCCGGACGACGGCTTTGCAGGGCGCCCCGAGCTCGGCGGCAACCATCAGGCCCTCCCCGCGCACGGTGCGGATAACCGGAAATTCTTGCTTCAACTCTTCCAGACGCCGGCGAAGGTAGCCGCCCACTTCGCTGACGCGCGCGAGGAAGCCGGGGCGGCCGAGGATTTCGAGCACTTTCAACGCCAAGCGGCACTGCAGCGGCCCGCCGCCGAACGTTGTGCCGTGCATGCCGGGCGAAAAGGCCTGCGCCACAGCTTCCCGCGCGACGATGGCCGCGAGCGGCAGCCCCGCCGCCAGCGGCTTCGCCACCAAGACTACGTCCGGCGAGATGCCGAACTTCTGGAACGCGAACCAGCGGCCCGTCCGCCCGAGGCCGCATTGAATTTCATCGGCGACGAGCAATGAGTCGTTCGCGCGCGAGAGCTCTTGGGCGGCCTTTAAAAAATCTTCCCTCAGCTCGACCACGCCGCCTTCGCCCTGGATCACTTCCACAATCACGGCCGCTGTGCGCGGGCCGAAACTTTCGACCAGGTGCGCCACGTCGTTCTGGCGGACGAAGCGCACTCCGGGGACGAGCGGCTCGAATGGCTGCCGGTATTTCGAGGGCCAGGTGGCCGCAAGAGCGCCGAACGTGCGGCCGTGGAAGGAGTTCTCGACAGCCAGGATTTCGTACCGCTCGAAGGGCTCCCCCGGATGGCGCTTGCGAGCATAGGCACGCGCGAGCTTCAGCGCACCTTCCACAGCTTCCGTGCCCGAATTCGCGAAAAATGCGCGGTCGAGCCCCGTCAAGCGAGCCAGCTCCGCCGCGAGCGGCGCTTGGTAGCGGTGATAGAGGAGGTTCGAAACGTGCAGCAGCGTCTCTCGCTCGTCACGGAGCACCGCCATGATCTCCGGATGAGCGTATCCGAGAGAGTTGACGGCGAGACCGGCAAGAAAATCAAGGTACTTCTTGCCGGCCTCGTCGTACAGGTAGCAGCCCTCGCCGCCCACCGCGAGAATCGGCAGGCGGTCGTAAGTCGGAACCAGAACGCGTTTCTCGAGTTCGGAGATTTCTTGAAAGTTCATGCCCGCTTGGCTCGCCATTCCTCGGCGGCCGGCCGCCGGAATTTGAATCGTCAAGATGTGCTCGACGCTCTGAAAATCGGCCAGCGCCCGTCTGGGGGCAAGCCGCGCCAGATCATCGCTTCACAATCCTCGTCCCTACCGGCCGGCCCGACTGCGCCGCACGCAGCAGTCCCTCGGGCACGGCGGGCGAAAGGATGTCAATCTCGCTCACTCCATGGCCGAGAATCCGGGCGCAGGAGCGCAATTTCGGAATCATCCCGTCCCGGACGATGCCGCGGCGGATGAGCCGGCCTATCTCGTCAAGCTTCACCACCGGTAGCGTCTTCTGGTCGGCATCCCACACGCCGCCCGACTTGGTGAGATACAAGAGCCGGTCGGCTCCCAGGGCGGAAGCGAGCGCGGCGGCAAAATCGTCGGCATTGATGTTGAAATATTCGCCGCGGGCGTTTGGCGCGAGGCTCGCGACCACCGGCGCCAAGCCCCGCCCGAGAGCCATTTCGAGAACTTCCGGGTTGACCTTGTGCGGCCGACCGACGAACCCAAGGTCCTTGGCCGTGCCATTCGAGCGCAGACGCAGCTTCCGCGCTTCCGCCAGATTCCCATCGCCGCCGCAAAGGCCGAGCGCCGGCTGGCCGTGCGCCTCGAGTTCCGCCACCCACTGCTTGTTGACAATCCCGCCGAGCACCATCAAGGCCACGTCGCGCGTCTGGGCGTCGGTGACGCGGAACCCCTGGTGGAACTCGGTCCGGATCCCCAGCCGCTCGAGCGTTTCGGTCAGGAGCTTGCCGCCACCGTGGACTACCACAACCGAATGTCCGGCGCGGCCCAGGGCGGCAATCTGCCGGGCGACGCTCTTGCGCACCACGGCGTCTTCCTGCGCCTGCCCGCCGATCTTGACCACCAGCTTCATGCCTGCCTCCGCAGGCAGGCCAGGCCCGTCTCCTCGCGGAGGCCAAACATTAAATTCATGTTTTGAATGGCCTGGCCCGCCGCGCCTTTGACCAAGTTGTCGAGCGCCGAAACCACGATCAGCCGCCCCGTTCGCTCGTCGAGCGCAAAGCCCAAGTCGGCGTAGGGTGTGTTCGCCACCCATTGAATCTCCGGCAGGGCGTCCGGCTCGACCACGCGCACGAGCGGCGAAGCCCGGTAAAAGTCGCGAAAGAGCTTGAAGACCTCGTCGAGCTTTACCACCCCGCCCGAGGTCGGCCGCGCCAGCCGCGCATAAACCGTGGCTAGAATCCCGCGGTTTACTGGAACGAGGTGCGGCGTAAACGTCAGCTCCTCTTCCGCGAGGCCGAGCTGCTGAAGGATTTCAGGGATGTGCCGGTGCGTGAAGAGCCCGTAAGCGCGGCAATTCTCGTTGACCTCGGCGAACTGGAGCTTTTCCGTCGGAGCTCGGCCCGCGCCGGTCGCTCCGGACTTGGCGTCACAAATGATTCCGGCGGATTTATCGAGCCAGCCTGACCCCGTGAGCGGGGCGAGCGCCAGGATTGCGGCGGTGGCGTAGCATCCCGGGTTCGCCACCAGGCGCGCCTTGGCGATGGCTGGGCCGTTCAGTTCCGGCAGGCCGTAGACGGCCTCTCCGAGCCCCGGTGCATCGGGGGGATGCCCGAAGCCGTACCAGCGCGGGTATTCGGCGGCGCGCTTGAGCCGAAAAGCCCCGCTCAGGTCCACGACGCGAAGGCCGCGGGCAACCAGCGCCGGGGCGAGTTCAGCGCTCGCTTCGTGCGGCGTGGCGAGGAACACCACGTCGGCCTCGTCGAGGGTCAGTTCCTCCGTCTGCAGGGGCTCAATGGCCGACGACAATTCGGTTCCTGGTCGGCCGGGGACACTGCGAAGCGAGGGGTGCAACTTTTCGAGCGGGATGGCTTCGGTGTGCCTCTGGCCGGAAGACATCAAGCGCGTGAGGCGCGCGTTCGGATGCCGCGCGAGCAAGGCGATGAGCTCGCGCCCCGCGTAACCGCTGGCGCCGGCCACCGCCGCGCGAATCAAAGGAGATGGGTATGGTTCTCCCGGGCTTTGGTGAGGAACCTCCGATTCGACCGCCGTGTTCGCTTCTTTCAACGCTGATTCCCGCTCACGAATATTTATACATCTCGTGTATAAATATACTCTAAAGAAAATTTCGGTGGGCTGTCAAGAAAAAAATGCGGATCCCGCAGGATTTTCTTTCGTCGCCGGCAAGAAACCGAAAATGCAGAATTGTGAATTCTGAAGGGTGAATTTCGATCGGTTCCTGAGGTGATCGGGTGTTTAATTTGTTCGAAGAAGTCGTCCGTCGTCCTTGGCCCTTTGTCCTTTGCAAGCGGCCCTGAGCAAGTGACAAGTGGCAAGAGGCGAGCACATCTGGGTCGCTACTTGCCACTAACCACTAGCCACTAACCACTGCTTTCTGGTCATTCGCACCGCAGCGCCACCATGGGGTCTACATTCGCCGCTCGGCGCGCGGGCAGATAACCGGCCAGAACCGCAACCGTCATCATCACCAGGGCGGACATCGTGATGGTCAAGGGATCTGTCGCTTCCAGGCCGTACAGCATGCTTCGAACGAAGCGAGTCGCTGCCAGTGTTGCGGGCATACCGATGGCGATCCCCAAAGCGACGATCGCCAAGGTTTCTCGCATGACCATTCCCAAGATGTCGCGCCGCGCCGCACCGAGCGCCAAGCGGATACCGATCTCGCCGGTTCGGCGCGCCACGGCGTACGACATGACTCCGTAGAGGCCGATGCAAGCGAGCACCAGAGCCAGCACGCCGAAGCAACTGGAAAGCGTGGAGACGAGTTTTTCCTGATAGAGCGACTGGTCGACTTGTTCCGCGAGGGTCTTGAGGTCGGTTGCGGTTAGCCGGGAATCAACCCTTTGGAGAAGGCTGCGCACTTGGGGCACGAGGCTCATGGGCGGGACGGCGCTACTGACTTCGAAGGTGACGCCACCCGGGGATGCTGCCTGCGGGAGCTGCGGAATATGGAGATATGCAGTAGGCGGCACCCTTTCCCTCAGGTTGACGTACTTGGCGTCTCCCGTCACACCAATGATTTCAATCCCACGTTTGCCACTCCATTCCCCCAACCGGAAGTGTTTGCCAATAGGGTTGTGGTCGCCAAAGAAGCGGCGAGCCATGGTCTGGTTGATCAACGCCACCGGGTTTGAACCAGAGAAGTCTTGCGGACCAAAGTCGCGGCCGAGAAGCACTTGCATGCCCAGAGTCTCGAAGAATCGAGGGCCTACCGCATTGAGGTAAACATCCATGTCTTCGCCCGGCTGTGGCGTGTAACCTTCCACAAATCTGGCGTAGTTGTCCCAGCCGCCGCCGCTGATTGGGGTCAGGAACGAGAAACTCGCCGAACGCACGCCGGGCACCTGCCGGATTCGTTCCAACACTTCTTGGCGGAGCTGGGCCGCCCGCTCATCCTTGTATCCCGCCTTCGAGGGGTCGAGGCCGAACAACAGCACGTTCTGGCGGTTGAAGCCGGGATTGAGCGTTTCTAGGTTGCGCTGCGTGCGCACCAGCAGGCCAGCGCCAACGACGAGCACCACCGAGAGGGCAACCTGAGCAATCACCAGCGCGCGGCCCAGGATTCGTCCACGCCGGGAGTCTGTCAGGTTTCGAGAGCTTGCCCCGACGGATGGGCTGCCGCCCCATCGAGTCGCCCGAAGCGCCGGTGCAAGCCCGAAGGCAATTCCGGTGACCAGTGCGACGAGCAGCGTGAACCCGAGGACATAGAGATCCGGATGAACATCAAGAGCCACACGGCGCCCGCCGCTTGCCATCAACGCGACGAGTGACGGGCTTCCCCAATAAGCAAAGAGCACGCCCACGCTGCCCCCCGCCAGCGCCAGCAGGAGGCTTTCGGTGAGTAATTGTCGCATCAGCCGCCAGCGTCCTGCTCCAAGCGCCAAACGTACGGCGATCTCGCGCTGCCGGGCGCTTGCCCGCGCCAGGAGCAGGTTGGCCACGTTGCTCGAAGCGATGAGGAGCACGAGCGCGACCATGCCCATCAGGAGGAACAGCGGCCGCGAGAATTCTTTGCGCAGAAAGTTGGCACCTCTCGACGCGGGGAGCAGAACGATATGGTGGGTGAAGAAATCCTGGCGATCTTGCTCAGACCAGTGTGAAGCGTCATGTTCCTGCTGAGCCTGTTGATAGACCAAATCAAGGCCAGCGCGGGCTGTCTCCGGCGAAACACCCGGCTTGAGGCGTGCCATCAGGCTGAGCCAGTTCGTGTCAATCTGGACCAGCCGATTTCCACCCGGGAGCACCTGGGGCTGCATCGAGACGGTGACCCAAAAGTCGCAGGTCTGGCCCGTATTGACGCCGCCGAAATGGGAAGGGGCAACGCCGACGATGATGAAGGGCGTCGCTTCGATCACAAGTTTCTTTCCCAACACGGCAGGGTCGCGGGCGAACATCCGGTTCCAAAGCGCGTAGCTGATGACGGCGACCGGATGGGCGCCGGCTCCGTTATCTTCATCGGGTGCGAACGTCCGGCCGATTACCGCCTTGACGCCAAGCAAGGAAAAGAAATTGACGGAGACCATTTGTCCCTTGACGGGCTCGCCGGTGGAACCTGGACCCGCCAGGCGCGCGTCGAGCAAATCCCAATAGTCGAAAGCGGAAATATCCGTGAAGACCTGATTGTATTGGCGCAGCTCCTTGAAAAGTGGATAGGGGAAACTCTCGCCGACGAAGGAATCACCGCTGTGCTTTCCCTGGAAACCTACTTGCACCAATTGCTCCGGACTCTCGACAGGCAGCATGCGCAGCATCACCGCGTTAATTACGCTGAAAATCGCGGTGTTCGCGCCGATGCCGAGGGCTAGCGTCAAGACCGCAACAGCGGTAAAGCCCGGGCTGCGGCGCAATTGACGGGCGCCGTAGCGGACGTCCTGAATGAAAGTCTCGATCATCGGCAATCCCCATTGTTCCCGGTAGACTTCCTTGACCTGCTCGACGCCGCCGAAGCTGCGCAGCGCCGCCGTGCGCGCTTCCTCGGCAGACATCCCTTTGCGGAGGTTCTCTTCGACGAGCATCTCGAGATGCGCGCGCACCTCTTCGCTCAGGTCTTGTTCAAGGCGTCCTTTCCGGAACAGCCCCGCAAAGCGTGCGATGAAAATGCGAAGCCAGGTCATAACTCCTCCTCGTTCAAACCCTGTCAGGCTGATGAAAAATTGCCTTACGTTGTCATTCTGAGCGAAGCGAAGAATCTAAGTTCCTTCTTTTCGACCTGAAAAACAGATGCTTCGCGGAGTTTACACTGAGCGCCGAACGAAAGGGATTCTTCGCTTCGCTCAGAATGACAAGCGAAGAGCTCAGAATGACAGAATCGACTTTTTCAGCAACCGGCTACAGTTCCGTGCCCGCGAGCAGCCGCGCGACGATGCCGGAGAAGCGCTCCCAGCTCCGGGTCTCCCGCTCGAGTTGCCTCCGCCCGGCCCGGGTCAGCGAATAGAAACGGGCGCGCCGGTGGTTTTCCGAGACGCCCCATATCGAGCGAATCCAGCCGCGTTGCCCGAGCCGCAGGAGCGCGGGGTAGAGCGTGCCTTGGTTCATGCGCAACAGGTCTCCCGAGACCTGCTCGAGGCGCCGCGCGATTCCGAATCCGTGGAGCGGCCCGAGCGTTTCCAGGGTCTTCAGCACCAACAAGTCGAGCGTCCCGGGGAGAAGGTTTGGCTCCATCAGGGCCCTTCTTTAGACGAACAACAGGAACTTATGTCAACTCCTGTAGTTTGTCAACAGGAATAATCTGCGGCTGGATATTTGGGCCGCGCCGGGCTAAAATCCGGTCGAAGAGCCGAGCATGCCGGAAATGAAACTGGACGCGCCCCCTGAAACCCGCGACCGCCCCCCTGCCTCCCCCCGAACGGGCGCGGGCGCAGGCCTGCCGACCACGAGCCTGCGCATCATCGCCACGGCCATCGTGCTTTTCTGCCTTTATTACGCCAGCTCGATCTTCATCAGCCTCATCTGCGCGATCTTCATCGCCTTTGTGCTGGAACCGGGCGTAAAGCTCCTGCAGCGCCTACGCATTCCGCGCTGGGTCGGGGCACTGGTGATGGTCCTGGCGTCCCTGGCTGCGGTTTATCTGGCGATCTACCTGATTTACGACCGTGTGGCGGCCTTGATCGGCGATTTGCCGGCCTACGCCGCGCGGCTCCGGCAGATCGTTTCGCACCTGGAGGTGACGATCCGAAACATCCGCCTGAGCGCATCTTCGCTGGTTCACGAAATTCCGGCGGGCACGGCCACGGCGCCCACCGTGCGCGTGCAGCCGGAATCACTCTGGGCGCAATGGCTTCTGAGAGGCCTCGGATCGGCTTACGGCTTTTTCGTTACGGTGATGTTCATTCCCTTCCTGGTTTTCTTCATGCTCGCCTCCAAGGATCAGATCTGGGGAACTACGCTGAATCTTTTTTCGAGCGAGCGGCGCGAGCGGGCGGAGGTGGTCATTCGAGGCATCAGCCGGATGGTGCGGCAGTACGTTCTCGGCAACGCTTTGGTGGGTTTGATTTCAGCCGCCATCATTTCGTCCGTCTTCGAGTTCCTCGGACTGCACTTTGCGTTGGTAGTCGGCACTGTGTCGGCGTTTGTCAGCCTGATCCCGTATCTCGGCGTGCCACTGGCTATGGTGCCGCCGCTTCTAATTGCCCTTGTACAATCTGATTACAACAGCATCTGGCCATTCATCTTCATTGCTCTAGCCGTCTTCCTGGTGCATGTTCTGGCCATCAACATCCTGACGCCGAAGCTGGTGGGCCGGCGCGTCCACCTGAACGCCCTTTCCGTAACCATCGCCATGATGGTCTGGGGGTGGCTATGGGGCGGCATCGGGCTGGTGCTGGCCGTTCCCATCACCGCCGCGCTCAAAGCCATTTGCGACAACATCGAGCCGCTCAAACCGCTCGGCGAATGGCTGGGAGAAAGTTAGTGCCGTTCCGGCGGCGTGCGCCAAAGATTTTTCGGGCCGCCGATTCGAGAGCTTCGGTCTCTTAGGCTAATGCGGGTACTGCCCTTATCCGCGTATGGCACAACCTGACCGTTTCGGCCCTATTTTCCCTTTGGTACAGCATTGACTGCGCGGGGCTTCCCTGTATAAGCTTGTTATTCTAGCTCTGAGATCGGAAATCAGATGGCGCGAACCCATTCGGCCAAGTCGTTCGCTTTCGTCTGCCAAGGCTGGGCGGTCTTCGTTGTGTGTACAATGATGGCGGTGGCAGCATTGTGCCAGCAGGCGGGAACCCCCACCCGCAGGAAACCCGCCGTTGAGGAGAGGCAGGGGCGATCGGCGGGACCGTTCCTAAGAATCGGCGGAGCGCCCACGATCGGCCCAAAGAGCGCTCCCACCGGTAGCCGCATAAGTCAAGTCGTCGCTTCCACCAGCAAACTCCAAACCGTCACACTGACCAATATGGGCGACTCGGACCTGAACATAGCAAACTTGATGATTACGGGCGCAGACGCTGGAGATTTCGCAATCACCGGGAGCGGCACCACCTGTTCGACGAGCAACCCTGTGCCAGCGGGCGGGAATTGCACGATCAACTTGATGTTTACGCCCACTGGGGGCGGCACGCGCTCGGCGAGTCTAATTATTGCGGATAACGCTCCTGGCACCCCGCATTCGGTTCCGTTGAGCGGGACGGGCATGGATTTCACCCTCTCGGCCGCCCCCGCCTCCGCCAGTGTATCCGCAGGACAATCGGCCAGCTTCGCCGTCGCTATCGCACCCGCCGGAGGGTTTGCGGGGAGCGTCTCACTCCAATGCTCGGGCACACCTGCGCTTTCGACCTGTTTAGTAAGCCCAACCACCGTTGCAGTGGGCGGAACCAACGCCGCCTCGGCCACCGTTACTGTCACCACGACTGGGTCCGCAGGCGGCGAGGGGGTCCCAGCTCCATTCTCGGGCCTCCCGGTCTCTGGCCTCCCGGCAGGGATGTCATTACTCGCGTTGATTGCCGCGGCCTGCTATGCCTTTAACCTATGGAACCGCGGCCGTCTAGCCCCTCTCGATTACTCGGGTCTTCAGCGCCCCAGGAATTCAATTCCGCTGCGCTTGGGTTTCGCCGCGCTGGCCGTTTGGCTGGCCTGCGTTGTTGGAGCGTGCGGCTCAGCGAGTGCCCCGAAGACGACGGCGCAGCGGACGCCGGCGGGAACTTCCGAACTGAAGATAACGGCCCAAGCTGCGGTCGGCTCAGTCACACTTTCTCACTCGGCCACCGTTACCCTCACCATAAACTAGATCATGATCCGCTTCGGAAGCTTTCGCTTACTTTCTTGACGCGTTCGGAAACCGAAGGACAATCCTGAAACAAGCGGATGGCCGCAATCCCAGAGGCTCCGGCCTGGAGGCACTCGCGGGCGTTTTCGAGCGTGACGCCACCCACGGCGAGGACGGGGAGTTTCAGGTTTGTTGCCGCTTCCCTTAGCGCCTCGATTCCGAGGGGCGGGCCAAACGCGAGCTTCGAGGGGGTCTCAAAAACCGGGCCAAAGATAATGTAGTTGGCTCCAGCGGCTTCCGCATCCCGAGCTTCTTCGAGGGAGTGGCAAGAGACGCCGATCAAGAAGTTCTGGGGAACGAGGCGGCGCACGAGCCGCGGTTCGAGCGATTGCCGTCCGAGGTGAACCCCCGAGGCCCCGAGCGCCAACGCAACATCCAGCCGGTCGTTCACAACCACACGTGTGGGCGTCCCTCGCGCCGCTTCGAGCGCGGACTGGACTAACGCCACCAGCTCTCTGGTGGTTAAATCCTTCTCACGGATTTGGACCAGGTCTATCCCCGAGCAAATCCCCTCCCTAATTCGCGTCGTGAGCGCGCCGCTTTCCAAACCTGTCTGCGCGGGGAGGCCCTTGCGGTCGGTGATGTAGCAAAGCCTGAACAAAGCCATGGGCGGCCGGCCGAAAGCGTTATTTTCTTGGAGAGGAGCGGACCAATCCCAATACCTCACGGTAGAACCACAACTCATAGAGGGCCAGCCAGATGTCGGCGAGGCCCACGCCTGAAACCGCGCCGCGCACGAAGTAATTCCGCGCCACCTTCGAGACCAGTGGGGAGCGGTCCGCGAAAAAGTTCTGGCTCCACATCGAGACCCAGGGCAGAACAAATAGGAACACGCCTATCTCGAAGGTCACCAGGACGTAGAGGATGGTGAGAAGCCGGCGCATGGAGGGGTGCGGCAAAGAAGCCGCGATCTCAGGCCTTTTGCTGGAGGATGCGGATTTTCTCTGCCACGTCGCGGAAGTCGATGTTCTGGCTGTAGACCTCGGAGAACTTTTCGAGAGCGGTGCGCGTATTCCCGGCCTGCTCGTAAGCCACACCCAAATCGTAAAGCAAGGCGAGTGTGGCTTCTTCGTGCAGGTCGGGTATTTCCAGCGCTCGCGCGTACCACTTGGCCGCAATCACGGGCATTTTCTTTTCCATAAAACAAAGGGCGAGCAACGTGCAGGCTTGGAGAAAGTTGGCGGGTAGCTTCCCTTTCTGCGTGCCCTTGACCACTTTCTGGAACTCGCCGATGGCCTCGTCAAGCAGACTCATCTCGCGGAAGGCCACGCCGAGATCGTAGTGGGTCTGTGGATCGTCGTCGGCGGCCTGTCCCTCACCTTCCTCGACCAAGTCATCCAGAATTCCGTTCAAAGGCGAGGGTGCCGCGGCCTCCGACACGGGCCGCGGGGGAGGCAAGGGAACTCTCACTTCAATCCCTTCGAGCGACGACGCAAGTTCACCGGCGAGGCCCCCGAGCAAGTCCCCGCCTTCGAGGGCCGGAGGCGCTTCCGTCGGCGGAGTCCCGGGAGCTGGCGGAGGCATGGGGGACTCCGTGGAGACGACAGGCTCGGCTGGCGGCTGGGCGGCTTCGGGCGGTTTGCCTCTCTCGATTGGGCCCGCCTCGGCAGTTGATCCGGCGGCTCCCGGAGATTCGGAAAATGAGGTCGGCAATTGCCATTCACCACCCGAGGGGGCCCTTGGTGGGACGGGCTCCGCGGGCGCGGGTGGCCGCGCGCGCGTGTCCGCCGGCTGACCAACGCGCCCTTCCATAATGTGGCGAAGCTCGGCAACTTGAGCGTCGCCAGGGAATTTCGCCTCCAGACCCTCGACGGCCTTTCGCGCCTCCTCAACGAATCCCTGCTCGAGGTAGAACTCCAATTCCGCGCGGCATTCTTCGAAATTGAACTGGGCGGGGGCCACCAGAGCCTCAGGAGGCGCTGCCGCTTCCGCGCCCAGCGCGTCAGAAAGGTCGTAATCCTGGCCGGGCTTCGCCGGCTTCGCAGGCAAATCTGTTGAAGTCGCACCGGAGCCGAAAGCGAGAGGGATTTCAACCCCGCTCTCCTTGACGGGAGCGGCCTGAGCTTCGGCAGAGGCGGAGCCCGGGATTTCCGAGGAGAGGTCAATCTCCTCAAGTGTTGGGGCCGCGCCAGGCGACGCGGAGCCGAGCGGGACTTTCGGCATCACGGGAGCTGCCCGGAGCCCTCCGGCGACGGACGTCTCCAGGTACAGCTCTTTTCCGGACATCGTCTCGAACCGCTTGGCGCTCACCATGTCGCCCCACTTGGCGTAAATCCTCGCCAGGGCCTCGGCCGCCTGCTGAGCGCGCTCGGGCAGGCCTTTGTGCGAGACTTCCAGAATCCGCCGGTGGATTTCGACTTGCTCGGGATAAATGGCGAGGACTTTTTCGAGCTCGCCTACCGCCTTGTCGGCCAGGTTGTAGCGGTTAAACAAATCGCTGTTCTCGAGCGCCTCTTTGACCATCGCGGCTTCTTCCGGGCTCGCCACGGGAGCCACGATCTCGCCCTCTGCGACTGGTTCCACTTCGATATCCGCCGTAAGCGCCAAGTCCGCGCCCCGAAGCTCGACCGCCCCCGGAAGTGCCGGAACCTCCTTCCCGGCTTTCTGAAGAATCCCATTGAGCAGCGCTTTGTAATCTTCGTTTTCGGGTTCGCGGCCAACTAGCTTCTGGAAAGCCCATTCCGCCCGATCCAAGTTTCCAGCGCTCGCGTAGGCTTCTCCCAAAGCCTGGAGTACTCCCGGGAGAGTAGCCTCGTCTGCGGTTTTCTCGGCGACCTTATAGATGAGTTCGAGCGTGAGCAAGTGGTGGGGCTGCCGGGTCCAGATTTCGCGCAGGATTTCCATCAAAGGCCCCGTGGCCTTTTGCTGGACCAGGGTGTCGCAGGCTTCAGCGAGGGCAGCGACGGCCGGGTCGTATTCGCCTTTCTCCATGCAGAGCCGGGCGAAGATTTGGAGAAGAGCGAAGTCCCCCGGGCTGAGGCGCAAGAGTTCGCCGACCAGGGTTTTCGCCTCGTCGAGCTTCTTCGAGCCCAGATAAGCTTCGAGCAGGAGCCGCTCGGCCGCGGGGTGGGACCTCACGCCTGGACCGGAAGTGAGGATTCTCTCTGCCTCGGCGGGCTGGTGTTTGGTCAGAGCCAAGCGGGCGCGAGTGACCATGGTTTTGGGATCTTGCGGGTCGAGCGCGGTCGCATTGACAAGAGCCGCCTCGGCAGCGGCCAGATCCCCCTTATGCAGCGCGGTTTCCGCCGACTCGCGGTACGCCCCTGCGGCGTCGCCTTTTCGCCCGATCTGTTCGCAGAAATCGGCGAATTTCGCCCGGTAATTGAGGTTGTCGGGGGCGAGAGCGACCATCTTGCGGAACGCCTCCACGGCGCGGTCGTTCTGATTCTTTTTCCGAAGGAACTGCACCGCCTGCATGAAGTGCTCTCGAGCCTCTCGGCCCAATCCCTGCACGGTGTAGAGTTCTCCAGTCTTCAAAAGCACATCTACATTGGTCGGGTCGAGTTTGAAAATCTTCTTGTAGATGGCGATGGCTTTGAGCGTGAAGCCTTCCTGCGTGTACGCCTCAGCCAGCTTGTGGAAATGCTTCAGGGCCTCGGAGACATTCCTTTCGCGTAGGTATAGGTCTCCAACAGTGTTGAGAACGGTTGGGTCTGCGGGATCTCTGGCGTAGATGTCGAGATAAAGCTTGATGGCCTGAGAGGCCTTGCCTTGCGCCAGAGACTTCTCTGCCTCATGCAGCGCTCTGGCTTTGTTAAAAGCCATTCACACGCTCCATTGCCCCTACCTTGTCACAGTAAGACTAGGCTAACAAAGGCTCGACACCAAGTCAACGTCATGGGTTGGCATGAGGGCCCCCCAATTTCTGATCCACTTTGAGAGCGAGTTTCCGGCAGAATCTCTGAACCGAGAAAAGGAGATATGGCCTGAAGAGGAAGCGATTTTCTGTGGAGCAGATGGTGGAGGTGGTGAATCAAGCCGAGAGGGGCGTTCCGGTGACGGAGCTGATCGGGCAGGCGGGCATTTCCGAGCAGACGTTCGACCGCTGGAAGAAGCGGTATACGGGCCTGCAGGTGGACCAGGCACGCCAACTGAAACAGTTGCAGGAGGAGAATGTTCGGCTGAAG
>QHZN01000215.1:0-7538 GCA_003225365.1 Acidobacteriota bacterium
TGACGGCGATGGGGTTGGCGCGCGCCTCGGACCTCTTCGCGGCGGGCGTGGACTTCCACGGCGTCCACGACTGGAACCTGGAATTTCCCAATTGGGTGTCAACTTACGACCCGCGCCAGGAGCCCGACCGGGCGCGCCTGGCATTCGAGTCCTCGCCGCTCGCCTCGGTCAGCACATGGCGCTCGCCGGTGCTCCTCATCCAGGGTGACGATGACCGTAACGTGCCGTTCAGCGAAATGGTCCAGCTCGTCGAAGCGCTAAGAAAGCAGGGCGTGGAATTCCACGAGCTCGTCTTTCCGGACGAAATCCACGACTTCCTGCTCCACTCGACGTGGGTGCGCGGGTATCAGGCGGCATCGGACTTCTTCGACGCGCATTTCAAGCCGAGCGAAGCGAGGCGCTGAGCATAGGCACGACCCGCCTACGCGGGCAGGCCGCTAAGCAGCATATCTGCGCTGCCCGCCTGCAAGTTGAGATCGGAGGAGACTAGAGAACGTCTCGCGTACCCTGGATATATGCGAGAGTTAGGCGTTCACTCGGACTCGCTCGCGAAGAAACTCGGGAGCGAAGTCGGCCCCATTCGGCCAGACCACGGTATGGAGCTCGGGATGCACTCGGAAGGAGCGAAATACGGTCGGATGTCGTAGGGGCTCGAATATTTCGCCGTCGAGCTCCGAGGTCAGATCGACCTCGCCCTTGAGCCCGTCGCTGAAGCGGAGCCGGAGAACGTAGCCTGAGACGTAATGTGCCTCACTGATACGAGTCATGGGCCTTACTCTAGCGGCTTTATCGGCCGCAGTGGCTTCCGCCCCCGGGCCAGCTCCCAATTCTGCCGTAATTCGTCCCGATGCATTTGATACCACTCTAGCACCAAATTCAAAGCGCGGCGCGGGAAATTCCCTTTTATCATTCCGTCGTCAATCCCCACGGTGATTTCAAACTCCCCGTAGTAGGCATGGAAGTGGGCGGGCTCCTGGTCCTTGTAGAACATCGCTATGACGATCCCAAGGAAGCGGCTGATTTCCGGCACCGCAACATTTTATCCCAGGTTCGTGCGGGTGGCGCATCACAGCAGTTGGTAGCGCGGACCCCGCGTGCGCGGGGTCCGCGGTTTTCCATTGCGAATCGCGGACGAACCGCGGACCTCCAAAACAAGTCCGCGCTACTTGGTCATTCCGTAAAACTGATAATGATGCCGTCAATCCGCTTGTCGAGCCCCGTGAAGTTGCCGAAGTGGGGCGACGAGGTGTTGCTGAAAACTTCGTGAGGGTTGCGCCGGCCAGTAGTGTTGACCGAGAAGACGCCGAAGCGGAATTTGTGCCCTTTGTGAAAAGGGACGGAGAAGTCGCGGTAAACGCTGAAGTCGAAGGAAAAGTAAGTGGGGAAGCGGAGGCTGTCCGGCGCGCCCGCGTAGTTCTGGAGCACATCCACATTCGAATAGGGGAACCCAGTGTGGACATCCACGGCAGGGTTCAGGCTCACCTGCCAGGGGAGCCCGAAAGTCCCGAGCGCCGTCAAGCGGTTGGGGACGTCGGAGGGAAGGTTCGCGAACACGTTCGGGTGAATGATGGGCTGCGCGAACGGGACGAAGAGCTCTGAGAGGGAGTTCAAGTCTCCACGCGCCTGGCTGTGGAGGTAAGTGACGGAAATCCGCGCCCGCTCGTTCGGGATGTAAACGGCTGTGGCCTCGAGTTCGTCATACCGCGAAGCGCCGCTATCGGTCAGGAGCAGAACGGGGAGGGTGCCCGGCCCGACGCCGGCCGTTGCCACCGTGGTCGGGCTCACAACGAAAACGTTGAAGGTGGAGCTGGACAGATACCCCACGCGCGCGCGCACCTGTTTGGTAAGCTGCCGTTCGGCCTCCAGTCGCCACGTGGTGTTGTACGCCGTCGTCGTAAAATCCGCACAGCTTGATAACATTTCGATACCGCCGCGAACGCGCCGGGCGCAACGGTTCGGGAGCGGCGTCGGGGGGCCGAGCGAGCTTCCGGCGGCGTCGAAAAAGCTCACGGTGCGGGTGGGGTTATCGAGGAAATCGGCGGCGAGCAACGGAAAGCGGTCGTAAAAGACTCCGGCGCCGGCGCGAAAGATGGTTTTGCCTTCCTTATCGGGAGAAAAAACCAAGCCCAGGCGGGGCGCGGGCGCCAGGGGCTGTCCGAGGGACTGCGAGGTGGTGCGCAGGCCCATGTTCAAGGCAATCCGGTCACTCCACACCCAATGGTCCTGGGCGTAGCCGGACACGTCCGTCTCGTGGGCTTGGAGCGGGCCGCCCCCGGTGAAGTCAATCTGCTCGGCGAGGGAATTGTCGGCGCGAAGAATCTGCACAGGGCGGGAGACCACCGCGCCGGTGTACGAGCGGTGGTTCACTTCTGTGCCGAACTTCAAGTTGTGCCTTCCGTGCCAATGCTTTTGCGGCAGCGTGACCGCTTCCCCCGCCTCCACTTGATGGCTCGAACGCGTCCAATCATCGAAGTAATTCCCGGCAAAGCCGTTGGGCGTGACGAGCATCGAGAGAGGCCCCTGGCTGTGCGCGTTGTTGTCCACTTTGAGGAATCGAAACTGTGTTGCGAACGCCACGCCCGAGGCCAGATTGAAATGGTCGGAGGCCGATGCCGAGAAGCCTTTCTGGCCGTAATCCTCGGAGGCCGGTTGGGGAATCAGCGCGTTGATGTTGGCGAAATTCTGCCGGCGCGGAAACAATTGCACGTTTCCATTGAGGATGTGCCGGTCGGACAAGAGCGACTGGAACGTGGTGTAGGAATTAAAACCCTGAGTCTTGGTGGTGTTTTGCGGCCAGGCGAGGCCGCGCGCGTTTTGTTTGTTGAGCTCGTAGGTGAAGGCTTCCGAAAAATTCAGATTACCGGGCCAAACCGGACCGGTCGTATACAGCCGCGGCTCCATTTGGCTGAGCCCGACGATGCCCCCGTTCTCGGCGCGGATTTTGGGGTTGAGGTTGTTGAGCTTGATGTGCCATTCCTCGAGCGGCGCCTTGGTGTGAACGGAAGTCAGCCCGCCCGAAAAGCCGCCGTCCTCGACAAGAAACGGAGCCTTGTTGACTTCCAACGTCTCCACGGCGTCAATCGGCACGTCAATGATAAACGCGCCGGTCGCCGGGTCCACGGCTTCCCCAGAGTCCACCTCGAACATCCCCTGAGTCTCGGATGCGCCTTTGATATAGGTTCGGCCCTCGGGAGTGCGAACCACGCTCGGTACCAGAGGCAGCTCTTCCTGGGTCTTCTGCTCGGCTACCGGGGCCGTCATGACCTGCTTCGCCGTGAGCTTGGCAGGAGGCGCGGTGCTTTCTGCCGTGACCACGGGCGCGGTGGCGTGCACCTCAACTTCCTGGCGAATTCCCGCGATTTCGAGCCGGAGGTTGACGATTGTCGCGTGCCCCGCCTGAATGGTTACCTTCAAACTGGCCGGCTTGAATCCGGGCGCGGAAGTAGTGAGCGTGTAATCGCCGGGCGGGACATTTTCGACTTTGTACGCCCCGTCGTCGCTGGTTGTGGCCCTAGAGGTTGGAGCGCCCGCCCCGGCCAATTTGATTTCCACGCCCTCCGCCGAAAAAACGTGCCCCTCGCCACTGACGGCGGTGACGACGCCGCGCAGCGTGCCCCCGGGGAGTCCGCCTGGGTGAGCCGGCTGCTGTGCAGATGCGCCAAATGGGAAGAGAAACCACGTTAGGAGGGCTAAGAAGCCCAGGCAACGGCTCCCGGTGGAGTTTCGAAATACCTGCTGGGGAAGTCCGAGCGGGTTAGGGAAGGGCAACGTGAGGGGTCCTTATCTTCAGCGCCAGCCGGAATGCGGCCGTGCCGGCAGTGTGGCTGCGAGTGCGTCGAGATTCGATCCGACGCCTGGGCATAGAACTCTGGTCTATCTAGACTTGCAGTCGCTCTAATCGTCCTCTTTATTTTACATCGCGCGTCCGGCCGCGCAACGGTGCTCTTGTCGCTTCTCGACCGACTACCTTCTTTCTGATGCAGGCTTTTCCGCAGAGGTTACATCGCTGAATGAGCGGCGAGACCCTGGCCTTTATTGGAATTGACACGACCTACCGAACGGTCGGATAATAAGTAAGATTGAGCGGTCGGGTCAGGGAGTCATTGGTCCATCAGAATGTGGCGAAGTTGAAGCTGCCGGACCAAGGCGAGGCAACTGGAGCTGACGATGCCGGAGAAAATTTTCATTTTCGATACCACGCTCCGTGACGGCGAACAATCGCCCGGGTGCAGCTTGAACCTGGACGAGAAGCTCCAAATGGCCCGCCAGCTCGACCGATTGGGTGTGGACATCATGGAGGTGGGATTCCCCATTACCTCCGAAGGCGATTGCGAAGCCGTTCGAGCAATTTCTGCGGAAATCCGCCGCCCCGTGATCGCGGCGCTGGCCCGCGCCAACGAGCGCGACATTGACCGCGCGTGGCAGGCCCTCAAAGGCGCCGCGCGGGCGCGCATCCACACGTTTCTCGCCACCTCCGACATCCATCTCCAATTCAAGCTGCGCAAGACGCGCGAAGAAGTCCTCTTGATGATCTCGCGCTCTGTGGGCCTGGCCAAGTCGCATTGCCCGGACGTGGAATTTTCGCCCGAAGACGCGGGGCGCACCGACCCAAGTTTTCTAGTCGAGTGCTGCCACGCGGCGGTCGAGGCCGGTGCGACCGTCCTGAATCTGCCCGATACGGTGGGCTACTGCCTGGAATCGGAATATGAAAAAATGTTCGCGGAAGTCCGGGCGCGTGTGCCGGGCATGGGAGGCGTAATGCTCTCGACGCACACGCACGACGACCTGGGCATGGCGGTGGCGAACACCCTGGCCGGCCTGCGGGGCGGGGCGCGCCAGGTGGAGTGCACGGTCAACGGCATCGGCGAGCGCGCCGGGAACGCGTCGCTCGAAGAGATTGTGATGCTGATCCAGCTCCGCCGCGACGCGCTGCCGTTTGCGACCGACATTCGAACCGAAGAGCTCTACGCTTCCAGCCAACTACTGTCGCGCTTGACGGGCGTCGCCGTGCAGCGGAACAAGGCCGTGGTCGGCCGCAACGCCTTCGCCCACGAGGCCGGCATCCATCAGGACGGCGTGCTCAAGAACGCCATCACTTACGAAATCATGACGCCGCAGTCGGTGGGCGCGCCTTCGAACCACATCGTGCTCGGGAAGCACTCTGGCCGGCACGCGCTCTCCAAGCGCTACGAAGAGCTGGGGTCCCCGTTGACCAAGCCGGAGCTCGAGCGCGCCTATGAACTTTTCTGCCGCCTCGCGGATCGCAAGAAGCAGGTGTACGATGAGGACTTGTTCGCGATTCTCGACGAGGGCTTCGAGCATCTGCCCGAGACTTTCAAGCTGCGCCTGGTCCAAAGCGTCGCTTCGAGCGATGGGCGCTCGACCGCCGCCGTGGAGCTGGAAAAGGATGGGCAAGTCTTCCACGATTCCGCCACGGCCGAGGGCCCTTGCGACGCGGCCTTCCGCTCGATTGACCGCATCACGGGCGTGCCGGGAAGAATCCTCGATTTCACCGTCCACACCGTAGGGCTGGGCACCAACGGTGTCGCCGAAGTTTTCATCCGGGCCAGCTTCGATGGCCGCGAGTTTACTGGCAAGTCCACCTCGCACAACGTCGTCGAGGCGGCGGCGCGCGCGTACTTGCAGTCCGCCAACAAAGGGGTTTACGAGCAGAGACGAGCCCTCGAAGCGCACCCTGCCACCGTGCCCGTCCATTCCAATAAGCTCACGGACCGCTACTTCCCGGGCGGATACTGAGGCCTTCCACCCTTACGGAGCTCCACCGCCCTTCTAATTGCAGCCCAGCATGAGGTTACTAACCATCCTTTTTTCAATAGGTTAAGAGCGTCACATTATTGGGGCTTCTTGCATCTAACTAATTGAGATCAAAGGTCTTGTCAAATGAGGTAAGATTTCGAGTTTTTTTCTTGCGAAGGTGTTAAGATTTCTTGCATTTTTCGCGAGGAAACTCTAAATTACACATAATGAACGAAATGCAAGGTCTATTCAAAATTGCCGTTCTGCCGGGCGATGGAATCGGCCCGGAAGTTACAGCCGAGGCAGTTAAAGTCTTGAAATTGGTTGAAGAGATTACCGGCCCTCGGTTTCGATTTCATTCGGGTCTGATCGGTGGCACCGCGCTCGACGCAACGGCCGTTCCGCTCCCCGCCGAAACGATTTCGATTTGCAACAACGCGACGGCCATTCTGCTGGGCGCGGTGGGCGGCCCGCAGTGGGATTCCAAGCGCCGCGAGATTCGTCCGGAGCAGGGGCTTTTGCAGCTTCGCCAGCGTATGGGGCTTTACGTAAACCTGCGCCCCGCGAAGGTCCTCGATTCGCTGATCGGCCTTTCGGCGCTCAAGCCCGAACGGGTGCGGGGGACCGACCTCCTGATCGTACGCGAGCTCATGGGCGGAATCTACTTCGGCAACCCGCGCGGGATTTTCGCCAAGAACGGCGGGCGCGTGGGCATCAACACGGAGATCTATCGCGAGCACGAAGTGGAGCGGGTGGCGCATCGAGCGTTCCAGTTGGCGCGCCTGCGGCGGCGCAAGGTCACTTCGGTGGACAAGGCGAACGTGCTCGAGACCTCGCGCCTGTGGCGGGACGTGGTGACGCGCATCGGGCGGTCGTACGCCGACGTCGAGCTCGAGCACCTTTACATAGACAATTGCGCCATGAAGCTCATTGATGAGCCCGCGCGCTTCGACGTCATCCTGACCAGCAACATGTTCGGCGACATCTTGAGCGACGAGGCGGCGTCCTTGACCGGCTCGATTGGGCTCTTACCGTCGGCGAGCCTGGGCGAGCGCACGGCGCTTTACGAGCCGGTCCATGGCAGCGCCCCCGACATCGCCGGACGCAACCGCGCCAATCCGGTCGCCTCTATCGCTTCGGCCGCGCTGATGCTGCGCTACTCCTGCCGCATGGAAAACGCCGCCGCCGCCATCGAAGCGGCGATTGAGAAAGTGTTGAAGCGCGGAGCCCGCACCCCCGATATGCAGGGCAAGAAGCGCGCCGTTACCACCAGCCGCATGGGCGACCTCATCGCCGCTGAAACACAGAAGCTCCTAAAATCCTCAAAATTCCGCGCCGCCTGAAACCCTGAAAATTCTGCAGCTCCCGATGGCGCCTCCCCGGTTCATCGTATTTTAGATTTGAAATTGGAGGTTTCAGACGCCAATTACTTTTCTGTTCGTGGCCAAGCAATGTGATGTTTAGAATTGAGATTGCAGATTTCAGCCGCCATTCAAATTTCTTGCCGTGGCCAAGCAATGCGATGTTTAGAATTGAGGTTGCAGGTTCCAGACGCCAAATACCTCCTTTCGCGATCCCAGGCACCCGAGCTCGCCCTAACCCGCTTTCTCTCCGGACCCTGCGGAGCTTTCGCCTGACCGCATGCGGTCGAGCTGGGCAAGAAATTCTTCGCGCTCCTTTTTGTCCTTCTGCGCCCTCCGCGCCTTGTCGGTAAGATACCGCTGGCCCGCAATCTTTGTATTTTGGAGCGAGTCCGCCCAGGCGCGCAGTTGGCGTGAAAC
>QHZN01000215.1:7629-29568 GCA_003225365.1 Acidobacteriota bacterium
ATCCCCGCCTGCCATACGGGCAGTTGCTCGAATCGCTCGTACTTCATAACTCTATCTGCCCCACTTGGATGTTTTCGTTTCTTCCTTTTATCTCAAATCTAAAATCTCAGATGTCAAATTCTCAAAGATCAAATCGACTCCGGCCAAGCTCGCCGTACCATTAGCAAAGCTCGCCGCAGGGCCTGCTCACGGAACTTTTTCCGGCCGCGGCATCAATTGGCTGGGGTAATGCAGAATAAGATGATGGTCGGGCCTGCCGGTTTGCGGGTCCACGACTTCAAGCTTCCAACCGTGCGGCTTTTCCACCGGCCCCGGCAATAGAATCTTTAGCACATAGACGCCGTTCATTTCGCGCACCATAGTTTCTATGGGAGTGAGGAGGCTCTCGAGCCGTTGTTGCGCCGAGGCTCGTTCGCGCGGGGGCCACTCCTGAGCGAAATGCATGACCTCTTTAGCATTGAAGATGTAAACTTCCCCTCCAGTTGTCCGGCTGAGCTCGACTGTCTGGCCATTGCCCTCCAATTCCTCGCGTGAGGAGAGGCCTTCCTCGAGAGGTTCCAAGACGAAAAAACAGAATAGGCGTAAGCCGGTGTCACTTAGTTTTTGGCGGATCTGCAATTTGTTCAGCCGGCTGGCGTTTTCGCCCCCGTCCGTGATGACCACGATGGAGTCGCCAGGCTGCGCGTGGCCGAACATGTCCGCTGCTTGGGAGACGGCGTCGAAAAGCGCCGTATCGTCGGCTCCCTTGGGCGCGTGGGGGTCGCGCCGTGGCACTTCAAGCGTGCGCACTTGCGACAGAAGTTGACTTCGGTCCGCATTGAAGGTGATCCGTTCATGAATTTCGAGAGCAAATGAAAGAAACGCCAGAGGTACTTGCGGTGGCATTAAGGCGAGGAACCTCTCGGCCACAAGCCGGGCTGCTGGACGACTGTTCACCATGCTGCCGCTGATGTCGTAAAGCAGCAACACACGATGGGGAGGCGATTCTTCGGCGGAGAGGATATCCACGGGCTTACGCCGAAACTCCCCCCGGAAATGGTTGGACTCGAGTCCGCGCAAATTCATTCCGTTTTCGTTGACCACGCTGACGACGACGGTTCTCTCGAGCGGATCAGCCTGCGTTTGCGCGGGCGCTCTGCCAAAGGCTGTGAGCAAGACGGCAGCGAGCGCGCCGGCGACCGAGAACGGACGATATAATTGAATCGCAGGAATTGGCATCGAAACTTGTTCCTAATCTGTAACCGAGAGCTACCTGTAACCCGCATGTTAATTCCAGGACTGGTGTAATGCAAACGCCGCGCCGAGGTGCGCCGAGGCGACACATTGCCTTTCGAGCGGTTTTACTGAATAATCTGCCGCCGAAGTGAAGCGCCTGCTTGACAAGCCAGATTCGGCGATGGTGGTAGCGGTCGCGGTCGCCATGGTCGCGGTCGTCGTGGTGATTTATCCTTCAGGCGCCCAGCGCGGCGTGAGCCGAGGAGAAGAAAGCGTGCGCGGAGCGGACTTACTTCTGGTGAACGGGAAGATCTGGACGGGTGAACCTGAGGGCAGCGGTTTCGAGGCGAAGGCGCCGACGCGCTACGCCGAGGCTGTGGCGGTTGCCGGTGGGAGGATCCTCGATGTCGGCACGACCGGGGAAATGGAGAAATATCGCGGCAGCGCCACCGAGATGATTGACGCCCAGGGCCACCTGGTTGCCCCCGGTTTCATTGACAGTCACGTGCACTTCATGGACGGCAGCTTCCAGCTTCTCGAAATCGACTTGAAGCACACTCGGAACGAAAGGGACTTTGTGGAACGGATCGCTGAGAAGGCGAAGGCTCTCGCGCCCGGCCGCTGGATGCTCGGCGGCGACTGGGACGAAGAGGCGTGGCCGGACGCAAAGCTTCCCACACGCTGGATGATTGACGGCGCAACGCCCAACAACCCCGTCTGGATCAGCCGCTACGATGGCCATGCGGCTCTGGCGAATTCCGTGGTTCTGAAGCTGGCGGGTGTCACCAAGGAGACCGCGACTCCTGCGGGCGGTGTGATCGTGCGCGACTCGGAGACGGGGGAGCCCACGGGGGTTTTCAAAGACGCTGCGCAAAGCCTGATTGAGCGTGTCGTGCCGCCGCCCAGCGAAGCCGAAGCGGTCGAGGCGCTCAAGGCGGGCTTGGCCGAAGCCGCACGCCACGGAGTGACGAGCGTCGAGGACATGAACGTTGGTTCCGGCTCCCCCGATGGAGATTTTACCGGAATCATCCGGCTGCTCAAGAAGGCGCAGCGCGAAGGTTGGCTCACTTGCCGGTTCTGGGCGGCGATTCCAATCGCGGAATGGAAAAAGCTTGCCGACGCGGGACTCTCCCACAATATGGGCGACGGCTTCATCCAGCTCGGCGCGGTGAAGGCTTTTGCCGACGGCTCGCTCGGCTCGCGCACAGCATGGATGTACGCGCCTTTCGACGACGACCCGGCCAATTCGGGCCTGCCCATGCCGATTCTCCAGCCGCCGACGCAGTTCGAAGTACTGGCCCGGCAGATTGATGCAGTGGGAATCCAGATTTCGACGCACGCCATCGGCGACCGCGCCATCCGGACGATGCTCGACACTTACGAAGCCATTGGCGGCGCTGACCCCCGCGCGCACCGCTTCCGCATCGAGCACGCGCAGCACCTACGGCCGGAAGATTTTACGCGCTTCGGCAGGCTTGGGGTGATTGCTTCGATGCAGCCCTATCACGCCATTGACGACGGCCGCTGGGCCGAGAAGCGCATCGGGCGGGAGCGCGCGCGCACGAGCTACGCTTGGCGCTCGATGCTCCGCGCGGGGGCGCCGCTAGCTTTTGGCACAGATTGGCCCGTGGCTCCCCTCAACCCGCTGCTCGGGCTGTACGCCGCCGTCACGCGCGCCACACTCGACGGCAAACACCCTGAGGGCTGGTTCCCCGAGGAAAAGCTGACGGTGGAAGAGGCCTTGCGAGCCTACACGCAGGGCAGCGCCTATGCGGCGTTCGAAGAGAAGGAGAAAGGGGCCATCGCGCCGGGTAAACTGGCCGATTTCGTGGTTCTCTCCGCCGACTTGTTTTCTAGTCCGCCCGAGGAAATCAAAGACGTCCGTGTTGTACTGACCATTGTCGGCGGGAAAGTAGTCTATCGAGGCGAATAGATACCGTGCCCCAACCGGAAGCGTACCGGAAATCCTCGTAAATTTCTTGGTTGCATACCTGGGGGCAGGTAAAGTACTATACGGAGCGGGATGGGGGCTCCGGGAAAGCGATGTACGTAGGCCCCCTGACCGGGTAGAGGCGACCATGTGGTGGGAAAAAGAAGATGGTAAGAAGCTGCCGCCGGGTGGGGAAGTTCCTCCAAGGCCTGTGTGGAAGCCGCCGCCAGCCGCTCCGGTCGAGAACCCCGTCAAGGAGCAAACAACAAAGGTGGTCACACCCATGCCAATCAATGCGACTAATTCCACAGTTCTGGGCCGGTCGGTCGTGTTACACGGAGAGTTGACCGGAAATGAAGACTTGCTGGTCGAAGGGCAATTTGACGGCTCCATTCACGTCCAAGAGCACTGCTTGACCGTAGGGGCCGGCGGGCAAGTTAAGGCGGAAATTCACGCGCGCCAGGTGATTGTCCACGGCAAGGTTACCGGCAACATCACGGCACTGGAAAAAGTGGAGATTCGCAAGACCGGCCACGTTCTCGGAGATCTGACGACCGCGGGCATAGCGATAGAAGACGGGGCCTACTTCAAGGGGAGCATCGAGATCCAGCGTGAAGAGAGCCTGGCAACCGCCCGTGCCGCGGCCGCTTCGAGCGGTGGGGGAGACGGTTCCAGTCTCGGATAGCCTCGCGCCATCTAGGGTTTCCCTTTGGAAGAAGTCGGCAGGCTCCTTTGAGATTGTCCTGACCATCATCAGGCCTCTCCACGGGGGTGGTCTGTGCCGAATCATAAAGGGAAGGGAGGAAGATGCAACCGGCTTCCAGCCGCATGGGAGCGGTCAAACCCGTTTCAAGCAAACCCCTTTCCGGATTCCCGAGTCCCGCCCTGGAATGGCTTTGGAATTATCTTGCGGATGTCCGTCGGCCTCAGATCCTCCTCTGTGGGCCGGTGCACTGGAAGACAGTTGATATCCTGCTTCGACGCAACGTCAAACTATACTTGGGCGATGCCATCTCGCCGCTGCTGAACGACAATCCCCGGTTCTGGGATCGAACAGGGGAAGCGCCGGTATTCAAGCTCGGAGATTTCATGGCGGAGTTTCCTGTGGTTCCGCCGGGGACTTTGACAGCGGCCTTTTGCTGGCACCTCTTCGACCTCCTGCCCGTCGGTTTAGTCCCGCAGGTTATCCAAGAACTCATGTCGCTCATTTCGCCCGGAGGCGTCCTCTTCTTCATGCTCCGCGAGCCTTACCTGCACTCTGGCGCTGACGGCCAGTGGTGGATGGAGGACCTCAAGGTCATTGTGTCCACTCGCGTGGCTGACCGATCGTTTCCGAACCCCGTCGTAACTACGCGAGAGATTGAAAAAGTAGTGCCGCCGGGCAGCCTGAAGGTCTACCTGACGCGCTCCGGACGGCGCGAAATCATTGCCCAGAAGAAATGACCGCTGACGCTGAATGGCCGCCCGCCGCTGGGCTGTTGCATGGACCGGGTGTGGCAAAACCGAGGGCTTTGGTATAAACTTGTCCAACGGGGCGCAGAATGGCTTGGCGAAGGGTTGCAGTCTCGCTTGCGGCGGTTATAGCTGCGGGGTTGATGGCACCGGCACAGGGGCGCGCTCAACAGATCGTTCAAGACGCCTTGGCCATCCTCCCTGCGGACGCCGTCCGCTTTGAATACTCGAGTCCTGCCAAGCTGCGGAGCCTTCCAAAATATTCTCAGCTTCGCGACCAGTATCTTGGGCGCGAACTCAAGGTGCTCGAAACTTCCCTGGCCCAACTCGGCGTCCGGGAAGCGGATGTGGCTGAGGTGGTGTTGAGCTGGGAGCCCGCCGAAGTCGGCATGGCCCGTATGGACGGCATCGCCAGCGGCCATTTCGACGCGCAGGCTTTGGCCGACCATGCCAGAGAGAACGGTATCAAGGCTACACCTGTCGGCAACATGGCTGCCTACTGCCTTGGCAGTGACTCCGGCCCGATTTGCGTCATGGCCATAAAATCGTCCGAAGGAGCCTTCGGAACGCTCCAAGTTCTTAAAAAGATGGCGGCAGTCGAGTCTGGACAAGCGCCGGCGCTGGGCACTAGTCCCCAATTCGTGAAGCTGGTGGACGCGGGTCGGGTGGATGCGCCCATTTGGGGCGTGTCGATTGGTCCGGCAGTGGGAGATTGGTTCCAAGGCTGGATGCCCGAGCAGAACCGGGGGCAATTGAACTGGAATCAAACCTTTCAAAGCGTTGAGGGTTTGACCTACAACGTAAACCCCTCGATCAAAATTAATGTCGCCGCCAACTTCGAGTGCAATTCTGAAGCCGCAGCCGCTAATCTGCTTCAACTGCTGCAAGGATTGAAAGCTTTCGAACAGTTGGCGTGGCAAAGTCAATTCCCAAACCGGCAAAACCCCTATGCCGGGCTCCAGATGGAGTCGAGCAGCCGCCGGATTCACGTTGCCCTGACCACGGACTACGATGACCTGCTACCAGGGGCCAATCCTACCCCTTAGACCTTCTCCCCAGTGACTTAGAGCCCAGCTCGGTGTTACACCAAATTCGGCGAGTGGCGCCAAAAACCACCCCACAGATACTGAAACATGATTTCTTTAGGGCACATATCTGGCGTCCAGGGGAGGATTTACCGCAAACTCTTGTATAAGTCCACGATCATTCCGACAATCAGACGCAAAATTTTGGTTAATACCCCTATCAGCCACAAAAAAACCCCCTTGACATCGAGTAACTTAAGGGGGTATAAACTCTCCAATGGGCCCGGCGAGCCGGGACCCTGTGCTTAGAACTCTGGGTTATAGCTGAGAGATGGAGGCCGCGGATTCGGTCGCGTTTCGGGTTGGGAGCATGGCTGAGACCAGAGAGGTCATGGATATCCGCGAGGCATCCCAATACTTGGGCGTGTCCCGTGAGACGCTTTATAAGTACGTGTGCGAGGAGAAGATCCCCGCGTTCAAGCTCGGCAACCGCTGGAAGTTCAAAAAAACGATTTTAGACCGGTGGATGGAGAAGCAGAGTACTCGCCGCGAAGGGGCTGGCGAGCGCAGGCGCTCGACAGATTTTCACTAGGGAGCCATACGTATGTTTGGCAAGAAGAAGTCGAAACCGCTGGTGGGGCTGGATATCGGCTCGAGCGGTGTGAAAGCGGTAGAGTTGCGCAGGAAGGGCGATGATTACGAACTGCTAAACGTTGACCTGGAGAACTTGGGCCAAGATGTGGTCGTGGACGGCGACATCATGGACGCTACCGCCGTCAAAGACGCCATTGACAGCATCTTCAGACGAAACAAGATCAAGACGCGTGAAGTGGCAACGTCGGTTTCGGGCCACTCCGTAATCGTGAAAAGGATTACCGTAAGCGCGGCGAGCGAGGCGGAGTTGCACAACGCCGTCGAGTACGAGGCGCCCCAGCACATCACTTTTGATATTGCGGACGTTTACCATGACTACCACGTGCTTGGTCCCGGGCCGACCGGCGGCTACGACGTGATGCTGGTGGTTGTGAAGCAGGACAAAGTTCTCCGCTACCGGAACGCCATCACCACGGCGCAAATGAACCCGGCCGTGGTGGACATCGACGCGTTTGCGCTGCAGAACGCTTACGAAGCCAATTATGAGCCCTCTGCCGATCAGATGACGGCCTTGCTGAACATCGGCGCCAGCATCATGAATATCCACATCGTTCGCGGAAGCGTTCCACTCTTCACCCGCGACGTCCCGGTGGGAGGCAACCAGTACACCGACACCCTCCAGAAGGAATTGGATCTGAGCTTCGAGGACGCGGAGAAGCTGAAGAAAGGTCAGGAGGTTCCCAACGTTTCGCTGGAGGCCAAGGCGGCTCATATTCGCTCCGTCTCCGACATTTTGCTCCTGGAAATTCAAAAGACCTTCGATTTCTTCCGCCAGACCGCCTCCGGGGAGAATATCCAGGGTATCTACGTCGCGGGGGGAACTGCCAAGATTGAAGGCTTGGTGGATCTGCTGAAGGAAGACTTTGGAATCCCGGTCGAAATCTTCGACCCCTTCCGAAGGATCACCGTCCCCAACAACATTGTTCCCGAAATGGTCCGCGAACAGGGCCCGCGGATGACGGTGGCAGTGGGGCTGGCATTGAGGAGCTTTGACGAGTCATGATCCGAATTAACCTGCTGGGCGGTCCAAAAGTAGTGGCAGTCGCCGCGCCCGAAGGCGCGCCCGGGATATCGTCGTCGGCCATCGTGGCGGCGGTGGTGGCGTTCGTGGTGTTCGGCGGAGTTGTGGGCGTGGCGTATATCTATTGGAGCGCCCAAATCCAGCAGCAAAAGACGAAGATTGAAAGCCTGAGCAGGGAATTCTCGAGATTGCAAAGTGTGAAGCAGCAGGCCGACGAATACCTGATGAAGAAGAACCAGTACCAGCAACGGATTGACACCATCACAAGCCTCCAGCGAAGTAAGACAGGGCCCGTGGAGTTGATGCGCGCCGTGGGGTATGAGGCTGATCGCTCGGACGATCTCTACTTGGAGACCATCAGCACTTCGGGCGCTCGCCTCTCGTTGAACGGGAGTTCGATCTCCATAGCCTCCTTGGCTAATTTCCTAGGTTCGCTGGATAAAAATGGCGATTTTACCGATGTTACGCTTCGGCAGGCATACGAAGACGATATGTTTAAGCGCACGGCGTATAAATTTGCGTTGGATTGCGAGTTCAAACCTCCCGCCCAACCGGCGGTAGGAGTTCCGGCGGCGGGTCCGAAGGCGACACCAGTGGGCGGGCGACCGTCCAAGCACGGGACATGAACCGAGGGACCAGGTTCGATTCCAGAGCCGCCGCTCGCGCGATGCAGCTCCAGGAAGGTAACTCTATATGGCCAAGGGCCTAAGGGATTTCTCCCCCGCAGTCCAGATGATGATCTTTGTCTTGCTCATCGCGGCGGCGGTCGGCGCGATCGGCTACTTTTACGTCTGGCCCGTTTACAACGACCCCACGACCGGCCTCGTTGCCTTACAAAAGCAGGAGGCTGATTTGGAAGGGAAAGTGGCTTCCTTGCGAGCCTTCGAGGCCAAGCTCATCGAATACCAAAATCAGGTCGCGCAACTGCAAGCGCAACTGGCAAATCTGACCTTGCTTCTGCCGGACACGCGCGAGACAGACCAGTTCATGAAGACGGTCTTCGCGGATGCCAGCGCATCCGAAGTCCACGTTCGCACCTTCATCCCGCAGGCTGAAACTCAAAGAGATTTCTATCTCGAGACTCCGTTCGCGGTGCGCTTGGACGGGACGTACTGGAGTCTGGTGAACTTCTTTGCCCGGCTCGCGAACGAGCAGCGGATCATCAGCGTGACGAGTGTTGGCCTGGGGCAGCCGGGCGGCGGAGGCATGGGTGCGTATTTGGTTTCTGAACAAGAAACCGTCGGGGCTAATGCCGTCCTGACGACCTATTTCCGGCACGAGGCGGGTCCCAAGCCCGCACCCGGGGCACCTGCACCGGCTCCGGCGCGGAGATAATTCCGAAGGAATCAGAACCATGGTAAAACGCGCTCCTTACCCGATACGTACAAGTGGCTTGTGGGCTGTGGCCATGCTGGCCATGCTCGCAGTCTGGAATCCGGCGGATACGCAAACGTTCGCGCAGGGGCAAGCGACCGCACCTGCAGCCAAGACCTCGAAGCCGGCTCCCAAGACGGCACCAGTAAAAGCCACAAAGAAGCCCGCGAAAGCCACTAAGGCGAAGGTGCCGGAAATTTCTGCCAGGGAGAAGGTCATCCCGGTCACGGCGGGCCTTCGCGATCCGTTCAAGAAGCCCGAACCGCCAAAGGTTGGGCCGGAAGGGCGGATTGACACCGAGCCTAGGCCGCCTGGGCCACGCGGCTTAGCGGTAGGCGAGATGCTCCTGGAAGGTATCGTCAGGGAAGAAGTCAGCAAGACCATGATCGCCGTTGTAACGGGGCCCGAGCGGCGAGCTTTCTTCCTCCGCGTCAACGACCCTGTCTATCACGCCACCGTTTCCAGGATTACCACGGATGCTGTCTATTTCACCGAAACCTATAAAGACCCTGCCGGACACGAGACCACAAGAGAAGTTTTGAAGAAGATGCCGGCTACGGGAGAGAAACCATGAGACGAAAACACCTGCTTCCAATCGCCATGACGGCATTCCTCCTGGTGGGGCTGTCCGGGAAGGAGGCATGGCCGGCTTGGCTACCGTCAGCCAACGGGTTGGCAGGCTGGGATGCGTTGGCTCGGGGCATCGTGCTTTCGTCCGCCCAAGTTACGGCGCCGGCTGCTCCCATTGCAACCGGAGAGAAGGCTACTCAACCGCAGGGTTTGACGGGAGAACCCCTCGTGGTTTCTGGAATCACCATCGCCGCCGGGCCTAATGGCGAAACATTTGTGGATATCGCCACCACGAAGGCCGGAGGTTTCCGCGTGTCGGAGCTCGACAATCCGCGCCGCTTGGTCTTGGATTTTGACGGAGCGCGAAAGGGCCTTCGCGGGACGATGTTTCCCTCAGACTCTGCGCTGATCACAGGGGTGCGGGTAGGACAGTTCCAACTCGATCCGGCCATCGTCCGCGTTGTGGCTGACCTGCTCGGAGACCCCCGGGTTGACGTCCATGCCCGTTCAGGCGGAGTTCGAATCGAGCTCAAGGCGAGGGGAACGGCGACAGCTCGAGTTCGCCCGGCGGGAAAGCCCATAGTGGCCAAGATTTCACCACCAGTGGCGACCGCGCCCTCTTCAACTGTCGAGGCCGAGACGCTCGGGGACAGTGAGCCAAGTCGAACTGTTCGAGCCTTACCCACTCCATCTTTGGCAGAAATGGCTCTGCCTCGGCCGATCATCGCGGAGGAGTCCCCAGCCGCCCTGAAACTTGCTCCCGCCTTGGATCCCGAGTCCATGCGCTCCGAGCATGCTGCCGAAGTGCTGTCTGCATCGCTGACACCGGAAGAGCAAGTGCAGGCCGGCGGAACCGAGGCACCTCCGGAACAACCCAAATACACAGGCGAGCCGATTTCGGTCAACTTGAAGGATGTGGACTTGAAGGATTTCTTCCGCCTGATCCACGAGATCAGTGGATTGAACATCATCATTGACCCGAACGTGATCGGAAGCGTGACTATGGTCCTCGACAACGTGCCGTGGGACCAGGCCCTGGATATCGTCCTGAAGAACAATAATTTAGGGAAGGCGCTGGAAGGCAACGTGCTTCGGATTGCAAAAGTGGAAACGCTGACAGCGGAGCAGACAGGGGCTGCGAAGCTGGTGGAAGCTCGAATTGACGCTCAGCCTCTCGTCACGAAGTTCCTGCCAGTCAACTACGCTAAAGCCGTGACTATCGCCGGACTGCTGAAGACTTGGATAGGCGGCGGAGCGCTCTCCAAGCGTGGGACTGTTCTTGTGGATGAGCGGACGAACACGCTGATCGTTTCAGACATCGCGACGCAGATTCCCCTGATAACCAAAGTAGTCGCCCAACTCGACACGAAGAGCAAGCAAGTCTCGATTGAGGCTCGGGTCGTTCTGGCGACGAATAACTTCGAGCGCGACATCTCCACCGTACTGGCCTACCAATACAACAACCGTTCGGCAACTACAGCCACCGGTGCCGCAACCTCGCAAACCTCTAACGGCACGGCAACGGGCAGCACCAGTGTCTCGCCGTCCACCATTACTCCCTTCACGCCGGGCGGTATAGTTAAATCGACGGCGGCGAGCGGGTTTGGAGTGTGGGCGATTGCCAATCAGGGCGCCAATTACATCATCAATGCGGCGATTGCCTTGGCAGAAACAACCGATCAGGCGAAGATCATCTCGTCGCCATACATCGTGACACAGAACAATACGGTGGGGTCGGTGATTCAGGGCGTACAGATTCCATATCAAACCACCATCAACAACACCGTCTCGGTCCAGTTCATCCAGGCCTCATTGCAAATGACCGTCACGCCCCAGGTGACGCAGGACGGCAACATCTTTCTGATCATCAACGTCAACAATGCATCTCCCGGGGCACTGGTGTTGGGCGTCGGTACGGCTATCAACAACCAGTTGGCGACAACCCAGGTCCTAGTCCCCGATGGCGGCACCGTGGTCTTTGGGGGAGTGAAGGTAACCAACACAGAAGCCGCCGCCAGTTATGTCCCTGGGCTTGGAAAGATTCCAGTGCTGGGCCGGCTGTTCAAGTCAACCAAGGCGACGGACAACAAGACTGACCTGATGTTCTTCGTTACTCCGAAGGTTTTGCCCGGGTAGTTGAACCGGGGAACTGGATACGGAAAGCCAGTTGATTTCACGGGCGGGGGAGTCATCCCCCGCCTTTCTGTTATATGGAGACGCCTATCTCCCAGTCTGAGCAAGACTATCGGAATCGGCAGAACCGGGCAATCGCACAGTTGAGGGAGCGAAAGCTTTCCGCGTTTCTTGTAACTAATCTTCAGAATATCTACTATCTAACTGGATTTCGAGGGTCTGCGGGTGTGCTTCTCTTGGGGGCCGTTGTATCCCGTCTTTGGGTGGACCCGCGCTATACCCTTCAAGCCCAAGTGGAGGGAAAAGGAGTCGAGGTCATTGAGGAAAGGGGGCGTCTGCTCAAGGCAGCGGCCACTTACTTGAAAAAGGCGGAGCACGCGCGAGCAGGCAAGGCGGGAATTGTAGGTCTTGAGGAAGGATACCTGACCTGGGCGGCTTTCCAGGAGCTTCGGCGCGAGGCCCCGGGGGATGTCAGGTTCAAACCCGCCGGCGGGCTGTTAGAAGAACTCCGGTCTATCAAGGACCCTCATGAGATTAAACACATCCGTCGTGCGTCCGAAATCTCCTGCGAGGCCTTTGAAGAGATTCGTGGCCTCATTAAACCGGGAGTCAGCGAAACCGACTTGGCGAACGAACTGGAATACCGAATGAGGCAGAAAGGGGCGGAGGGCGCTGCCTTCGAGACGATCGTTGCCTCCGGGCCTCGAGGCGCCTGGCCGCACGCGCGGGCATCCGCGAAACCTCTCGAGGCGGGTGAGTTGGTAATCTTCGACTTTGGTGCTATAGTCGCCGGATATGCCGCGGACGTGACGAGAACGGTCTTTGTGGGCCGGCCTGATCGCAAGGCTCAGGACCTCTATAAGGCCGTCCTGGGAGCGCAGGAAGCCGCCCTGGCGGCACTCTGTGCGGGCGTTCCCGGCTCGAAGCCGGACCGAGCGGCTCGGCGCTTCCTAAGGCAACTACGGCTGGATCGTTTCTTTCCGCACAGCACCGGCCACGGCGTTGGATTGGACGTTCACGAGTTGCCTCGCTTGGCAAAGGGCGAGAAAACCCGGCTTCGAATCGGCCAGGTGCTCACCGTGGAACCGGGGATCTATATTCGAAGCCTCGGGGGCATAAGAATTGAAGACACGGTATTGATAGGGGAGCGTGGGCCGGAAGTCTTAACCCCCGCGTCGAAGGAACACTGGGTCGTCGGTTGGGGGTAATGGCCTCACGCCAGCTGCGGCGACTGGGGGAGGGGCGGGTCGCCGACCGGCCCCTACTTCGGCGGATTCCGCCGCACGCGCCGTCCGAACGGTCGGGGATGAACGCCACTGTGGGAGTTAGGTATCGAACGGGGCAGAGGGCCGGGAAGAGTCGGATCGTAACGGAGCCTATGGAATGGGTGAGAAGGACCGAGGCCGGAAGGGGCCGCGCGACCATGGCTTGGACCTGGATAGAATCCAGAAACTCATTGATTTGCTCGCCGAGCGGGAAATTGGCGAATTCGAAATGGAAACAAACGGCTTTCGGGTCCGCATTAGGCGCGATAGCTCCAGGCGCCCAGCCTCGCCGGCCGGGGAGCCCGCGCAAGCAGGCACGCAAGGGGAGTCGCTCGGATCTGCTTCGCTCGCTGCTCCCGCACCTCTATCCGTGGCGCCACCCTCTCCCGATGCAACGGCTGCGGGGGAGCTAGCGGATGATTCCGCCGAAGACGTTTTTGTCATCAAGTCGCCGATTGTCGGAACTTTCTACGCTTCGCCGGCTCCGAAAGCCCCGCCCTTCGTCAAACTTCACGATTCGGTTCAAGTCGGGCAGGTGCTTTGCATTGTGGAGGCGATGAAGCTCATGAACGAAATCGAGTCGGAAGTCGCCGGAGAGATTGTCCGCATTTACATCGAGAGCGGCCAGCCCGTCGAATACGGACAGCCGCTGTTCGCCATCTTGCCGTCGCACAAGAAGTAGCTGTCAGCGGTCAGCCATCAGTCTTCAGTCCCGACGAGCGTCGAGGTTGGTTTCGAGGAATGTAAGGTCCCTTTTCGGTCGCTGATCTCTGAAAGCTGACGGCTGAAGACTTATGTTTAAGAAAATGCTCATTGCCAACCGCGGCGAGATTGCGCTGCGCATCATTTGCGCCGCGAAGGAACTTGGAATACGGACGGTGGCCGTGTACTCGGAAGCCGACCGGCAGTCGCTCCACGTCCGCTTCGCCGACGAGGCGGTCTGTATCGGACCGGCGAAGAGCTCGGAGAGCTACTTGAACGTAGCCAGCATTATTTCCGCCGCCGAGATTACCAACGCCGAGGCTGTGCATCCCGGCTACGGATTTCTGGCCGAGAGCGCGAATTTCGCCGAGGTCTGTGAAACTTCGAAGCTCGCGTTTATCGGCCCCAAGCCCGAAGTCATTCGGCTGATGGGGGACAAGGACAAGGCGCGTAAGGCGATGGCGCAATTCGGCATACCAGTCCTTCCGGGCTCAGACGTGTTGAAGACGCAGGCCGAAGCCCTGGAAGCGGCAGCCAAAATCGGTTACCCGGTGATGATCAAGGCGGCGGCGGGCGGCGGCGGGCGCGGCATGCGCGAGGTCGGATCGGCCGAAGATTTGCCGAGGGCCTTCGACACCGCGCAGGCCGAGGCGCAGGCGGCCTTCGGCTCGCCCGACGTTTACCTCGAGAAGTTCGCCGCCTCTCCCCGCCACATCGAATTTCAGGTGCTCGGCGACAGCCACGGCAAAGTCGTCCACCTTGGCGAGCGCGAGTGCACTATCCAGCGCCGCCATCAAAAAATCCTCGAGGAAGCGCCGTCCACACAGGTCAACGCGGAAGCGCGCCGCAGCCTGGGGCACCGAGTTGTGGCAGCGCTCGTGGAAATCGGCTACACCAATGCCGGCACGGTCGAGTTCATCATGGACCGTGACCGGAACCTCTACTTTCTGGAAATGAACACCCGCATCCAGGTGGAGCACCCGGTGACCGAGATGGTGACGGGGGTTGACTTGGTGAAAGAGCAAATCCGTATCGCGGCGGGGGAGCCGGTGGGGGTGGCGGGGGAGACGCTGGCGCCGCGCGGCCATGCCATCGAGTGCCGCATCTGTGCCGAAGACCCGGACACCTTCGCGCCCTGCGCGGGCAAGATCACCGAATTCAGCGTTCCCGGCGGGGCGGGCGTGCGCGTGGACACGGCGGCCATCGCCGAGTCGGTCATTCCACCCTATTACGATTCTTTAGTGGCGAAGCTCGTCGTCCACGGCGCCGACCGGCCGGAAGCCATTTCCCGCATGGTCCGCGCCCTCGATATGTTTGTGGTGGAGGGTATCTCGACCTCTATTCCAGTGCACCGGAAGATTTTGGTGGACGCGGATTTCCTCGCCGGCCGGTTCGACACGCGCTTCCTCACACGCTTCTCTGGGAACGGCGCCGGCGGGCACTGAGCCCCCCGCCTGCTTCGCCAATGAATTTCCCATTGCCCAGGCTCTATGCCATAATCGACGCCGCCGGGACGGGCGGACCCTCGCCCGCCGCCCGGGGCCAGGAGTTTCTCGACGCCGGGGTTCGGTTGATCCAGTTGCGATCAAAGACGGCATCTACGCGCGAGCTTTACGAAGCGAGTCTCGAGCTCGCCGCGCTCGTTGGACGCGCTGGAGGAACCTTGATCATCAACGACCGCGCCGACGTCGCTCTCGCCGTGGACGCCGGCGGCGTGCACGTGGGGCAAGACGATTTGCCGGTGGAATTGGCCAGGGGCCTGCTGGGCCCGGGCAAAATCGTGGGCGTTTCGACGCACTCGATTGAGCAGGTGCGCGAAGCGGACCGCTCCAGCGCCGACTACATCGCCTTTGGGCCCATTTTCTCCACGAGCACCAAGGAAAGCTCCGACCAGGTCGTGGGGCTGGAAGGCCTTCGTGAGGCGCGCCGGGCAACCGCCAAGCCCTTGGTCGCGATTGGCGGAATTTACCTCGACGCGGCGCCGGCCGTACTCGGGGCGGGCGCCGATTCGGTAGCCGTCATTGGCGACTTGCTTAGGGGCGAAGACGTCGGCGAACGCGCGGCGCAATTCCTCTCGAAACTTGGGGAGCAGCCCGCGAAGAAGTTATGAGCTATGAATTCTGAACGGAAAATATGGAGCAGTTGTTGGGGGCCTGGAACAAATAACTCATAACTCGGAATTCTTCACTTTTCGACGATGGCCACCTCTACCTCATCCGGCGCAGCAACCCAACCCGCAACCACCGAGCTTGTCAAAGGCCTGAACCTTCTGGACGCCACAACGATTGTGATGGGGTCTATGATCGGCTCCGGTGTCTTTATCGTGGCGGCGGAAATTGGCCGGGAAGTGGGCTCACCCGGTTTGATGCTCTTGACCTGGGTCCTGACCGGCCTGATGACCGTCATCGCCGCGGTCACTTACGGCGAGCTTGCGGCGATGATGCCCCACGCGGGCGGCCAGTACGTTTACCTGCGCGAGTCGCTCAACCCGCTTTTCGGTTTCCTTTACGGCTGGACATTGTTCCTGGTCATACAAACCGGCACCATCGCCGCGGTGGCCGTCGCCTTCGGAAAATTCCTCGGCGTGTTCTTTCCGTGGATTTCCGCCGAAAACATCCTGATTGACTTGGGCGCCTACTCGGTCCCGGCTTGGGGCCACACCGTTCACCTGACGGTTTCAACTCAGCAGTTGGTCGCTCTGATGAGCTTGATGGCGCTTGCCGTCATCAATATGTTCGGCCTGCGAACGGGGGCCTGGGTTCAGAATGTATTCACCACCCTGAAGGTTGGGGCGCTCATGGGGCTGATTGGAGTCGGGTTGTGGTGGAGCGCCGGGCATCCTGCGCCAGGTCTGAGCGTTGGGAGTTTCTGGCAAGGCGCGCGCTGGGACCTCGCCACGCTCACCGTCGTCTGCGCGGCGCTGGTAGGGCCGTTGTTTTCTTCCGACGCCTGGAACAACGTCACGTTCACGGGCGCCGAGGTCGTGAACCCCAAACGGAATCTCCCCCTGGCGCTTTTTGCAGGGACGGCGATTGTGTCCACGCTCTATTTCCTTTGTAATTGGGTCTACGTCCGCATACTCCCCTTTGCGGGCTCGGCGGGGGGCGCGGGGCCGCTCGAGCGCGGGATCACGCACGCCGTCGAAGACCGCGTGGCGACCGCGGCCATGCAGGTGGTTTTTGGCCCCGCGGGCACGGGGCTGATGGCCGCCGCCATCGTCATCTCCACATTCGGCTGCAACAACGGCTTGACTCTCGCCGGTGCGCGCGTTTACTACGCGATGGCCAAGGACCGGCTATTTTTTTCCTCCGTCGCCAAGGTCAATCGGAGGTACCACACCCCGGCGGTCTCGCTCTTGGTGCAAGGCGTCTGGGCGTCCCTGCTGACGCTTTCCGGGACTTACAACCAATTGCTCAATTACGTGATTTTTTCGGCGCTGCTGTTTTATATTCTTACTATCGCGGGCCTGTTTCGTCTGCGGCGCACGCGGCCGGAATGGCCTCGGCCCTATCGGGCCTGGGGATATCCTGTCCTGCCCGCGATATACGTCGCCTTTGCGCTGTTCGTGGAAGGCGCGCTGCTGATTGAGAAAGTGACTCGAGGGCAAAGCCTGGCGGGGCTCGGCATTGTGGCGCTCGGAATCCCAGTGTATTTCATCTGGCGGGCGAAATCCCGCCCCACTCAAGACCGTCTAGCAGGCTGATGAAAAGCACGCCGAAATGTCATGCTGAGCCCTTCAATTGTCATTCTGAGCGCAGCGAAGAATCCCTCTCATTTGTTTTCAATGTTATGCAGGGATGCTTCGCTGCGCTCAGCATGACAAGAACGACTTTTTCAGCATCCTGCTAGAGAAATGAAGGAGGCGGCATGGCCGGACTTTGGGTTAAGAAAACGATTGAGCAGTTGCACAGCGAAGCTGCTGAGTCGGAGCACGGCCTCCGGCGGGCGCTGGGGCCGCTCTCGCTGGTCTCCTTCGGCATCGGCGCCATCGTAGGCGCGGGCATCTTCGTTCTGAGTGGTGACGCCGCTCAGTACACCGGGCCTGCCCTGGTTCTCTCCGTCATCGTGTGCGCAATCGGCTGCGCCTTTGCCGGTCTCTGCTACGCAGAATTCGCTTCCATGATACCGGTGGCCGGCAGCGCCTACACGTACGCCTACTGCACGGTGGGGGAGTTGCTGGCGTGGATTATCGGCTGGGACCTCATTCTCGAGTATGCGGCCGGCGCGGGCACCGTCTCCATCGGATGGTCGGGATATTTTGTCTCCTTCTTGCAGCGGACGCTGCACATTCCGTTTCCGGCCGCGCTCTCACGCGGGCCGTGGGAAACCGTTATGGGCGCCGACGGGACGGCGGTGCAAGGTGTTTTCAACCTTCCCGGGGCTTTCATCGCCTTGCTCATCACCACGCTGTTGATCATTGGGATAAAAGAATCGGCGAGCTTCAACAACCTAGTCGTGCTCGTCAAAGTGAGCGTGGTGCTGATGTTCATCGGAATTGGCGCCATGTACTTGAACCCCAGCAACTGGCATCCCTTCCTGCCTGAGAACATGGGAAAGTTCGGCCAGTTCGGCTGGAGCGGCGTCTTGCACGGCGCCGGAATTATTTTCTTCGCATTCATCGGCTTCGACGCGGTCTCGACCGCAGCTCAAGAAGCCAGGAATCCCCAGCGCGACATGCCCATTGGGATTTTGGGGTCTCTCGCCATTTGCACCTTGCTTTACATCGCCGTGGTGGTGGTGCTTACCGGCGTCATGAATTACACCCGGCTGAATGTCCCTGACCCGCTCGCCGTGGCCATTGACTCCACCTCGGCCCGCTCGTGGTTTTCGCCCGTCGTGCGCCTGGGGGCAATCCTTGGGACCACCGCCGTGATCCTGGTGATGCTGCTCGGCCAGACGCGCGTCTTTTACTCCATGGCGAACGACGGCTTGCTGCCGAAGGTTTTCGCGCTCATTCACCCGCGTTTCCGCACCCCCTATATCGGAACGGCGCTGACCGGCGGGTGCGTCGCGCTGGCCGCAGGTCTAATCCCGCGGCCGATCATGGAGGAGATGACAAGTATCGGCACATTGCTCGCCTTCGTCATCGTCAGCGGTTCCGTGGTGGCCATGCGAAGACTTCGACCGGATGTGTCGCGGCCTTTCCGCACTCCTTGGGTCTGGCTGGTGGGGCCGCTGGGCATGATTGTCTGCCTTCTCCAGATGGTTGGCTTGCCCATTCATACCTGGATGCGGCTTTTGGTTTGGCTGGTGATTGGTCTGGTGATTTACTTCACGTATGGTTGGACACATAGTCGCTTGCGCAAAGGGAGCGGCCAGGCCCCCGCAATGCCGACGCCCGTGGGCAGGAGTCGGCCTTAATTGACAGGAGTCAGGTTCCAGGTGTCAGACTTAATATCCGGCGACCTACACCTCGCTTCGCGCAGCCACACCTAGCACCGAATACCTAGAACCTGCGAATTGTCCTCGCTTATGATGTTCGCCACCCTTCCTCGTATCCTCCTTAATGAGTTTCGGACTCGCCGCATGGCGCGATACGCGCTCTGGGTGCTGGTTTTCGGTGCGGCGCTGGTTGCAGCAATACGCTTTGGCGTTGTCATGCCGGGCGTCTGGTGGTTGGTCTTTTGGGTAAACCTCGCTGTCGCAGGCGTCTATTATTTCATCCGCTTTGTGGGTTTCGTCCGCCATCGGCTCCTGTGGCCGGTGCTGCGGCGCCTGGTGGTCACCTACCTGTTCATTAGTCTGATTCCGATCCTCCTGATCCTCAGCCTCGTGGCGATGGGAGCGCTGGTCATCAACGGCCAATTTGCGGCTTTTCTGGTCGAGCAGAGGCTACGCAGCCGCGTGGATAACTTGGCGCAACTGAACCGTCTTGTCTTGCATGAAGTCCGGCGGGCGACTGACAAAAATCCCGAGGCGCAGTTCGAGCGCGTGGAAAAATTCTTCGCGACCGAACTCAAGGCCGACCAGGAAAGCTACCCGGGCCTTGAAGTGACCTTGCGGCTCGGGGCGGAGGCGTGGGCCTTCCGATTGAATGGCCAGCCGTTGACTCAGCCCGTCCCGATGCCCGCGTGGTTGAAGCCGGAAGAGTTCGCCGGCTTTGCGGTGGACGGCGACAGTTTGTGCCTGCGGGCAGTTGAGCAGGGAGAAACACCCTTGGGCGTCCTTACCATGATCTTGTCGCAGCCGCTCACCCCTGACATCCTCGACCAGGCAGGCCGTGGCATCGGTCCCGTGGGTGTGTACTTACTTGCTGTCGAAAACCCCAGAGGGCCGGGGCGGGACCTCTCGGTGTCATCCAAGACCGCCGAACTTCCTCCACCCATGAATTTTCTCGACCAAACGGTTTCGGGCCGTTCGGCAATAAATTTCACCCTGTGGTCCCCCACGAGCGACGCTCCCCAAGAACGGCCGGTGCGCGTGCTGGCCACGGCGCGATTGCTTTCCTTGAACCGGCAGTTGTTGGCAAGGATCGGAGAACTTTCGAGCATCTACATCACCGGCTTTAAGGCACTCGCGCTGGTCTTCCTGCTGCTCGGAGCCTTCGGTCTCGTTATCGGCTGGCGCTTGACCCGCTCCATCACCGCCACCGTGGACCGGCTGAACGTGGCCACCGAGCGCGTGAAATCGGGCGACTTTTCCTACCGCACCAACATTCGCCCCCATGACCAGTTGAGCTCGCTGGGCCAGGCGTTTGACGGCATGACTGCTTCGGTCGAGCGCCTGCTGCACGCGGCGGAGGAAAAGTCACACCTGGAAAGCGAGTTGGAAATCGCGCGCGAGGTTCAAAAAGCGCTATTCCCGGGCTCGTTTCCCGAAGTGCCGGGCTTGCGCGTCTTTGGTGTTTGCAAACCGGCGCGCTCGGTGAGCGGGGATTACTTCGACTTCCAGCGGCTCCAGGGCGAGCGCTTGGCGCTGGTGCTGGGCGATGTGAGCGGAAAAGGAATCTCCGCCGCGCTGCTCATGGCCGCCATTCAGGCATCGCTGCGCGCGCAGTTTTACGACGGGCACGTGGGGCCGTCGCTTTTAAGCGCCGAAGCCGTTTCGACCGCCGAGATCGTCGAGCGCTTGAACCGTCAGTTGCTCGATAGCACGACGGCCGAGAAATACGCCACGTTCTTCTACGCCATCTACGACCCGCGGACGCGCACGCTGACTTACACCAACGCCGGGCACTTGGCGCCGGCGCTGTTCCGCGGCCGCCAGATCTTCCGCTTGGACGCGGGAGGGACGGTGGTGGGCCTGTTCCGGGGCATCAAGTACGAGCAAGGCAAGATTCAGCTCGAACCCGGCGACGTTCTCGTGGCGTTTACCGACGGCCTCACGGAGCCCGAAAATAGCTTTGGAGAGGAAATGGGCGAGGAGCGCCTGTTCGGCGCCGCCCGGCGCGCCCTGACCCTTGCCCCGGAACTCATCGCTCAGGAAATCTACCGCGAAGTGGACGACTGGACCGGCAGCCCCGAGCTGCAGGACGACCAAACCATGATCATCGCCCAAGCCGTTGCAGGGTAGCGCAGAGTTGGTCTGTAACTCTGCGGTTTTTTCTTGGGTTCATATCCGCAATTTCGTTTCCGCCGGAATGCGGACGCGGTCGATCCCTAACGATGGAATACGCAGCGGAGCAGGCTAGCGAAGCCCTGGGCTATAAAGCGCCGCCTTGGCATTCGCCACGATCACGAGCCGCAGAGTTAAACACCAACTCTGCAATGCCACGCCGTAATTTCTTGCTTTTTTAGCGAGAATATTTCCGTGGGTTTGTCCCAAGGCGCGTAAATACAGGCTTTAGATGGGTCGATTGTCTACCTGAGAGGCATCTAATTTGGTTGCGGCCAGCAGGCGGCGCTGTGCTACCTCTCTCGGGGACGATCATCTGGCTCTTCATCGTGAAACACCCGCCCATCCACTGCATGGATTAATGCCTCTCTCCCTTCGTATTCGGCCCGACTTGGAAAGCTTAGAATCTTGCAACGATAGAAATGGAAATCCATGACTGGGATTTGGGAAAAGTCGAAGTAGTCGATAAATGCAAGCGTGATGTCATTCGGACCAACAACCATGTCCTTTTCCTGGTCCCAATACCCAGCCTCCCCCCGTCCGCTCAGACGCTCGATTAGAATTTTCGCTCTTTCTCTTGGAATGACCTTCAGAACAGGTGGAGGGAAATTCCCATCTTCACCGTCTCCGTGATAAAAAAGCTCGCTCACGACAAGCGAATCAAACAGCAAATCTCGTATCTGTTCAAAGGCATCCAGCGAGCCACCGATATTCGCTCGCCCTGAGAAATAAACGTTCCAGAGGTTTCGCGAACACTCTCGATACGCATTCATTAGTTCCGTGATGTCTCTCATGGCCATGGCGGCCCTCCGGGACCGGGCGCAGACCTCCGCGTTTGAGGTCTGCAACCAGTCTGTCCATCGCGTCTCCAGTGCTGCATTCTAGCGCGGTGTCCCGCCCTCAACGCCCCTTTCTTTCCGCTCGAAATTTCGCGGTGGACGCCTGCTCAAGAAGCGCCGCCCGTCCAGCGCGGACGAAGATTCCGTCATGAGCGAGGAAAGCCGCAGACCCCAAAAACTGAGGTCCGCGCTACTCGATGCCCAG
>QHZN01000249.1 GCA_003225365.1 Acidobacteriota bacterium
TCCTTACGGTTATCGCCTTCGAAGCCGCGCGGGGAAGCCCCCGCGAATTGAAGCGCTTGCGATGGCTCGGCGGACTGGCTGTATTTTTCCTCACTGCTTTGCCGTGGTGCCTTGTCGTGAGCCTGCGCAATCCGAGCTTCCCCCGGTATGCCTTCTGGGAGGAAAGCGTGGTGAGGTTCACGGCGGGGGGCGTGCGGCGCGGCGGCAATGTTTTCTACTATCTTCCCGTCTTTTTCGGAGGGCTTTTCCCGTGGAGTCTTTTCCTGCTTTTTACCGCGCTCAACCGGCTGAGGCGCTGGAAGGAGCTGAGGGACGACAAGCAGGCTCCGGTCCTTTATCTTCTCATCTGGTCCACGGTGGTGCTCGTCTTTTTCTCCATTTCGCACTCGAAGCTCCCTGCATATTTCCTTCCGGCTTGCGTTCCCTTGAGTCTCCTCATGGCGGGGGGCTGGAGTGAGCTTGATTCGGCAGCACGCGCGCCGGACTGGCTGACGGCGGGCTTTGCCGCAATTCTGGCCCTGGGGCTTGTGACGGCGCTCGCTTTCTGGCTCCCGATCCATTTCTCTTGGCTCGAAAGGCTCAGCCGCGAAAAGATTCCCCCTCAAGCCCTCGCGCACGTTCGTCCTTCGCTCGCCTACACGGGGATGATTCTCGCAGGGTGGGGGATACTGGGGCGGAAGCTCGCCTCGAGCCAGAGGCGGCGGGGGATTCCCTGGCTCACGCTCGCCATCGCCGCGCTCGTCGCGCCGTCGGTCTTCCTTCGCTGGGCGCAGCCGATTCGGACCTATGCGGAGTATGCCTCCTCGCGGCAACTCGCCCGCACGCTCTTGTCCAGCGCTCAAAAGGACTTGATGGTTTACGGTTTCTATTACTTCCGCACCAGTCTGCCGTTCTATCTGAAGCGGCCCGTGGGATTGGTGACCGGCGGCGGAGGCGAGTTGACGAGCAACTACATCGCTTCGCACCTCGACGGGGCGCGAAGCGGAGCGGCAGGACGAGAGCTCCTTCTTGATTATCAGAGTTTCTATTCGAAGGCCCAAACCTCGTCCCAACCGTTTCTGGTGCTCGCGCGGAACAGTCACGTGGCGAGTCTGGGGAAGGCCACCGGGCGCGGTGAGGACTTGACTCCTCTCTGGGCGGAATGGCAGGACTCGGTTTGGGGGGTTCCGGCGGCCCGCCTGCCCAGCCCGGCGCGGCCCAATTCCGGCCCATAGCCCATCGCTTGGAATGTGCGGCATCTCGGGAATCCTGAATCTCGCGCTCGAGCCGGCGGCGCACTTGGAGCGCCTGGAGGCGATGTCGGCCCGCCTGGTCCACCGCGGCCCGGACAGCCAAGGCAAATTCGTGCTTCCGCACCTCGGCCTGGCCATCCGCCGCCTCAGTATCATTGACCTCGAGACCGGTGACCAGCCGCTTTCGAACGAAACCGGCGAGGTCACGCTGGTCTTTAACGGCGAAATCTACAATTATCGCGAGATTCGCGACGGGCTCCAGAAGCGCGGCCACCGGTTCAAGACGCGCTCGGACGGCGAAGTCATTGCACACCTCTACGAAGAGCGTGGCGCCGATTTCGTCCGCGAGCTGAATGGCATGTTCGCCATCGCGCTCTGGGACGACCGCGCCGAGCGCCTGATCCTGGCGCGCGACCGGGCCGGCGAGAAGCCGCTCTATTACTGGCAGCGCGGGCGGAGTCTCCTGTTTGCCTCCGAGATCAAGGCGCTGTTCGAGTATCCCGAGGTGAGCCGCGCGCTCGATTTCGACGCCCTCACCGAGTACTTCTTCTACGGCTACTTCCCCGCGCCCGCGAGCCCATACGCCGAAATCCGGAAGCTGCCTGCGGCGCACCGGATGGTGGTGGAGCGCGGCGAGGCGCGCATCGAGCCCTATTGGCGCCTCCTCGATTACTGGCGCGCACCCGGCGGCCCGCCCGCCTCGACTTTCCGCGAAGAGGACGTCATCGAAGAGCTTCGCGGGCGCATCCGGGAGGCGGCCATCTCGCGCCTGGTGAGCGACGTGCCACTCGGTGTGTTTCTCTCCGGCGGCGTGGACTCCTCAACGCTCGCCGCGCTGATGAGCGAGCTCACGCCCGGCGCCGTCCAATCCTTTTCCGTTTCCTTCCGCGAGAAATCCTTCAACGAAGAGCCCTTCGCTGAGCAAGTGGCGAGGCACCTCCACACGCGGCACCATTCGGTCGAAGCGAGCCAGGCGGCGCTCGCCGAATCGCTTCTCACGCTCGCCGGCCACCTCGACGAGCCGCTTGCCGACCCGGCCGTCTTACCGACGCATTTGATGTCGCGTTTCGCCCGGCGCGATATCAAGGTGGCTTTCAGCGGAGAAGGGAGTGACGAGCTTTTCGGCGGCTACCCGACCTACCTCGGCGCCAAGCTTGCACCGTATTACCTGCGTTTACCTAGCTTTCTGCGCCGCCGATTCTTTGAACGCCTCGCAGCGAGCTTGCCGGTTTCTTCGGGCGCGGTTCCGGGCAGTCTATTTCTCGCCCGCTTCTTCGCGCACGCGGAAAGGCCGCCAGCCGAGCGGCACCAGGTCTGGTTCGGAATGTTCGGCCCCGGCGAGCTCGACCGGCTTTTTTCTCCCCACTGGCCCGGGCCGAAGCCGGCGAGCGCTCGGATTTTTGCGCCGCTCGAGCGAGTCCTGGAGGGCGTGCGCTTCGACGACGTGGTCGCCGAAACGCTTTTCCTCGATTTCCGGCTCTACCTTGAAGACAATTTACTCGTGAAGACCGACCGCGCCAGCATGGCCTGCTCGCTCGAGCTTCGGACGCCCTACCTCGACCACCGGCTGGTCGAATACGCCGCCGGCCTTCCAGCTTCGCTGCGCGTGCGGAGGCTGCAGTTGAAATACATCATGAAGAAAGCCGTCGAGAAGTGGCTGCCGGGATCGATTGTTTACCGGCAAAAGCGCGGCTTCTCCGTCCCTATCGCAGAGTGGATGCGGCGGGAATGGCGGCCGCTTCTGGACTCGACGCTCGCCGAAGAAAAGCTGAAGCGCCAGGGGCTATTCGACGTGCGCAGCGTCCGCAGCCTCCTACAGGAGCACTGGGCCGGACGCGCCGACAATCGCAGGACGCTTTGGACGCTGCTGGCGTTTCAACTTTGGTATGACCGCTGGATAGAAAGACAATGATGGCCGCCCAGAAGCCGAAGGTGGGCCCGCGCCCCGGTCGCCGCAGCGACCCGGTGCCGACGCGCCGGGCCTTTCGGTCTGCGGAATGGAGCGTCATCGAGCGATGCCGGACCCCGCGCCAGGTCGAGGACTATCTGCGCGCCCTTCCTTACAACCACGAAGAGCGCGGCGAGACGCTGCGGACGTTTCGCGGCGTGATCAAGGCCGGGAAGGCACATTGTCTGGAAGCGGCGCTGGCGGCTGCAGCGATACTCGAACAACACGGCTATCCGCCGTTGCTGCTCGACCTCGAATCGAAGGATTCGCTCGACCACGTGCTGTTTCTCTATCGCCGGCGCGGACGCTGGGGAACGGTCGCTCGCTCGCGCGACGCGGGCCTGCACGGCCGAAAAGCCGTCTTCCGCACGCTGCGCGACTTGGTGATGAGTTACGTGGACCCTTACGTAGATGGTTCTGGCCGCATCCAGGCCTACGGCTTGTTCGACCTCCGCACGTTACGCGGCTGCGATTGGCGCCTTTCGCCCCGCAATGCCTGGGCCGTCGAGCGCGCGCTTATCGGATTGTCGCATCGGAGAATCAGGACTTCCGAACGGCGGTACAGAGAGGCCCTTGCCCGTTACATCGCCTTTCGCAAGCAACATCCCAATGAGCCGGCGACGTATTTCAGGGACCGCACTTGGCTTTAAAGAAGGCAGTAGTCAGAAGGCAAAAGGCAAAAGGCAGGAGGCAGAAGACAGTAGTCAGAAGGCAGAAGTTAGAAGTCAGAAGTCAGAAGACAGAAGGCAAAAGGCAGGTCCACCTACAAGGGTTCCCTCAGGCTATCTGCGAGCTAACTTCTCATTCAACTTTTACCCTTCATCCTTCACCCTTTATCGTTCGACCTTTTGAATTGTCCTCGCCCCTTAACACTCGAGGATGTTGCCATCGTATGCCTCAAGATCAATGCGCATTACCCATTCGCTGGAGATGTGCCGAGCCTCCAGAAACTCTTCCAATACTTTTTGGTCCGGAGCTTCGCATTCGAGGATCATCCGGCCGGCGAGTTGGCTGGCGGCGGCCCGGCGCACCTTCACTTCGCGGGCCTCCAGCAGTTCGGTCATCAGGGCGCGCAGCGCCTGTTTGGTCAGGCAGGCCGTCGTGTGAGACGAGTAGTAGAGCGGCATATCCCGGCGGAGCCTCCTGTCGGTCGGGGGTGAGGGGTCCTCAAGGCTTTTGTTCGGCCGCGTCCACAAGCAGAGAGGCTTTCTGGGCCAAGTTCAGCGCCAAGTGTAGGTTGCCCTTCTGGAGCGCCTCGCGCGACCGATTCAGAAACGCTCGAGCCTCGCCGAGCGCCTTACCGTCAACCGAGGCGGAGTGCCTCTGCTCAATGGCGGCGATCCTCTGCTGGACGTTCTGCTCGAGGGCGATGACCTGCCGCTTGAGTTCGCTCTGTTGCTCGGGAGTTTGGTGAGGTTCAAGCGCCGGGACTGCCGCGGGCTCAGGGGTCACCGGCCCGGTGAGCGGAGTGGTAGTTTCCGTCTCCGTCGCGCGCCGGCGTGGAGGGGGCTTGGGCGGCGATGCGGGGGGCGCCTCCGGGGAAGGCTCGGCCACTGGCTCGGGCGCGGCGGGCTCCTGGATCAGAAGCGTTTCTGGGGGGGTATCGGCGGTGGGCGACGCAGCGGCCGGCGCCGCGGGCGTATAGACTACGCGCGTTACCGTCTGCCGCTTCGGACATCCCCCGATGAGGAGCGCCAGGCACGAGGCCCCGGTAAACATTCGATATTTCACGGCGACCTTCATGTTAACACACGGCATGCCCGTCGTGGCGCTCGCTTCTTGCGCGTAGAGAAAGTGAACGGCCAGGACGGCTCGGCCACGAGGCGACTTCCCTCATCGGGGCAACACGACCCGAAAAGTGGTGCCGCGATTCTCTTCGCTGGCAAAATCAATCGAGCCGTTGTGGAGCTGGACGATGCGCGAAGCCATGGCCAGGCCCACACCCGTCCCGCCGGGCTTATTGGTGCAAAAGAGCGTGAAGATCTTCGGCCGAATCGACTCCGGGATGCCCATGCCCTGGTCGGCTATTTCAAGCTCGAGGCGGCCAGGCCGCGGCCGCATGCGGACGCGCAGCTCGCCCCCGGAAGGCATGGCTTGGCAGCCGTTCAAAACCAAGTTCAGCAGAACCTGCTTCATCAAATCCCGATCCACACGCGCGGTGGCCGGCCCGCCATCGGGTTCGATTATCAGGCGGACGCTGTTTTGTTTGGCTTGCGGCTCGGCGAGGGAGAAGACTTCCTGAACCAGCGCCGCGAGGTCAGTCGGAACGAACCGAAGCTCCACAGGGCGAGTGAAGTCGAGAAAGGTTTTCACCACCCGATCGAGCCTTCGGATTTCCGAAGAGAGGATTTCGAGCTGGGGCGCCACGCCTTGGCTATCCGCGGCAAGTTTGGATTTCAAAATTTCCACCTGAAGGATCATGGCGTTCAGCGGATTTTTTACCTCGTGGGCCACACCCGAGGTCAGGCGGCCGATGGCGGCGAGCCGCGTCGTCACGTCGAGCTGGTCTTCGAACTCGGCGAGCTCCGTGGTATCGCGCAGGGTGACGAGCGCGCCCAGCCTTTCGCCCCGCTCCTCGACAAACTGGACGTTGACGGCCAGGGGCGGCACCTCCGATCCGTTGGAGGGTTCGACGGTCTGCCAGGGGAGCGGCCGGCGTTTTTTGAAGACTTCCCGCAAAGAGCTGTCGAGCGGCGCGTCGCCGGCGAAAATCTCCGGCGCCGTGCGGTGCAACAGCTCGTCCGGCGGGCGGCGGAGGAACCGCTCGACCGACGGCGTCGCCAGCGACAGCCGGTCGTCTTTATCGAAAAGCATCAGCCCGTCCGCGAGGTTCGAGAAGAGTTGGTCGAGCCTTTCTTTCAGCGCGAGGTAGGCGGCCTTCTCGCCGCGCATATGCTCGCCCAGCAGATTGAGTCTGGAGGAGAGGACGCCCCACTCGTCGGCGCGCCGGACCTCGAGCTTCAGGCCGTATTCTCCGCGCGCCATGCGGTCCACTCCCTTGGAGATGGTTTCGAGCGGCCGCAGAAGCAGGAAGGAGACGAGCCCGGCGGTCAAAGTCGCCAGCACCACCGCGGCCAGCGTCAACCAAAGGGCCGAGCGCAGCTCTGGCGTGAGTTGGTCCCTGATAAAAACCGTCGAGACCCCTACCCGAACATCGCCGAGCGGTTTGCCCCCCATATCGAACCGGAGCGTGAATTCATAGACTTGCCCCGGGCCATAAATCACACGGAGTTGGCGGAGGAGGCCGGCGCTGAGCAGGTTTTCAAACGGTTCCGCGGGGGCAAAGCGCGCTCCAATCTGCGCCGGATCGCTGTGCGCCATCACCACCTGGTCGGTGCCGGTGATGGCCACGTAATCGATGGTCGGGACGTAGCCCACGGCCGATTGGAGCGCGGTGGATACGCCCGTGTCTCCCGCCAGCTTCTCGCCGATAAAGCGGCGCAGGTCCTGCGGATTGTTCGGGTCGAGGCCGGCGGGGAGGCGCGCGCCGGCGAGCGCCGTCCGCGCATGCTGGTAAGTGACGCTGGCGACAAATTCCCCTTTGCTCTTGACTTCGTCCAGCGCCTGGCGCGTCAAGCCTCCGAGATAGGCCGTCCCGGTGGCCAACACCACAACCAGCACCAGGAAGGATATGAGCGCCGTGAGCTTGCTCTTAAGGCTGACTCTCATATTCCTTGAGTTTATTGTGCAGCGTCTTCAGGCTGATGCCCAGAAGTTCCGCCGCGCGCGTCTTGTTATTTTCCGTGAATTCCAGCGTCTGTTGAATCAGCCGGCGCTCGGCCTCCGACACCGACATCCCCGCGCGAAGCTGCAGACCGTCTCCGGCGGCGAGGGGGGCTTGCCGGCCGAAATCCGGCGCCAGGTCCTTTTTCATCAGGATTTCGCCCGGGCCGGTCACCAGCGCCCGCTCAATCGCGTTTCGGAGCTCGCGCACGTTCCCCGGCCAGGGGTAGTGGCGGAATTCTTGCAGCACCTCTTCGTCAATCCGTTTGACGGCCGTCTGATGCTTGACGTTCAGCTCGTCGAGCAGGGCGGCAATGATCTCTTCCAAGTCCTCGACGTGGTCACGCAGGGGCGGCAACTCCAGCCGGACGACGTTGAGACGGAAGTAGAGATCGTTGCGAAGCTTGCCGGCGGCGATGGCTTCCTCCGGCGCGCGGTTTCCGAAGATTTCGCTTTCCATGAGCGATTCCGGAATCGCCGCGCAGTTGACCGCGACGAAGGGTCCCCCCTTCCGCGGGCTCAACTCGTGCAGCGTCCGGGCGGCGAGCTCTTTGCCCGTGCCGCTCTCTCCCGTAATCAGCACCGAAGCGCGTGAGGGCGCGACCTGGCCCACCAGCGACATCACCTCCTGCATCTTTTTCGAGCGGCCGACCAGGCGGCCGAGAATGCCCGCCTCGCGCAGACGCCGCTGCGCAATCTCGATGTCGCGCTTGTCCTTGTGCCGCTCCAGACCGTTGCGGAGCTCCACCTGCAAGCGCTTCGGGTCAACCGGCTTTTCCAGGAAGTTGAACGCGCCGAGCTTGGTCGCTTCCACCGCTTCCTCGATCGTCGCCTGGCCGGTCAGGATGATGAAAGTTGGGCTCGAAGGCCCTTCGCGCACCTGCTTCAGCAGCTCCATGCCGCCGAGGCGCGGCATGCGAAGGTCGGAAACCACGACGTGCGGGTCGAAGGATGGAAACTTTTCGAGCGCTTCTTGCCCGTCAGCCGCGATTTCGGTCTCGTACCCCCAGGTCTTCAGAAGCTCCGCCAACCCCTGCCGCTCGTTGGCTTCGTCCTCGACCACCAGCACGCGAATGCTGCGCGATTGCATCGGTTCTCCTTAATAGATCCCTGCTGCTATCTTACATCTCTCCCGAGCGCCGCGAAACTGGCTAACGATTCGAAGGAGGTCAATTTTCGGCGGGCAGGAGTGGCGCCCACCAGCCGACGGACGCCACCCCGGTGCCGGATTCCAGCTTCCAGGCGCTTTTCAAGTGCGCGCACAAAAGCGCCGTATATAATATCAGCCATTATGAGCGAAACGCGGACTGAGTCTAAAAGTAAGGTACTGGTTGTGGACGATGAACCTTCTGCGAGCGAGCTTTGCATGATGCTTCTCAAAGACCTAGGTTTCGACGTCGAGCAGGCTGAATCGGGCCCGCGCGCGCTGGCGATCCTCGAAAGCGGCCCCACGGATATTGTCCTGACCGACGTCCGCATGCCCGGGATGAACGGCCTCGAGTTGCTGGGCGCCATCAAGGAGAGGTATCCGCAAACAGCGGTGGTGATCATGACCGGTTACGGAACGATCCCCTCGGCCGTCGAGGCGATAAAGCTCGGCGCCTACGACTACATCACCAAGCCCTTCGCCGTCGAGGAATTTCGACAGGTCTTCAAGCGGCTCGTGGAGATGCAAGAGCTGACTCGAGAAAACCACTTGTTGCGCGAACAACTGAAAACCCGTCAGGGATTCGCCAACATTATTGGGACCTCGGGGAAGATGCAGAAGATTTATCGGCTGATACTGAAGGCCGCCGCGAAGCGCCACCACGTGCTGATTCTGGGAGAAAGTGGGACTGGAAAGGAGCTCGTAGCGCGAGCGATCCACGCGCAGAGTCCGTGGGCGAACCAGCCCTTCGTGCCGGTGGACTGCGGGGCCCTGGCGCCGACGCTGATTGAATCGGAATTGTTCGGCCACGTGCGCGGAGCCTTCACGGGCGCTAACCAGACGCGCCAAGGATTGCTCGCCGCGGCCGGGGGCGGCACCCTATTCCTGGACGAAATCGCCGAGCTGCCCGTCGAGCTCCAGGCCAAGCTGCTGCGGGCGCTTCAGGAACGCGAAATCAAGCCCATCGGCTCGAACGAGCGCGTGCGCCTGGAGGCGCGCATCATCGCCGCGACGAATCAGAACGTTGAAGACGCCATCAAGCGCGGCGCCGTGCGGAAAGATTTGTACTTCCGCCTGAACGTCGTCTCCCTCAAGATGCCGCCGCTGCGCGAGCGCAAGAGTGATATCCCGGCTCTCGTCCACTATTTCATCGACCATTTTGGCGGCGAAGAGGGCCGCATCGCGGGGATTTCTTATGAAGCTATGACCCGCCTCATGAATTACAACTGGCCGGGCAACGTGCGGGAACTCGAAAACGCGATTCAGCGGGCCATGGTGCTCGGCGCGGGGCCCCTGATCCAGGTCAAGGACCTCCCTTCCAACCTCCTTTATCCCATGACCGCTCCGGCCGAGGGGCCGGAAATTCTTGCGCTCGAGGAGCTCGAACGGCGAGCCATCTTGCAGGCCCTGGAGGCGACGGGCGGCGATCGCCTGCGCGCCGCGAAACTCCTCGGCATTGGCAAGACCACGATCTACCGCAAGATCAAGCAGTACGGCCTCGCCAAGGACGTGGCGCTCGGCGAGACTGCATAGCAGCCCCCATTACGAGTTGACAGTAGCTTAGACGCGGCCGAATATTCAGCGGAAGCCGCCCGGCGGGCGGGGTGCCCCTTTTTCGGGCACGCTCTCATGGCCACCAGCGCGATTGACGCCACGTATTCGCTCGAGCCGACGCCCTCCGGCATCGCCGTTTATTCGCGCCGGCTTTTGGAAACGCTCGCGGAATTGGAGACGCCGCACCGGTTTCTCGTCTGCTACCGGCTGTCGCGGCTCGGGCGATGGGTCGAATTTTTCCGGCCGGCTCGCCAATCTCCGCCACAGCCGCATTTTTCCGTCCGGCTGTATCAGGAGCCGCTGACGTTCTGGCTGCCCCGCCAGGCGCAACTTTTTCACAGCCTGGCACAGCGGCCCCCGGGCTTCCGATTCAAAAAGGAAATTGTCACCGTCCACGACGTTTTTCCCATCACCGGCCGCGACTATTCGGCCCCGGATTTTCTGCGCAAGTTCTCGGCGCTCCTGGTGGACGCGGTCGGGCGCGCCGTGCTGGTGGTCACGCCGTCCGAATACACGGCGTCCGA
>QHZN01000216.1 GCA_003225365.1 Acidobacteriota bacterium
AGCTCTGGCAGTCGCCGGGGAGCTTCGGGGGCAACTGGAACTTCGCGGCCTTCGGCGTGATCGAGCCCACGACGAACCTCTATCCCAGGCCGACTCGGCGTTACGCCGTGAGCTACAGCCGCTGGCTCTCGCCCGACCCGGAAAATGCCGGGGCCGACGTGTCCGACCCACAAAGCTGGAACGCCTACTCCTACGTCGCAAACAACCCAATGAGCCGCACCGATCCTGAGGGCGAGAGCTACGAGGTCTGCCAAGTGGACTCAGGAGGGAAGACGGTTCCGGGCTCGTGCGGGACCATCAAGAGCGATGACGACTTCAAGAAATTTCAATTGCAGACCGCTGACCTCCTGGACTTTTCGGGCGACCACGCGGGCGGGACCATTTCCGCTGATGGCAAGTTTATCGGCACGTACCGATACACTGAGGTAGACAACGTAGCGACGAACCCCGTTGCCGACCTGTTGGCGGGGGCGGGAGGTGCGGGCTTAGTGCGGGCCGTGGTTGGCGGGCTGACACGGGCCGCGGCGGAGGAAGGCCTGCTGTCTTTCCTGGGCCGACTGGGGACGGAGGAAGCCGGCAGCCTGACGATCGGAGAAGGTCCGGAGGAAGTGTCCTTGACCCAGCACGCGCTCAAGAGGGCCCTCCAAAGGGCCATAACAAAGGCTGACATAAATGAAGCCGTCAAAAGCGCAAAAATCGCAGGAGACGTATCGACGCAGATCGGGAAGTATGGCACTCCCCAGCAGGTATTCACGGGCAAGAACGGTGTGGTCGTTGTGATCGAAAATGTCGGAAGAAACGCGGGCAAGTCAGTGACGGTTTGGAGGAAATGAACTTAGACCTACCTTTACGATATGACTAAGCCAGAATCGGCAGAGAGAATCAAGCGGGCTGTCCAAAGCGCCCTCGACCGAGAGGACATGGAGGGGCTCCTGGCATTGGGTGCCCCGGCCGACGAGTATGAGCCCGAAGCCCAATTAGTGGCGGACGCAATTAACATCCTAAGTGAGGACGCGTGCCGTGTCCCCCCTACGGCGAGCCAGCTTTTGGAGTCGCTAAGGCAGGTCTGGCAGCGAATGTTCGGACCTTTCTCCCAGCAGGATCTTGCTAAGCGTGAGCCCGCCCTTAGAAGGGTGGCCGCCGACATTGTCCGCGCCCTGGGCCAATGAAAGGGCCAAAAAACTCCGGCTTGGGTGTGGCGGCAGACGGTAATGGTCCGGGGCGCGGTGCGGATGCCCCGAGGCGCGTCCAAATGGTTATTTCGATCAAGTGAGGCGCATATGGGCAAGTCTAAAAGGGAGGAGATCCAGCCCGAGGTGGTCAGGCTGCTTGGCGGCGGAGCGGACATGGAAACGCTCTTAGGCTTCATGAGGAAGCGGGGGCTTGACCAGATGGACTCCCTCCTGACGCTAGTTGACGTAGTCGGCCTCGACACGGGTGAAGCCTATGATCTAATCTTGGATAGCAGGACATGGTCTGACCAGCGCGAGAACAACTTGCGCCACCACCAAACTCTCATTCAGGCCTTACAAGAACTGAGCCAAGAGCAGGACCCGAATTTCAAGATCGAGATTGAGCCCGACCCCGACTCCCCGGAGCGATGAGCAACTTCAGCGCCGGCCGGCTGCCGCAGACCTTGCCTTGAGGGTCTGCGGGCCGGAGGACGGGCTTACGCCCGCGTTTTCAAGGTCTCGATGTCCTTGCGGAGGGCGTCGAGCACGCCGTTGACGAACTCGACAGAATCGGCGCCCGAGTAGCGCCGCGCCAGTTCCAGAGCCTCGTTGATCACCACGGCGGCGGGGGTTTCCGGAGAGTGGAGCAGCTCGTAAAGCGCCATGCGCAGAAGGTTCCGGTCCACGGCGGCCATGCGTTCCAGGCGCCAGTGTTCGGCATGGCTGCGGATGGCGGTGTCCAGCGTTGCGATTTCCCCGGCTGTCCCTTCAAAAAGCCATCGCGCGAATTCCCGGACCGAGGGCTCGAGGTTTTTTTCATCGAGAAACGTCGTGAGGACGTGCTCGGTCGAATGTTTCCCTACTTCCCACTGGAAGAGCATCTGAAGGGCGAGTTCGCGGGATTTTCGTCGCGAGGCCATGGCCGTTGAGATCTCAGCTTTCAGCCATCAGTTCTCAGCCGTCAGATGTCGTTGGCAGGTTTCCGCTAACCACTGACCACATCCCACTGACCACTGGTCCCTAATGGCTGACCGCTGAAAGCTGAGCGCTGAAGGCTATTTTCCGACAAACTTCGCCGGCCGCTTTTCGAGGAAGGCGCGTGTGCCTTCCTTCATGTCTTCTGTGGTCGCCACAAGGCCGAAGAGGGTCGCCTCCAGGAACTGGCCTTCCTGCTGGCTCAATTCAAGGCCGTGGTTCACGGCTTCCATGGCGAACCTGACGGCGAGTGGAGCGTTGGCCATAATCTTCTTCGCCAGCGCCCACGCCGCAGGAATGAGTTCCGCCGCCGGCACCACCTGATTCACCAGGCCTATGCGGTAGGCTTCCTGGGCGGTTATCGGCTCGCCGCCGAGAATCAGTTCGAGCGCTCGACCCTTTCCGACCAATCTGGGCAGGCGCTGCGTTCCGCCGTAACCGGGGATGATGCCGAGCTTGACTTCCGGCTGACCGAAGCGCGCGGCGTCACTCGCGATACGGAGCGTGGCGGCCATCGCCAGCTCGCAGCCGCCGCCGAGCGCGTACCCGTTGACAGCGGCGATCGATGGTTTCCCGAGGTTTTCGAGCGCGTCGAGCACGCGCTGGCCGGCAAGCGAAGTGTCTTTCCCTTGGACGGGCGTCTGGAGGGCGAGTTCGTTGACGTCTGCTCCGGCGATAAAAGCTTTCTCGCCTGCTCCTGTGAGAATCACGGCCTTGACCTCGTCGTCCTTCGAGATCTGCTCAATACAGTCGGCAAGCTCGTCCATCACCTTGCGGTTGAGCGCGTTGAGCTTGGCCGGGCGGTTGAAGGTCACCGTCGCGATACCTTCGCTTTTTTTGTAGAGCAGAGTCTGGTAGTCCATGAATGACTCCGGTAGCGCCCCTCCCGCCTTGCGGGGCGGGCAGTCGTGCCGAGATACAGCCCAACGCTACAACAGTTGGTTTACCTTCGGATTTTTCGGGTCGGAATAGTCGTAAAAGCCTTTGCCGGTTTTCCGCCCATACATTCCCGCCATCACCATGCGCTTCATCAGCGGCGGCGGGGCAAAACGCTTCTCACGGTACTCGGCAAAAAGGATTTCCGCAATGTAATACGTCGTATCAATGCCCACGAAATCGAGGAGCGTGAACGGCCCCATGGGGTGGTTGCAGCCGAGCTTCATCCCTGCGTCAATGTCCTCGATGGTCCCGAATCCCTCTTCGAAGGCTCGCACCGCGTCGAGCAGATAGGGTACCAGCAGGCGGTTGACAATGAAGCCCGCGCGGTCGTTGGTCAGGACAGGGGTTTTGCCGAGCTTCTTCGCGAAATCCAGCGCCCCCTCAACGGCCGCAGGGTCCGTTGCCACGGTCTTAACCACTTCCACGAGCTTCATAAGCGGGACGGGGTTGAAGAAATGCATTCCCAGGAAGCGCTCCCTGCGCCGAGTGGCGGTCATCATTTCGGTAATCGAAAGGGAAGAGGTGTTGCTCGCAAGGAGAGCGTGCTGGGCGAGGATTTTGTCTAAGGCGGCAAAGACTTCTCTCTTGCGCTCCAGGTTTTCAATCACGGCTTCCACGACCAAGTCGCAGCCGGCAAAGTCCTCCAGTTTCAGCGTGGGCTTCAGGCGCGCGAGCGTCTGAGCTTTTTGGTCCGCCGTCATGGTCCCTTTTTCGGTGAACTTCGCGAGCGACTTTTCAATCCGGCCAAGGCCCGCGGACAGCAGCTCATCCGAAACCTCTCGGACCACGGTCGGGAAACCGCTCATCGCCGAAACCTGCGCGATGCCGGAGCCCATCAGGCCGCATCCAACCACACCGACCTTACGAATTTCCATGGCGCCTCTCCCTGGTTTGGGTTTGGGATTGCGGAGGAAAAGAAAACAGCGAGCCCATTCACTGGTGTGACGGACTAAATGCGGAGACCAGGACGCGCTTGCCGCCTTCCTTTCGCGATTGTTCGAGGGTGGCCTCCAACCGATTGACGACTTCCGTCACGCCGTCCACGGCGTCGAAATTCGCCCCCAGAGGGACGTCACACACGGCCAGGCAGAAGACGGGCGCCGGCTGGCCGTCCGGCTTGATTTGGGAGATGGCACGCCGCAGTTTTTCAACAGCCTGCGCCCCCTGCTCGAGAGGCGTATCCCCAAAGAGGATGGCAATAGCGCAGGGGCCGTAGCGAATTGGAATGTCGTTCTGGCGGAGGTTCGCTTGGAGGGCCTTCGCCACCTGCTCGATGTACCGCTGCATCGCGGTCTCGCCCAGCGCCTTGATCATGGCCGCGGCGTTTGCCGGCTCCGCCAGGCAAATGCTCACGGGCAGCGACCGCTCCTTGGCACGAGCCGCTTCCGAAAGCAGACAGTCGAGATAAGCGCTCCTCGGCAGCAGTCCTGTCTCCGTATCCGTGCCCGCAACCGAGCGCGCCAGCCGCCGGAGCTTCGTATTGTTGGTGGCAATGACCACCTGCGTTCCGATGGCCCTCACCATTACGATTTCGCCGGGCGTCCAACTGCGCTTCTGGTCGCACTGCTCGATGAGCAGCAAGCCGGCGGGCTGATCGCGGTCTATCAGCGGCACCGCGAGGAGCGATTGGATGCCGAGTTTTTGGATTTCCGCCTGAATGGGGGCCAAGGCAGGGAACTGCGCAGGATTCTCCATCAACCAGCCATCGGGTTTTCCCGCCGCCTGCCGCATGAGTGTCGCGTACAGCTTCAAGGTCGCCAAGATTTCAGACCCCGAAGCCGCTGGCGAGCAGTATTCCACCGTTAAAGTGGGCGGGCGGTCCGGGGTGCCGAGACCTCCCCAGGTACGGCTTGCGCCGAGGGCTCGGCCGATTTCGTTGACGGTTACTTGCATCGCGCCCTGCGGCGTGGATTCGCGATAGATGTTGGCCGTAATTTCGGAAATTTTCTGCAACTCTTCGAGCGACTGCGGCTGTACGGTCGGCCGAGCGGCTTGCGCGACTGGCGCGGGTGCGGCGGTCCCGCGCCCGGCAAGCGCTCCATCGGCAGGCGTGGGCGTAAATCCAGCGGCATTGTAGAGATCCCGAAGCCGCTGGTTCTTCTCCTCGGCCCCCGGGTAAAGCTTGTTAATCCGCTCGAGCGTTGCCCGGAGTTTTCCGGTGAGCATGTACTGATAATACATCTCGCCTTCGACGACGAGGTCGTCGAGCCCTTCGCCCTTTTGGGCGGCAGGTCCCGCGCCCGACCCACCACCCATAGCATGTCCCCCGGTAGGTGGCTCGACACGAGCAGCGATATTCTCGTACCAGATGTTTTCAATGTGGCCTTCGAGGTTCAGCAACCGGTCGGCGTGCCCCTCGCCGTAAGGGTCCACGTCGAGGATTCGCTCCAGCGTGTCGGCCGCTTTATTGTACTGGTCGGCGGCGAGATAGAGATTAAAGAGGCGAGTGAGCGAGCGGCGGAGCCCTTCCTCCTTATTGAATTCGTTGTAAAGGGCGGTGAGCATTTCGAGCACGGAGAGATTTGTCTGGTCGGCTTCAAAAACCTTTTCCGCCATTTTCAAGAACTCGTTTTTCTTCCCTTGCTGGACGAAGGAGGGCCGCAATTGCCGCAGGAGAGACAGAGCGGCTTCTGCCTCCCCTTTCTGAACTCGGCCTTCGACCAGTTGCATGAGCAAATCGAGGGCGGCCGGCTCGGCCTGGTAGAGCTTCCAGGCGATCGGCTGGGCTTGGTCGTAATTGCGGATGGCGAGATATCCGTGAGCGAGAAGGTTCAGGATGGTCAGGTTGTCGGGCTGGCTATCGGCGAGGGGCCGAAGCAGCTCGATGGCCTCCGCTGCCTTCCCGCGCTCGAGATAGACTTGCGCGGCGGCGATGGAGGCGGCCGGGTCCGTGGGGTCAAGCGTGTGGGCTCGCTCGGCGAGTTCGGCCCAGCGGTCTTCTTGTCCCGCTTGGTGCGCCAGTTGAGAGGCCTGCAAGAACGCCTGCGTCGCCAGCTTCATTTGGTTGGCGCGGCTCGCGGATTCGGCGAGTTCCACGTTCGCTTCGAGGTCTTCCGGGGCGAGCTTGACGATGTGTTCCATACACGCGATGAGTTGCGCGCCGGCGCGCGCTTTGCGGTAGAGCGCACGCGCCTCGCGGTAGGCTTCCAACGCCTCGGATTTCTTCTGGCTCTTTTCGAGCAGCGCGGCCAGTTTTTCGTAGGTTGGGGCGTCTTGCCGGGAGATTTTCAGGATCTTCCGGCAGGTTGCGATGGCCTTTGCGCTGTCATTGCGCTTAATATAGTAATCAGCGAGCTGGGACTGGTAACGCAGTCCCTCGCTCGTCTGTTTGAGCTTGAGCGAAAGCTCGGCGAGGTTGAGCAAGACCTCTTCCGAGTTCGGCTGGAGTTTGTTGATCTCGATGTAGGTTTCCAGCGCCGAGTCGAATTTCTGTTTTTGCAGGTATTTCTTGGCCTTTTCGAACAGCTTATCAACGTCGGGCATAGCTCGGTCCGCCGAGAGGCACTCCTCCGACCCCACGGTGGGATTCAAGGGGTGGATTGTGGGCATCCGAGCATAGCGCGCTTTCGAGGGATTTTCAAAGGCTTTGGGGTTCTGGGAGAAAATCGGGGCTCCAGCGCGCGGCCGGTTCGATGGTTTGAATCACTCGACTCAGGGATGCATGGCGGACGCCCGCTACATACGCAATTTCTCGATCGTCGCACACATTGACCATGGCAAGTCCACGCTGGCCGACCGCTTGCTCGAGAAGACCGGCGCGCTCTCCAAGCGCGAGATGTCCGAGCAGGTGCTCGACTCGATGGACCTGGAGCGCGAGCGCGGCATTACCATCAAGGCCCACGCCGTCCGACTCACCTACCGCGCCCGCGACGGTCATGACTACCAATTCAACCTGATTGATACCCCCGGCCACGTGGATTTTTCCTACGAAGTCTCGCGCAGCCTATCGGCGTGCGAAGGGGCGCTCCTGGTCATAGATGCCTCTCAGGGCGTCGAAGCGCAGACGCTGGCCAACACCCGCCTCGCCATGAACAACCGCCTGAGCATCATCCCGGTCATCAACAAGACGGACCTGCCCGGCGCCGATATCGAGGGGACCAAGCAGCAAATCGAGCACGCACTGGCCATGGACCCGAGCGAAGCCCTGCTGATCAGCGCCAAGCAGGGGACGGGAATCGAGGAAGTCATGGAAGCGGTGGTGGCGCGCATTCCCCCGCCCCAGGGGTCACCCGAGGCGCCGCTCCAGGCGCTCATTTTCGATTCTTGGTTTGACAGCTTCCGCGGCGTCGTCGTGCTCGCTCGTGTGGTCGAGGGAGCGCTCGCGGTGGGGACGCGCATCCGTTTGTGGTCGAACCAGCAGGTCTATACGGTCGAGGAGCTGGGCATCCGCACCCCCAAGCTCGCACGCGTCGAAAAGCTTGAGGTGGGCGAAGTGGGCTACGTCATGGCCAACATCAAGCGGGTTTCCGACACGCGCATCGGCGACACCATCACCGAGCACGACCGGCCCGCCGCCGGCCCCTTGCAAGGGTTCGAAGAGATCAAGCCTATGGTCTTCGCCGGACTCTATCCGGTCGAAGCCGGCGATTACGAGGTGCTTCGCGACGCGCTCGAGAAGTTGCGGCTGAACGACGCCTCGTTCTTTTACGAGCCGGAGAATTCCGTCGCGCTCGGCTTCGGGTTTCGCTGCGGGTTCCTGGGGCTGCTGCACATGGAGATCGTTCAAGAGCGGCTGGAGCGCGAATTCAACCTGAATCTGATTACCACCGCGCCGAGCGTGCGTTATCGCATCACCACCAAGTCGGGCGAGGTGCTCGAAGTGGAGAGCCCCACGAGGTTTCCCCCCGCGGGAGACATCGCGAAAATGGAAGAGCCTGTGATCACTGCGCTCATCTTGACCCAGGACCAGTACCTGGGCGGCATCCTGCAACTGCTCGAAGAGAAGCGCGGTTTGCAGAAGGGCTTCGAGTACGTCTCGCGCGAGCGGGTGCTGCTGACTTACGAGCTGCCGCTGAACGAGATCGTGCTCGACTTCTATGACCGGCTGAAATCGGTTTCGCGCGGCTACGCCTCGCTCGACTACCACCTTGCGGGCATGTGGGGGTCGGACTTGGTGAAAGTGGACCTCCTGGTGGCGGGCGAGCCCGTGGACGCGCTGTCGTTTGTCTGCCACCGCGAGGCCGCCTACTCCCGCGCCCGGGTGCTTTGCGCGCGCATGCGCAAGCTCATCCCGCGCCAGCTTTTCGAGGTCGCCATCCAGGCGGGCATCGGCTCGAAAATCATCGCGCGCGAAAACGTCGCCGCCATCCGCAAGAATGTCCTCGCCAAGTGCTACGGCGGCGATATCACGCGCAAACGGAAGCTGCTCGAAAAGCAAAAAGAAGGCAAGCGCCGAATGAAGCGCGTCGGCAAGGTGGATATCCCCCAGGAGGCGTTTCTGGCCGTGCTCAAAGTGAGCGAGTGATCTTCCATTTCTCCGTGGCAGCGGCTGTTGCGGTCTGGCTGTGCATTCAGTAGGATAAGAGCATGAAATTCGAGGATGCAGTCGAACACCTCACAGCCCTTCGCCTCGCGGTCGTGATGCCGGACGGCCGTCTCCACCCGGCAAGCCGCAAGCTCCGGAAGCCGCGGGGGTTCGTCCCTGTCCGCGTGCTCGATAGGGGCGGCCTTCCTAAGAGCCTGCGAAAAATGATTCGCCGTAGCCGGGCGGAAGCCCGTAACTCCCACCCCTCGTCAAAACATGATTAGCCGTTCGATTCTTGTCGGCCCGGGAATCTGGGAACAACTCGATTCTTATGACAAGAACTTGAAAAGTAAATTTATACGCGCCTTCCGTTTCCTTAGTAAAGATTTGGGACACCCTTCACTCCATGCCGAAACTGTGAAGATGGGCGCTGTCACTTTCTATCGCGTCCGTGTTGACCTGAACCACCGGATACACCTCGAACTCAAGGGCGACTTCTATCTGGTTCTGGCGATTGGCCCGCATCGGTTGCAGGGGATTGGATGAATTCTCCGGAAGAACCGATTGCCGAAGAGACTCGGCCCGCGGCCAAGACGCGCTGCGCATTCCCAATCCTCAAGTCTGCCTTCCTTTCCCCCGAAGGTCTTCGCGCCGGCTGGCGGCTGCTTCTGTTCATGGGATTGGCCCGCACCGTCCTTCTCTTGCTGGGCCGTTTGAGCCGTCTGTTAGGGCTTCGAATCGGGGGCGGACTATTCGAACCTGTTGCCGCCATCGAGGGGGAATCGGTGCTGTTCTTTTCCGTATTCGCGGCGGCTGCCGTCATGGCGAAGCTCGAGCGACGGTCGCTCGCTCAATACGCGCTCCCGTTGAAAGGCGCTTTCGGCCGCCGGTTCTGGGAGGGGGCCGTTTGGGGCCTCGCCGCTCTGTCGCTCCTGATCATTACTATTCGGCTCGGCCACGGCTATGCTTTCGGCCGTGTAGTCCTGGGAGGCCACGATCTAATCCGATACGCTGGTCTTTGGGCGATGGCATTTCTGGCGGTGGCCTTCTTCGAAGAATTCGCGGTGCGCGGCTATGCGCTCTTTACCATGACGACAGGGATAGGGTTTTGGCCCTCGGCCATTTTGCTTTCCGGCCTTTTCGGCGCGGTCCATCTGGAGAACTCGGGAGAATCTTGGGTCGGTGGGCTTAGCGCCGGGCTGATTGGCCTATTCTTCTGCCTGACCCTTCGCCGCACCGGCAGCCTGTGGTTTGCCGTCGGTTTTCACGCTGCGTGGGACTACGCAGAAAGCTTTATCTACTCCGTTCCGGACAGCGGCATCATGGCGTCGGGCCATTTGATGGATTCTTCTTTCGGTGGCCCGCGCTGGCTTACCGGCGGCCACATCGGCCCCGAGGGCAGTGTATTTGTATTTCCTCTGCTAGGCCTTCTAAGCATTGCTTTTGCCCGCTTGAACAAGGAGGCGCGCTTCCCCGGACCTGCGGCGCCGGCCTCGAACCCGCCTGCCGAGATGTCCCGCGCGGGGTATGCCTCGAGCCCCCCAGGGTAGAATTACCTCTCCTCGAACCTACCTCCGGGAGGCGCCTGGTGGAACTTAAAATCGTCAAAATTGAAAAACCCGCCGATATGAATTTCATTCTCGGCCGGGGTCGAAAAGGACATAACGCAGGTCGGCAAATTGGGCATCCCCCTAGCAGTTTTCCTCATCCTTTCTGGAAGTGACGGAGAGTTTCCGCTGCTTGTTTCCGCTTTGCCCGCGTGCTACGATTCGCACATGAAGTTTAAGGAAGCAGTCCGGCATCTCGAAAACTTGGGCTCAGTAGTCATCATGCCCGACGGGAAGAGTTCACAGTCGAAAAAACGATTGCGGCGTCGGAATCCCGTGCGTGTGGTGCCCGTTCGAACACTTGAAAAAGACGCCTTGCCTGTTGAATTGCGCGACATGATCCGCCAGAGCCGTGCCGAAATTAATCAAAACTCCAAGAAATGACAAATGGCCGTCTGGCCAGGCAATCCCTATTCCACCGCGTGTCTGGGATGAACTCGATTCCTACGAGAAGAATTTGAAAAGCAAATTCATCCGGGCATTCAGGTTTCTCAGCAGGGACATCAGCCACCCGTCTTTGCAGGTTGAGCTGATCAAAGCGGGGGATGACAGCTTTTACCGAGCCCGGGTTGATCCGCAATATCGAATTCACTTCGAGCGAACAGGGAGCTATTACGCGATTCTGGCAATTGGCACGCACCGGCTGCAAGGAATTGGATAGTTTTTTAAGAGGCTGATGAAAAATGGTCTTATGTTGTCATTCTGAGCGAAGCGAAGAATCTATGTTGTTGATTTTAAACCAGTGCGAGATGCTTCGCGGAGTCGACGCTGAGCGCGGAATGAAAGGGATTCTTCGCTTCGCTCAGAATGACAAGCGAACGGCTCAGCATGACATTTCGGCGCGTTTTTCATCAGCCTTTCAACAATCGGGGGAGTCCTCCAATGGAACTCAAAATCGTCCGCATCGAAAAACCCGCCGATATGAATTTCATTCTCGGCCAGTCGCATTTCATCAAAACGGTCGAAGACCTCTACGAAGCCATCGTGCAGACCGTCCCCAACATGAAGTTCGGCATCGGCTTTTGCGAATCATCCGGCCCGGCACTCGTGCGCAGCGCGGGCAACGACGCGCGGCTCGTGGAACTGGCAGAGGAAAATGCCTTGGCGCTCTCCTGCGGCCACAGCTTTATCGTCTTTATGGAAGCAGGTTTCCCCGTCAACATCCTCAACACCATCAAGAATGTCCCCGAAGTGTGCGGGATCTATTGCGCCACGGCGAATTCCGTCGAGGTGGTCGTAGCCGAAACCGATCAGGGACGCGGCATCCTCGGCGTCATTGACGGCGTGAAATCAAAAGGCGTCGAGACCGAAGCCGATGTCAAGACTCGCACTGAGTTCTTGCGCAAGATTGGGTACAAGCTGTAGCGCGACGTTCGCTTTCCAGCCTTGCGACATTTCGATCGCCGCGCCTGGGGCGCACGATTGTCGCCGGATACTTCGAATGCTGAGCTGGAGGAAAGACCCGGCCCTTGGAAGAGCCGCAGGGCTCGACGACGAGCCCTGCGCTACGGTTTTTTTCTGTTGACGCTTGCCTCCAGCTCCCCGCGTGCCAAGCGGATGGATAGCTCGTCGCCGACCTCGACCTGGGCGGCGTCACGGACGATACGGCCGGAAGCGTCGCGCGTAATCGAATAGCCCCGGTCCAGAACGATAAGCGGGCTGCGTTCGTTGAGAATAGCTGTCGCTTGGGCCAGCCGATTTCGCCGCTCGACGAGATAGCTCTGGAATTCGGTTCCGACTTTCGTTACTCGTTCGGCGCGCGCAGCGTGCTTGAGCGCCAAAGACCTTGCGAAATCGTACCGGGTGATTCCGGCCGAGGCTCTCAGCCATGATTCCCGCCGCGCGCTGAGCAACTCGCCGACCCGCCGAGTCATTTCCTCGACGCTTCTCTCGAACCGAGCCTTTTGTTCATGGAGCTGCAAGCGGCTGATTTGGAGCAGCCTTGCCGGTTCGTAGCGCAGTAGGTGCGCGCTGAGTTCCAACCAACGCCGGCGAGCGCGCTCCAATCGGGTCTGAATCACTCGCTCGATGGACGTGATGTTATCGTCCACCCGTTGGGCGCGCTCTCGGACGCGCGCCGCAAGCGTCTGGAAAGCGCGATGGCTTCGGAGTTCCGTCCACCGCGCGCGCGCATCGGAAATTTTAAGCTGCACGAGCTGAGCCATGTGCCGCACGCGGTTACCGAGCTCGGACCGAAAGTCGCGCTTCGGATGGACAACCAATTCGGCTGCGGCGGAAGGGGTCGGGGCGCGCAGGTCGGCCACGAAATCCGCAATCGTGAAGTCGGTCTCATGCCCGACGGCGGAGATGACGGGAATCTTCGACGCCGCTATGGCCCTCGCGACCCTCTCTTCGTTGAAAGGCCACAGGTCTTCGAGCGACCCTCCGCCGCGGGCGAGGATCATCACATCCACCTTACGCTCACGGTTGAATTGCTTGATGCCCTCGGCGATTTCCTCTCCCGCGCCTTCGCCCTGCACCCGCGCGGGGTATATGAGGACGTTCATGTTGCGAAATCGCCGGCGAAGCACGCGCAGGATGTCGCGGATGACAGCGCCGGTGGGCGAGGTAACCACGCCAACGGTCCGCGGCAGCACCGGCAACGGCTTCTTGCGCGCCGGGTCGAACAGGCCCTCGGCGGCGAGCTTCGCCTTGAGTTGTTCAAACGCAAGCTGCAGCGCGCCAAGGCCGGCTGGCTCGAGGTACTCGACGTAAAGCTGATATTCCCCGCGCGCCTCGTAAACGCCCAAGCGGCCGCGCGCGATGACCGAGATGCCGTCCTGGGGTTTGAACTTCAGATAACGCGCTTGGTTCCGGAAGCAGACGGCGCGCAGTTGTGCGCCTGCGTCCTTGAGCGTGAAGTACAGGTGCCCGGAGCTTGCGCCGCGGAAATTCGAAACCTCGCCTGCCACCCAGACGTCCGGGAACTGCTTTTCGAGCAGCCCCTTGATCGCGAGGTTCAGCTCCGTGACACTGTAGATCTTCCGCTGGATTTGGAAATTGAGACCGATCTGCCCCATGGAGGCCTCAAGAAATGTCCCTTGTCATTCGTCGTTTGTCCCTTGGCTGGGCGAATTGAGATGTCCACCGCTCAATCAGACGAGGTCGAACAAAGGACAACGGACAAATGACCAAGGACGTCTTCATTTCTTCGTCAGAAGCGAAATCAGCCAGAGTATCCCGGTCAGTAAAATGCTGATGAGGAGGCACGTGGCGAGCGGAAAGTAGAAAGAGAAATTTTTCCCCTTGTAGGCAAAATCGCCCGGCAGCTTGTCCAGGCCAAAAAACGAGAATTTGGCCCCCGCCATCAAGACCAACCCCAGTGCCGCCGTCAGCGCGCCCACGATAACCAGAAATTTGCCGAGTTGGAACGGAGGCCCGCCGGTCATGACAATTCTTCACTCAGCCACGCATTATCTTACACCCGTCGGTTGGCCGACGAGATGTCGAAGCCTCCTGTCACGGCCCTCCTCCCGAAGGATTAAATGAGTTCAACCTCCGGAAAGAAATATCCAATCTCGCAGGCCGCGGTCTGCGGGGCGTCCGATCCGTGGATAGCGTTGTGCTCGATGCCGGAGGCGTAAAGCTTTCGGATGGTCTCCGGCGCGGCTTTGGCGGGGTCGGTCGCGCCCATGACCTCTCGCAAGCGCGCGATGGCGTTTTCGCCTTCGAGCACCATGACCAGCGCGGGGCCGGAACTCATGAATTCGGTGAGGCTCGGGAAAAAGGGCTTGGCGCGGTGGATTTTGTAGAAACCTTCCGCCTCACGCCTGCTCAGCCGCACCAGGCGCGCAGCGACGATTCGGAAATGGTTCGCCTCGAGGATTTTGATGATATCGCCGACATGGCGCGCCTCGAATGCGTCCGGCTTAATGATGGTCAAGGTGCGCTCAATAGGCATAAGGATCCTTGCGAAATTCGTTTGGACTTTTCAGAATTACAAATTACATATTACAAATTGCCAAAAAGATCCCAACACCTTCGCTCCAGTTTTCGCGGGTCCGTAATTCATAATTCAGAATTCATAATTTTTTTCATCGTCTCGCCGATCAGCGCGGGGCTTTCGGCGACTTTGATTCCGGCGGCCTCGAGCGCGCGAATCTTATCGGCAGCCGTGCCTTTGCCGCCGGAAATGATGGCGCCCGCGTGGCCCATGCGGCGGCCGGGGGGCGCGGTGCGGCCGGCGATGAACCCCACCACAGGCTTCTTGACGTTGGCGCGGACGAACTCCGCGGCTTCCTCCTCGGCGGTGCCGCCGATTTCTCCGATCAGCACGATGCCGTGGGTCTCCGAGTCAGCGTTCATCAGTCGAAGCACATCAATGAAATCCGTACCGATGATGGGGTCGCCGCCAATGCCAACGCAGGTGGATTGCCCGATGCCGAGCGCCGTCAGTTGCCCGACGGCTTCATAGGTCAGCGTGCCGCTGCGCGAAATCACGCCCACGTGGCCCGGAAGATGGATGCGCCCGGGCATGATCCCGACTTTGCACTTGCCGGGCGAAATGACGCCCGGGCAGTTTGGCCCGATAAGTCGCGTCGCCTTGCCCGCGAGGAATTGCTTCACGCGCACCATGTCGAAGGTGGGGATGCCTTCGGTGATGCAAATTACAAGCGGGAGGCCGGCGTCCGCGGCCTCCATGATGGCGTCGGCGGCAAAGGGCGGCGGAACGAAAATGACGGAAACGTTCGCGCCGGTCTCCTCCCGCGCCTCTCGGACGGTGTTGAACACCGGCACTCCCGCCGCCGTAGTCCCGCCCTTGCCCGGAGTCACCCCCGCGACTACCTTCGTGCCGTATTCAATCGCCTGCTGGGCGTGGAAGCTGCCCTCACGGCCCGTGATGCCCTGGACGAGAAGGCGGGTGTCTTGGTCAACCAGTATTGGCATAGGATTTATTCATTGACCCATTTGTTCATCGGCTCATTGAGCTTCTTGCCGTGCGCTGAGAGGCAGCAAATATGGCGAGTAGTTCGTTGGCTTCTGTCAGGAGATCTTTAAGTCGCGCCTTCTTGAAGATTTCAGTGTCCGCCATGAGCTCAATCCAGAATATGGTCTCGTCGATTTCCTCGACGACGATTCCGATCTTGGCAACGAATTCCGCCTTCGACCGCGAACGGCACACCGCTCGATAGTTAGCTGCCACCGAAGTGCCAGACCGGAGCAACTGCCTCCCGATTGTCCGCGCTTCTTCGGTTCGCGGGAGTCTTCGAAATAGATTCACGACGCGAATCGCAAATGCCTTCGTTCTTTTCTTCAGCTCCTCGGCTTGAAAAGTTCTTTCTGCCAATGGATCAATGGCCCGATGAGTCAATGAATCAATTCTTTCTAGCCAGCGCTACGACTTTTTCCGCCGCGTCCTTCATGCCGTTGGCCACGGTGAAGTTCAGCCCCGACTCGCGCAAGATTTTTTGGCCCAGTTCGACGTTCGTCCCTTCAAGCCGCACCACCACCGGCGCTTTCGTGCCGAGCGCTTTCACGGCCGCCACGACGCCGCTCGCCACGATATCGCAGCGCATGATGCCGCCGAAAATGTTGATGAGCACAGCCTTCACGTGGGAGTCGCTCAAGATGATTTCGAAGCCATGGCGGACCTGCTCCTCGTTCGCGCCGCCGCCCACGTCGAGGAAATTCGCCGGCCGCCCGCCGGCGTACTGAATGATGTCCATGGTGGCCATGGCCAGGCCCGCGCCATTCACCATGCAGCCGACGCTCCCATCGAGCCGGATGTAATTGAGTTTGAAATCGGACGCCTTAATTTCGAGCGGGTCCTCTTCGTTCAAATCGCGCAGCTCGCGGATTTCCGGGTGGCGATACAGCGCGTTGTCGTCGAAATTCATTTTGGCGTCGAGCGCCAGCACGCGGTTGTCGCGCGTGGTGACCAGCGGATTGATTTCGGCGAGCGACGCGTCGGTGGCTTCGAACGCGCGGTAAAGGTTGGCAAGGAATTTCGCCGCTTCGTTCACCTGCTCGGCCCGAAGCCCCAAGCCGAAGGCGAGTTTCCGAGCCTGAAAAGCCTGAAAGCCGACGGCCGGGTCCACGGCTTCGTTGAGGATTTTTTCAGGATGCTCGGCGGCGACCGCCTCGATTTCGACGCCGCCTTCGCTCGACGCTATGAAAGCGGGCCGGGCCGTCGCGCGGTCGAGCACCGCGCCGAGGTAGAACTCCCGCTCCACGGCCAGGCCTTCCTCGACGAGCAGGCGCCTGACGAGGCGGCCCTCGGGGCCCGTTTGCGCCGTTATCAACTTTTTCCCGAGCATCTCGCGCGCCAGCCTCTCCGCTTCGTCGGGGCTAGCGGCGAGCTTCACCCCGCCCGCTTTGCCGCGCCCTCCGGCGTGGATCTGCGCTTTGACGACTACGGTCCCGCCCAAGTGTTCGGCCGCGGCGCGAGCCTCGTCGGGCGTCTCCGCCAATTCGCCTCGCGGGACCTGGACGCCAAAACGCGCCAGAATCTGCTTCGCCTGATACTCGTGGATTTTCATAAACTAAAGGCCAAACATTATGACTCAGGAGGCGGGGAAAAGGGGAGTGTTTCTTAGCACCCAAAACGCAAGTATGGCGGCGAGAAGGGCCCAGATCACAAAGGGGCGAATGAAATCACGCGGCAGCGGCCGTCCGGTCACAGCTTCGAGCAAGGACCGGGCGCTCGCATAGCCAACAAAGGGCAGTGTGGAAATGGAAAGGGGGTTCAAGCGGAAGGCGGCGGCGAAGTGGCCGTGCAACAACTGATGGAGCGCGCGCAGCGTCCCGCAGCCTGGGCATAGATATCCCGTCAAGGCACGAAATGGGCAGGGCGGGAAAATGCCCCCGTGAGCGGGGTCGAGAAAGAAAAGTGCCGCCCCCGCCGCGCAGGCAAGAGCCGCCGCCGCGGCCGCCCAGTGTCGCGGCAGGCGCTCCAACTTTCCGACGATAGCCGTCGCGCGCACTCACTCACTCCCCGATGTGCATGTTGGAGAGCACGCCCAGGGCCAGCAAAATAATGTAGACGAGGACGACCAACAATCCCGTGCCTAAGGTGATCCAGCACCACATTTTCGCGTTTTTGGACGCTTGCTGTGCCCCAGCGATATCCCCCGCCGTAAATTTGGAATTCACCTGCGCCGCGTAAACGATGGACACTACTCCCAGGGGCAGCGGTAGGCAGCACCATAGCGATACAATTGTTAGGATGATGGCCTGCGCGAGATAGCTTGGAATGGTCATCCTGGGGGCTGCGGCAACGGGGGAAGCCGTCCCCTGTAGGATCGTTCCGCAATTCACACATTTCCAGGCGTTGTCAATATTCAGAGATCCGCAATTTCGGCAGTACATGAACTCTTATCCCTTCAAACCGAGGTAAGCAACCCATGCGACGATGGCGGGGAGCTGGAGGACTCCGAACAGCACGCCCGCAACGACCCCAATCCAAGCGTGCACCTTGCCCTTGACCTCCGGATGATCTCTCGCCATGCGGAGCCCTTTGATCCCCAAAATGAGAGCGCCGATTCCCAACGGGATTCCGAGCAGGGGAATCAACGAAAAAACCCCTAGGTAGTAGGCGGTAAGAGCGGGGCCGTTCTTATAAGGGATCAGGCCACCCAGGGTTCCGTCGCCTGTCGCTACCATTGGCGTGGGCGCTGCGGCATGAAGAATTTCGCTACATTGGGTACACTGGTAGTTGTTGTCATGGTTTTCGGTCCCGCACTTGGGGCAGTACATAGTTTCGCTTTCTCTTAAGCGCGTTTGTTTGGCCGCGAGTATAGGGAAGAGTGGGGGAAAATGCAACCCGAACGGCAGGTGACGCGTTCGGAGCCGCTCGAATGACGAAGGTCCGCGAAGCAACGGAGAAACTGAAGCAGCGGCACGACCTCGGCCGCGGCGAGGCGCGGGCGCTCATGGAAGAGCTGCTCTCCGGATGCGTTTCCGACAGTGACATCATGGCGTTGCTCGTGGCGTTGGGCGAGAAGGGCGAGCAGCCGGAGGAACTGGTCGGTTTCGCCGAGGTCATGCGGGGCCGCGCGTGGGAGCTGGTGGCCAGAGCCGGCGTCGGATGGGAAGCCATACATGATGGCCGGCCTTTGCTCGACACGTGTGGGACGGGCGGAGATGGGCGCGGCACCATCAACGTCTCGACGGCCGTAGCGCTAGTGGCGGCGGCCGCCGGCGTGCGCGTCGCCAAGCACGGCAACCGCTCTATTTCCAGCCGCTCGGGAAGCGCCGATGTGCTGGAAGCGCTGGGTGTGGCCATCGCGCTTCCGCTTCAAGAGATCCCGCGATGTCTCGAAGAGGTCGGGATGGTGTTCCTCTTTGCGCCCGAGCTTCACCTCGCCATGAAGCATGTGATGAACGCACGCCGGGCTCTCAAGACCAGGACCGCCTTCAACCTGCTCGGACCGCTGACCAACCCCCTTGGGGCCACGGTACAGCTCGTCGGCATTTACGACCGCGCTCGAACGGCTATGTACGCACGCGCCTTGCTCGAGGTCGGGACGCGCAGAGCCTTTGTCGTCGCCGGCCACGACGGCCTGGACGAAATCTCGACCACCGGGCCGACTCAACTCTCGGAAGCCGAAGCCGGCGCGGTCTCGACGCGCGACGTAACACCGGAGGATTTTGACTTGGCGCGCGCCGACCTCATTGCGCTCCAGGGCGGCGACCCCTCTCAAAACGCCGAGGCCATCCGCGAGATTCTCGGCGGCAAGCGCGGACCCTGGCGCGATCTCGTGGTCGCGAACTCCTCGGCGGCGCTGGTGGTGGCGGGAAAAGCGAAAAGTTTTGGCGTGGGCGTCTCTCTTGCTGCCGACGTGATTGATTCGGGTGCGGCCCAGCGAAAGCTTGCTGCCCTCGTCGCGTTCACTCAGAAATATCGAGCTTAGGGCTCACGGGCCTCAATCGGTGAATCACCCCATCCTTTGGTGGGGTGATGAAGAACCTTTTGGAGCCTGTCATTCTGAGTCCCGATACAGTTCATCGGGACGAAGAATCCCTCTCATTAGTTTTCAATGTAATGCAGGGATGCTTCGCGCAGTTTACCCTGAGCGCGGAATGAAAGGGATTCTTCGCTGCGCTCAGAATGACAAGCGAAGGGCTCAGCATGACAAAAACGACTTTTTCACCATCCTGTCAGTGGTGTTCAGGATGCGTGCAGCCGGGAAATTCTGCGAGGTAGGCCAGGCCCTGATAGCCCAGGACGTCTATCAACCCAACGCGCGACGAGTAGAAAGCCTCAACGGTGGTCTCTTTGATCAGACGGTAGAATTCGTACCCTTCATGTTCGCGTTTCGGGTCGCGCTCGGGAAGGCTCATTTCCGTGAGCAGCCTCGCCCGTTCGTCCGCGCCAAGTTCGAGGAACGGACGCGAGAATTTTCCGCGCGATAGCCGGTCGAGTGTGGCAAGCCCCGCCGTCCATTCCTTCTGCATGGAGGGCCGGAACTCCGCCGCCGAATGAACCAGAAAATCAATGAAGCGCGCGACTTCGGCTTCCTTGGCCCCTGGCTTGTCGTCGGTCGGGATGATGATTTCGGTCAAGGCTTCGACCGTCCTGTATTCGTCCGGCTTGAAGAACTGCGGAACGTAGGGCGTGGTGGCTCGAGTCTCTTCGGGCGGCGCATGATGCCGCATTCCTGCCATTTCAGGAAACGTCACGGCGCGCGCGGCGGGAAGCCAGGATTCGAGGAATTCGCGCCCCGCGGCCGTCGAGGCCAGCAGGCCGAAGTACTTCAAAGTCTTTCGCCGATCAATGAGTTGATCCGACAAAGTGCAGCCCTCCTTGCGTCGTCAAACATTCCCTTGCCGGAAATCCTCCGCCAAGTGCTCCGCCGCCCGCCAAGCGAGCGCCATGAGGGTGAGCGTAATCTGCTTTTCGGGATGCGTGACGAAGCACGCCGCGTCCACGACCAGGAGGTTTTTGACGTCGTGGCAACGGTTCCAGGAATCGAGCACGGCGGTGCGCGGGTCATCGCCCATGCGCGCGCCGCCCGCCTCGTGAGTGACGCTCCCCAGCGGGTAAGGCGCGACTCTCTTGTAGGGAAAAATCTCCGCCCCCGCGGCGTGAAGGATCTCCTCCATGCGGCCGTACATTTCCTCCAGGATGGCGAACGAATGTTCGTACTCGGCATTGGTATGAAAGCAGACCTGCGGAATGCCGTACCTGTCTGCCAATCCGTTCGGGTCAATCTCGACGTAGTTCCAGTCGAATGCCAGACCCTCACCGTACCCGCCCATGGTTAAGCCGGCCGGATAGAGCTCCGTGATTTTCTTCTTATACGCCGAGCCGAATCCCGGGAAGGAGGCGCCCGGCCCGGCCCCCATGCCGCATCCCGAGTAGAAATCGAACCGCCAGCCGCGCAGGTATTTCTTGCGGCCCTTTTCCTGATAATTGCAGCGCGGAATGTAGAGGCACGATTCGCCCGGGCCATCGTCATTGGTGACGGGCCGGCCGGCGAGCTGAGGGAAGTAGGCCTCGAGGTCGTTGAAGGCCACGTGCTCCATCAGGTAGCGGCCGAGCGTCCCGCTGGAATTCGCAAGCCCGTTCGGGAAGTCGCGGCTGCGCGAATTGAAGAGAATCCGAATAGACTCGACCATGGAGGGCGCGAGCACCACGGCCTTACTGCGCGCTTCGTATTCGAGGCGGGTCTGGGTGTCAATGTAAGTCACCCCCTTCGCGCGGCCCGTGTTCGGGTCCATCATCACCGTGTGGACGGCCGAGTTCGGGCGCAGCGTGAAATTCTTCAGGGGCTGGAGCTTCGGGAAGGCGACTTCGAGCGAGCTGTAGCGCGACCGCGTATCACAGCCGAAATTGCACGCGCCACAATAGTGGCAGGGCGGCCGGCCGTCGTAGGGGCGGCTCAACACCGCCAGCGGCTTCGGGATGACCGGAATGCCCAGCTTCTCCGCGCCTTTTTTGATCAGCAGCTCGCCGCAGCGGGGGTTGAAGGGCGGCAAGAGGTGCTTCCCCGCCGGCGAGTTGTAATACCCTACGGCCCCGCTCGCCCCGCCAATGAACTGCTCGACCTTGTCGTAATAGGGCTCGACATCTTCATACGTGATCGGCCAATCTTCACCCCAGCCGTCTTGCAGGCTCTTGGCTTTGAAGTCGAGGGGACCAAAGCGGTCTATGCCCCGGCCCCACAGGAGCGTCCGCCCACCCACAGCCCGCAAACGCGTCCATGTGAATTTTGCTCCGGGCGCGAGCGCGTAGGGGTCTTCTTCGGGGATCGTGTAGAGATGGTCCGTCCACTCCTTGATTTTCCATTCCATGCCCTGGGGGAGCTTGCCGTACTGGCCGGGTTTGCCGCCGCCCCGGTAGGGCCACTCATAGGGAAATTTATGCGTGTGGAAATCCACGGCGGGGTCAATCATGCGGCCGGCCTCGAGGCACAAGACGTTCAGCCCCTTGGTCGCGAGGACATATGCGGCGATTCCTCCCGCGGCGCCGGAGCCGACCACAATCACGTCGTAAACGGGTTCGGAACCCACAACCTTCTCCTGGCGCGGGCGGTTAGGCGGTCCGCGCTCGCCGGTCGAGCGTCTAGATTATCTGATAGAATCGGGCCTTGCAAACCAGGATTTACGTATGCGCAGACTCCGTCGGCGTAATTTCTTGAAGGCTGTCTCGGCCTTGCCCACGGCCGTGCCTTTCCTTTCGGCTCAGGAGTCCGCGCCGCTCATTGACATCCACCAGCACACGCGCTACCAGGGCCGTTCGGACGAGCAGTTGCTGGCGCATCAGGCGTATAACCGGGTCACAAAAACAATTCTACTGCCCGGCGAAGGCTGGATGCTCTCGGTCGTGGGGGATAATTCAAGCTGCGCGGCGCTCGAAGCGCGTTATCCCTCCCAGTTCCGCCGCTTTACTTGTTCGGACCCCGCCGAATCGAGGACCGCTGACCTCGTGGGCGGCAATATCCGGCGGGGCGCGATCGGGATCGGCGAGCTCAAGTTCCACGTCGCTGTGGACTCGCCCGAAATGCAGCGCGTCTATCGGCTGGCCGAGGAATGGCGCGTGCCGGTGCTCATCCATTTCGAGTATGAAAACTACAACACCGGGTTCGAGCGTTTCGCGGCCGTGCTCAAGGCGTATCCCAAGGTCAATTTCATCGGCCACGCGCAGACTTGGTGGGGGAATATCAGCGCCGAATTGAGCCCCCTGGAAATGTATCCTAAAGGGCCCGTCAAGGCCGGCGGGCTGACGGACCGCCTGCTGGCGGACCACGAGAATATGTACGGTGACCTTTCGGCCGACTCGGGTCTGAACGCATTGACGCGCGACGCAGAATTCGCGCGCGGGTTCCTCAAGCGGCACGCCCGCAAGCTCCTGTGGGGAAGCGATTGCGAATGTCGCGACGGCCGGGGCGGCGGGGCCGAAAGCGGCTACTGTATCGCCGGCCGCTCGCTCGCCGCGCTTCAGATGCTTGCGCCCGACTCGAAGGCACTTCGGCGAATCCTTTACGAAAACGCGCGGGACCTGCTTCGCCTCGAAAACAAGTAATGTTTCCTGTCCGAGCCGCGGGAGGCCAATCCTTTCCACTCGTCGGCAGGACTCGGCCGCACGTTGGCAGAATTCGCAGCCCCAAGTGAGGATTGGATTGACAGTCCACCGGAAGAATTCGTATCCGCGGAAGTATGCCGGAATTGCGCTAGGCTTCGGCCTGCTGTGGCTTCATGCCGCGGCCCGTAGCGCCGAGACGCCCCGCACTCTGACGATTTGGACCTTCGACTATGGGCTCACCAATTCCTTGGGCGGCGGGTACAACGCTTATTCTCGCAGCCCGTCCTCGGCGCGTACGTATCTCGATCCGAACGTTCATCACTCTTCCTCTGGGCACGCTTTGCGGGTGACGGCCAATCGCGCCCCGGAGGGCTATTGTGGCGTCTGGTTTGAGTTCTATCCCAAGTCGCTCGATCCGCCGCAGGCCCTCGACGCTTCGCCTTACAACTACCTGACGTTCTGGTTGAAAGGCGAGAAGGGCGGCGAGGGTTTTGGCGTTTCACTCGCCGACACTTCCACGCGCGAGGACGCCGAGCCCAAGGCCCAACTCCACGACTATCTTCCAAACGGCGCAACCACCGAGTGGCAGGAGGTGGTGATTCCGCTCAGCGCATTTGCGGGGCTGAATCGGAGTCGGCTCACGCGGTTGACGCTCGAGATATCGAGGCCTGGCGACGAGCGCTTCTATTTGGACGATGTGGCGCTCAAGGCCGACGCCCCTCCGGGGTGGACTTCAGCCCCGGTCCTCGCGCCCGTCACGCCGCACTCGGCGCGGGGGGCTATGTGGATTTGGAATACGAAAGAGCTGTTCGACTCTCCCGGCGGTGCGTCCGAGACTGAACGCTTGCTCAAGTTCTCGGCGCTTCAGGGCATCCGAGAGGTGTATCTCTCCGCGGACCTCAATTCCGTCGGGACGGCGACGGCGCCGCAGTTCGAGCTGAAAAATGCCGCCTCCTATCGGGCCTTTGTCGAGCGCGCGCACGCGCGGGGGGTGGCCGTCGCGGCGCTGGCCGGGGCGCCGGAGTGGGCGGCAAACGAAAATCATGCGCAAGCGCTCGCCGCCGTGGACGCGGTCGTTGCCTTCAACCGCACCGCACCCGCCCAGGGACGGTTTGACGGCGTCCACTTCGACGTCGAACCTTACTCGTTGATCGGCTACTTTGCACCCTCGCTACGCAAAGGGCTTTTTGGCGAGTACTTGGAAATGGTTTCGAAGGTCGTCGAGAAAACGAATGCCAATTTCCATTTTGGCTGCGACGCGCCTTTTTGGTTTTATCCCTCAGGCGCCGCCGAGCGCGAAGCGATGACCGTGACGTTTCAGGGTTCAGACAAGACCGTCGGCGAGCATTTGACCGACCTCGTGGACACCGTGACTATAATGGATTACCGCAATGAGGCGGACGGCGCGGGCGGCATCGTCACCGCAGGGCTCCCCTCTCTCACCTACGCCGCCGCGCGAAGCAAGAAGATACTCGTGGGGCTTGAGACTTCGCGCGAACCCGACAGCACTATCTATTTCGTCGCCGGGTTGCCGCTCGTGGAATTCAGCCGGCGGCTGTCGAAAAGCCCGCTCCGGAACCAGTCTTACTTCGGCGACTACCGTCTCGCGGCGTTTTCCGACGGCGCGAACGTGCACCTAGGGCTGCGGGCCCCCGTTGCGGTGGCAGGCGGCGCGCCCGTCGCCTTCGAAAAGTCGCTCGTCGCGCTGGCCAGGGACTTCGGCGCTTCCTCCGACCCGGCGCGCTTCAATGTCCAGAGCATTCTCGCCGAGGCTCGCACCGCAGTCGGGCGCGACACGGAGTGGCAGGGCTTCGAGACCTTCGACCTGACCGATCCCGAGACGCATGCCGCGGTCGGGGGCTTCAAGTCCGTCCACGTCATGCTGGCGAAAGAAACTTTCTTTGGCCTTGGCCCCCCCATCTTCGACGAAGAAACGCGCTCCACCGTCGAGTGGCTCAGCCGCTACCCAAGCTTCGCCGGCCTCGCTATTCATTACTACGAAAGCTTCCGTGATTTGGTGGAAGGGAAATAGACCGGAGTTTCGGGTATTTCGCGCCGCGCTGGGGTTAGAGCCTCAGAAAATTCGCCAGCAGTCGCTTGCCGGAGTCGGTGAGGACCGACTCGGGGTGGAACTGCACGCCTTCGGTCTTGGCCTTGCGGTGGCGCAAGCCCATGATGAGCCCGTCGGGCGAAGTGGCGGAAATTTCGAGACAGGAAGGGAGACTGGCCCGCTCGACGATGAGCGAGTGATAGCGCGTGGCGGGGAAGGGGTTTGGCAGCCCGGCGAAAATCGTCTTGCTGTCGTGAGAAATCAAGCTGGTCTTGCCGTGTTTGATCTCCGGCGCGCGAATAACCTTCCCTCCGAACGCTTGCCCGATGGCCTGGTGGCCGAGGCAGACGCCCAACAGGGGCACGCGCCTCGTAAACTTTTCGATGACCTCCAGGCAAATTCCAGCCTCGGTGGGGGTCTTAGGGCCGGGCGATATGACGATGCGCTCCGGCCGCAGCCGCTCGATCTCTTCGGCATTGGTTTGGTCGTTGCGCCGCACCTCGACCTGGGCGCCCAACTCACCCAGATACTGGACCAGGTTGTAGGTGAACGAGTCGTAGTTGTCAATGACTAGTACCATGGCTTCAACCTGCCGAAACCCGCAGCAATCAGGCCGGAAGACCAGATTATACGCCAGAATGTCCGAGTGCCTTCGCGGACCCCGGTACTTAAGTCTCAAGCGGGAAGTGTCAGCGGGAGGACGACAATATTTGGCAAAAAAGCAAGGCTGCAATCGAGTCCCGAAGGCGCTCGGACCGCGACCTCCTCACGAACCCTCGTTTGTTCAACTGGATCCAGCCATTCAAGAATTTTCCGCACCTTGGCTGGTTTGGCATTTCCCTTGCCCCCTACAGCACTGAACTGAGAAAGTGGAGGATGAAAATGCGAACCTCGAAGAAATACAGTTTTACGATAGTGGATGCACTGGTGGGACTAGCGATTGTTCTGGTTCTCTCCGGACTTGTCGTTCCTTATTTTGTGAAGCCTAGCTCCACGACTGCGGCCGCTCCCCTAACCCACGTCAGCGCGCCGAAATAGCGTCGAAGGTGCCGGCCCGACGTCGCCTCCCGTCCTCGCCCGCTATTTTTCCTCCCCTTGCCTGAGCGTCTTGTGACCCGCGCCGTGAACTGGCGCTTTGCTCCCTCCCTCCGATTCCATGGAACAAATTTACGACCTCCGGGAGTAGAATACCGGCGTTCGTCACTCCGAATGAAGGGATAGGTGAAGCTCGCATGGAAAAAACCGGACGGCGAAGGTTCTTCAAACGCGGCGCGACGGCGCTGGCGGCGATGAGCGCGACAAAACTTGAGAATCTCGGAGCTGTCTCGCGCCCTCCAGCCTCCCCAGGGAGGCCTGCTGATCCCGCGCCGCCTTTCAAGTTAGGCCTTGTAACCTACGAGCTGGCCAAAGATTGGGACATCGAGACCATCATCAAGAATTGCGAAGCCGCGGGCTTTGAAGGCGTGGAGCTGCGCACCACGCACCGCCACGGCGTTGAGCCAACGATTTCGAAGCAGCAGCGCGCGGAGGTTCGCAAGCGTTTCGAGGGCTCCGCGGTGCGCCTGGTTAGCCTGGGCTCGACCTCGGAGTACGAATCGCCCGACCCGGCCGTGGTCGAGAAGAACGTCGAGAACACGCGGGCGTTTGCGGAGCTCGCGCGCGACCTCGGCTGCATGGGCGTGAAGGTCCGCCCGAACGGTTTTCCGAAAGGCGTGCCGCACGATAAGACGCTCGACCAGATCGGCCGGGCGCTCGCCAAATGCGGCGACATTGCGCGCGACAACGGCGTCGAAATCTGGGTGGAAGTCCACGGCGAGGGGACCGAAGATCCTCCCAATATTCGCCGCATCATGGATGTCGCGAATCATCCTTCCGTCGGCCTGTGTTGGAACTCGAACGATACTGACGTTGAAGACGGCTCGGTCGTGAAGAGTTTCGATCTGCTAAAACACTGGTTGCGCAGTTGCCACATCAACGAGCTTTGGCGTGCGCCCGCGCCGTGGGGCGCAAGCGCCGGCCAACCGCCCGAGAAGACCACGCCCGGCTTGCCTGAGCAAGCGGGCTTTCCGAGTTACGCCAAGCCTTACCCTTACCACGAACTCTTCCGACTCTTTCGTGGGGCCAATTTCAGCCGCTACACGTTTTGCGAAATCCCCGCGAGCGCCGAGCCCCTTCGTCTGATGCGTTACTACCGGGCGGTCTGGCAATGGCTGGCCGCATGAGCGCGGAATCGTTGCCCATGGAAGTGCGGCCCGTGACGCTTGAAGGCCGCTTTGTGCGCCTTGCGCCGCTCTCGATGGCGCATCACGCCGGGCTTTCGGAAGTGGGCCTCGACCAAGAGCTTTGGCAGTGGATTCCCGAGCCGGTCGCGACTGCCGAGGAAATGCGCGCGTATATCGAGGAGGCGCTCGCGGCGCAGGCGGCGGGCACGGCGCTGCCTTTTGCTACCGTCGAGCGTTCGTCGGGCCGCGTCATTGGCAGCACGCGCTTTGGCAATATTGACCGCCGGCACCGGCGGGTCGAAATCGGCTGGACGTGGCTCGCCCGGCCCTGGCAGCGCACACGCGCGAATACCGAAGCGAAAAACCTCATGCTTTGCCACGCTTTCGAGACCTGGGGCGCGATCCGCGTTGAGCTCAAGACCGACTCACTCAACGCGCGCTCGCGCGCCGCCATCCTGCGCCTCGGCGCGAAAGAAGAAGGCGTCTTGCGCAACCACATGATCGCTTCCACCGGCCGCATCCGGCACACCGTCTATTACAGCATCACGGATTCCGATTGGCCGGAAGTGAAGTCGCGCCTGGAAGGAATGCTTCCGTAGCGCCGCCCTTCAGCGCCGCACCGAAGCCGCGTTGCTGGTGCGCCGGTACTGTCCGGGCTCGGCGAAGGTCCGCTCGATCCGCTTCCGCCTTCCGTGGCAGCTTATCGAATATCAAGCTCGACTGAAGGCAGCAGACGCTTACAACCGCGAATGATATTCCGCCCGGAAGGGTGGGAAAAGGCACGCGAAACCCCCAGCAGAGGCTCAACACTTAGCCGATCGCACACGCTGGGCTAGCCCCGATCAACCGGAACGGCCGAGCATTAGTAGTCTGACAAACACATGATTCCGGGGAGCCGTGCTTGGGTTGGGCGTGGTGGCGGTTGGACCCTTCATCCTACAGCGAGAGCCGACGGAGCCAGCACCGAGTTAGCGGATGGCGATCCAGCAGCCGCGGCGCCAAGCGCGGCAGGTAAGCTTTGACGATCATTGACTTGCAGCTTGTCAAAGATATTGGAGATGTGAAACTTGACCGTGCGCTCCGAGATTCGAAGTACCTCGCCGATCTCCTTGTTGGAGAGGCGACGGAGGGCAAACTGCAGAACTTGGCTCTCCCGAGGCGTGAGGGAAAACCGGGCCAGGAATTGATCACTTCGAAGCCAATTGGTCTGCCGGACATACTCCGCCAGGAGACGGCGAGGCGCCCAAACCGCCCCATCCAGTACCGTGTTCACTGCTGACGCAAGTTCCTGTTCCAGATCCTCCGAAACCTTTACGAGACCATCGAGGCCGAGATACAGCATACGTAGTATATCCTCGTCCTCGTAACTCCGCTCTGATAATACTGCGACAAATCTACTGCCCGGGCAGTATACGCTCAAATTGCGAATTACTTTCGAGAGCTCTGCCGGGAGTAAATGAGTATCGAGAATGAAGAGGCGCGCAGAGCTGCCTTCTCGAACGAAGTTAAAATCAGATGCAGGCGGACTGGCCAGCAGATCACCCAATTTACTCTGAGCGGACAAGACATTAACAAGGTACAGAGCAGCCAGAGGGTTGCAAGCAAGCACTTGAATTTGTAAGGGCAAGCGCCGCGAATCCGGAAAAGTTTCCATGATTGGGCCGTTCGGTTCGCGGTTGCGCTCCGCTGTGGGAGGCGGACCGAAGCAGTTCTTCGGGCACGCCGAGTTCCATAAGGCTATAGCCATAAACTATTGAAGGATGGCGCTCAAACCCAAGGTGGCCTTGACCGTCAATCGAGTTCCGAGGAATTTTTACCTTGGCACGGAAAGAGTGGGTTGGCTGGGCCTCTCGAAGGGCGCGGCCTCATGAAGCTGCCCGAAGGGTTTCCGACACGGCAGATCCGGGCATGAGTTCAGCCTACTGGGTGCTTCGAGGGAAGCAAGAATTAACGAAGTTTCAATTTGGAAAAGCAAAATTCGGAAAACACCTATTCTGTCCCCGGACAATTTCTTATAGGGGGAGGGAAAATCCCGCTGGCCAAGCGGCAACACAAAACCTGTCCTCCATAGAACAGTAATCCTGTTCTACAAAGAGTTGCCCGGTACGTTGCGTCGTAGACTCACAAGTTATAAAAGTCACAATCCCGGGGAAATTCTCAGAGGGGCAACTGAATTGTGCGCCCTCAAGAATCTACATAACGGCATGCCAAGAATGCTACACCGAATCTTGGCCGCCAACGCATAAATCCTTAACGCAGGAGGAGGCATATGACGACCAAAACGAATTTCCAGGGTCATTGGACCGCGGTTCGAGGTCAGGCTCCGCGTCCATTACTGATCATCAGCGCTTTTCTTCTATTTCTTCTGATCGGCGCTGCGGTGGCAAATCGCGCCGCGTTAGCCGGCAACACTGTGGGCAGCTTTGAGATCGACGGAAATCTCATCGTCGATCACTTGACGCCGCCGACGGAGCCCCTCGATTGGGACAGCAATCCCTTTCCAGCCGCTCTCACCACGTTTACCGACGCGACGGGGCCGAGCGATGATGCTTTCGGTCAGGGGTCCAAGGAGAACGACCAAAGCACTTGGTCCTGTATCCAGGGAAGCGCGCCCGCGAAGGACGACCTCGTAAACGAAATCTCAATCAACGGCGCCCCACCCGTGGCGGGCGAAATCGGCTTTCGCTTCTTTCCTGTGAACGGGGCGCAGAAGCAGTTCATCTACGCCGACTGGTCGCGCCTGTCCAATAACGGCGACGCGCACATTGACTACGAGTTCAATCAGGCGGACCCCTCGACGAATTCCGCCAGTCCCGGTTGCCCGCAACTGCCGATCCGTACGCCCGGCGACTTCTTGATCTCTTTTGATACCGTCTCCGGTTCGGGAGGCACGAGGATCGGCGTGACTGCATTCACCTGGACCGGCACGACGTTCGCGCCGATTTCTCTGGGCAGTCAGGGGACGCTTTGGGATGGCGCGGTAAATACCACAGCGAGCATAGCCGGATTGACGGCGACCGGAACCGCCCTTTTCGGCGAGCTCGCTCTGAATATCACTGACACGATTGGAACAATTCCGTGCAACAAGGTCCTCTTCGCATCTATGAAGACGCGCTCTTCGACGTCGTTGAGCGCCGCGCTTCAGGACCGGACCAAGGTCAAGCCGGTCAATTTCTCCGTCCAGAATCCGGCAGGCGCGAACGCCAGCGGCAACGCCGCCGCGGCCAGCATCCAGGACACGCTCTTGGGCCTCAACGAGACGCTGCCCGCTGCCACACCTGCCAGTTGCACGCACGGCGTTTGCAGCTCGCAGTCGGGCGTCGGATCCACGAGCAACAGCAACCAAGTCCTGAACCTAGCGGTCCCGCCTCCTGGCGGCGGTGACCTCCAGGCGAACGTGCTCAGCGCATCAAGCACGAGTACGGTGGACTCACAAACGAACACGGCGACCGATACCGGCATTGCCGAGTCGGCTGGGGTCAACCTCCTCAGTGGGCTGGTCACTGCGGACGTGATCCGCGGAGTGGCCTCCGCTGAAGCCACGGGAACCAACTCTTCCTTCAGCGCGGCGGGTTCAGGCTTCAAGAACCTGGTCGTAAACGGCACTCCGGTGAACAACGTCAATCCCAACACGACGATCGTCCTCCCCGCGGCCCAATTCGGTGCGGGCAGTTATGTCGCGCTCCTGGAGGAGACCGGCTCGACTTCTCAGCCTCCCCCCGGCACACTCACCGGCGGGACTTACTCTGCCGACCTCGACGTCAAAATGATCCACGTCCACATTACAAGCCTGGCGCCGACCGGTGATGCCATTGAGGCAGTGGTCTCGCATGCCCACGCGCACGCCGACTTCCCGCAGGAAACCGGGTGCCCGGCGCTTGCCGGAACCGTGAGCGGGGACGCCACGATCGTCAACGAGCAGGCCAATCCCTCGCAACTGCCCGTGGTCGTCGGTTACGTGAGCATTCCTCCGCAAGGGGGGCATGACCACCAAAACCTCGACCAGTTTTCGACGGCCCTCACGAGCGGCGGAACTTCCGTGAGCGACAGCGACGGGGCGGTTACGAGCTCGAGTAGCAACTCAGCGAGTTACGCTAAGACGCAAACCGTCTGTGTGTTACCTGTATCCGGCGCATGCACGGTATCCGCGACCGCGATCACATCGCAAGGCAACAGCATTTCAGGCAGCGGAACATCATCCTCAACTCCGAACGGCACGAGTTTGGTCGGCATCTCCGTGAATGGCACGGCGGTGAGCGACAATCCTCCGCCGAACACCACCATTCTGGTGCCGGGGATCGGCTCGGTCATCCTCAACGAGCAGGTCTGCGATGGTGGAGGCGCTCCACCGTGTTCCGGCACCTCGAGCAGCGGCATCACGGTACGCGCTATCCACGTGATCGTCAGTCCGACTGCAACGGGCGTGCCCCAGAGCGCCAACGTCATCGTGGGCGAGGCGCACGCTGACTCGTCTCACCCCTAACCACGCGCAATTGGATGGGGATCGAGCCCGGTCCTGACCTGCGGGACCGGGCTCGCTCTTCTTGGCCCCCAAACCTCGCCGTTGAGCCTTCTTGTTTCGACTTTCATCTATCGACCAACCGCGGCAAGATTCATCGCTCAACCCATCTGCCCCATCCCGACTGAAGCGAAACACGCCTAGAGTGGACCTGTCCCCAGATTCGCGGCTTTTCCCAAGAACTGCGCGGGGAGGCCGAGTCGCCGAGGGGGGCCATGGTCGGTTCAGCGTCTGGACTCTCGCCGCGTCCGCGAGTATTCTGCCTCTCAGGAGGGCAGGGGGCTTTGGCAGGCGTCGGGGAAGAGACTATGAAATCGCGACCAGGAGCTGGCAATGCCGCGGCTTGAGATGCGCGCCAAACATCCGTTGGCGATCCGCTGGTGCCACTGGATTAACTTCCCACTGCTCGCGGTAATGATTTGGAGCGGGCTGTGGATTTACTGGGCGAACGACGTTTACCGCATCGGCGTGGGCAGCCATACGCTTTTCAAGTTCTTCCCGGAGGGTTTTTACACCGCGCTCGGACTCAAAGGGCATCTGGCCGAAGGCATGGCGTGGCACTTTTTCTTCATGTGGTTTTTTGCGCTGAATGGTTTCGTTTACGTCTTTTACACAATTCTATCAGGCGAGTGGCGCTACCTGGTCCCGAACCGGCATTCGTTTAGGGAAGCGATTCTGGTCGCCCTCGGGGATCTGCACCTTTACAAGGGCAGGCTACCCGCGCGGAAATTCAACGGCGCGCAGCAGATTGCCTATACCAGTATTATCCTGATGGGCTGTGGATCGCTCCTGACCGGCCTCGCCATCTACAAGCCCACCCAGTTCGCATGGCTCGCGAAGGTTCTCGGTGGCTACCAGGCGGCGCGCTTCGAGCATTTCTGGCTCACCATCGGCTACGTCGCCTTTTTTGCCATTCACATCGCGCAGGTCGTCCGCGCCGGTTGGAATAATTTCCGGGCCATGGTGGGCGGATACGAATTGGTTGAGGAGAGCAGCCGTGAGTGAACCGAGCGAGCCGAAAAACCCTGCCGCAACGGGAAGCCCGAACGAAGAGTCGCCAGTCGAAGGGGCGAAGGCCGCCGAAACGCAGCCCCCTGAGCGAATCGCCGCCAACGCACCAGCGGCTCCAGTCTCTGTGGAGACTGGTGCCGACCTGGGCCCCGCGCCAAAAATCACCGAGCCCAACCCCAACGAACTGGCGCGCTGGAACGACCAGGTTTTGCGCC
>QHZN01000250.1 GCA_003225365.1 Acidobacteriota bacterium
TACCTGTTGGTTCCGAACGCCCAGGCGAACCTGGCAAGAGTCCCGGACGACCTTTCGGACGACCAGGTCGTGCTGCTGGCCGATATCGCCTCCACCGGCTTTTCAGCTTCCGAGAGCGCCGAGGTGAAAATCGGCGACTCGGTCGCAGTCTTCGCGCAGGGCCCCATCGGCCTTTGCGCCACGGCCGGGGCCAAGTTAAAGGGAGCCGGGCTGATCATCGCGGTCGAGTCCGACCCGGTGCGGATGGCCATGTCAGAAAAGATGGGCGCCAGCGCGGTTCTGAACAACAAAGAGCAGGATGTTGTAGCGGAAATCCGCAAGCTCACGGGCGGGCGCGGCGTGGACGTGGCCATTGAGGCTCTGGGCACGCAAGCGACGTTTGAGAACGCTTTGCGGGTGATTCGAGCCGGCGGAACGCTTTTGAGCCTCGGGGTCTATTCCGCCAAAATCACGGTCCCGCTCGAGCCCTTTGCAGCCGGCCTCGGCGACCACCGCATTGTCACTACGCTCTGCCCCGGCGGGAAAGAACGCATGCGGCGGCTGATGGAGATCGTCCGCAGCGGCCGCGTGGACTTGCGCCCGCTCCTTACGCACCATTTCCCACTCGACAGAATCGGAGAAGCCTACCGCGTCTTCGGAGAGCGGCTGGACGGAGTGATCAAAGTCGCCATTCGGCCCTAAGACTCCGGAGCTGACTTCGGAGAGGCGCGCACCCGATCGGACCTTGTAGTAGTGACGCGTCAAGCCAAGGGGGTTGAGCAATCCTATTGCAGGGTCGAGAAAGCAGTGTAGACTTGATTGTCGTAGGAGCCGAGCACCGCCCCTTCCTTGAGTCTACGACCCGGGGAAATACGACGGAGAAGGTCTTACGCCATTACATCCATCCGGTTATGGTCGCCCCTGGGAGAAGGTGTAGACGCCGAACCGGAGGAAGCAGGCACTGCCGTTTCGCCACGGCGGCATGCCTGCTCTAACCTGATGAGGAGGCAACCCATGACACTTGAACGCTACCTTAGAATGATCGCCGGGGCTTTCGTCCTGGCCTCACTCGCATTGGGATATTGGGTGAGCCCATAGTGGCTTCTCTTCACGGCTTTCGTAGGATTGAATTTATTCCAATCTGCGTTTACGAACCGGTGTCCTATGATGACAATCCTTCGCAAAGCAGGCGTGAAGCCATAAGCTAGAATTGCAGGCAAGAGTTATCGACGTCGTGCATAGCGGCGGCACGCTTGGTTGCACTTGGCGCATCCGACATCGTTGGCCGTTGAAACGGCCGCCGTGACTTTATCGAAACCGCTCGCAATTGTTTCACGACTTGAACCCAATCCAGGGCGAGTCCATCATGCTGAACGTGTCGGAAGCCAAGCCTTCAAAACCACCGCGTCCGCCGAGCGAGCCGGCGAGCGACGTCCTCCACCATCGCGAACATCCGCTGGGCTTTTTCTTCGCGCCGAACGCCGTCGCCGTGATCGGCGCGAGCGCCTCGCCAAACAGCGTGGGGCGCACGCTTCTCTATAACCTTGTCAGCCACCCGTTCGGCGGCACAGTATTCCCGGTCAATTCCAAGCGCTCGGAGGTGCTGGGCATCAAAGCCTATCCGAGCATCGCCGAGGTTCCGGAAAAAGTGGACCTTGCCGTCATCGCCACGCCCGCCGCGACGGTCCCGGGGGTGGTCGATGAATGTGTCCAGGCGGGCGTGCGCGGCGCCATCATCATCTCGGCAGGATTCAAAGAGGCGGGCCCGGCCGGCGCGGAGCTCGAGCGCCAGGTCTTCGAGAAAGCCTCGCGCGGCAAGATGCGCATCATCGGCCCCAATTGCCTAGGCCTGATGAATCCGATCACCGGACTGAACGCCACTTTCGCGAGCGCCATCGCGAAGCCTGGCACGGTCGGCTTCATCAGCCAAAGCGGCGCCCTGTGCACCGCGATTCTCGACTGGAGCTTTCGTGAGCACGTCGGGTTCAGCGCGTTCATTTCCATCGGGTCAATGGCCGACGTCGGCTGGGGCGATCTGGTGGACTACCTCGGCGATGACCCCAACACGCGCAGCATCATCATTTACATGGAATCGGTTGGCGACGCGCGCTCGTTCCTCTCCGCAGCGCGCGAAGTCGCGTTCACCAAACCCATCATCATGCTGAAGGCGGGAAGGACGGCGGCGGCCACCAAGGCCGCGGCTTCCCACACCGGCGCGCTGACGGGCAACGACGACGTGCTCGACGCCGCCTTTCGCCGCTCGGGCGTGCTGCGCGTCGAGCACATGGCGGAGCTTTTTCACATGGCGGAGGTGCTGGCGAAGCAGCCTCGGCCGCGCGGCCCGCGCCTGGCCATCGTCACCAACGCCGGCGGGCCGGGCGTGCTCGCCGCGGATGCCTTGCTGACTCACGGCGGCGAGCTCGCTCCCCTTGCTCCCGAAACCATGAGCGCCTTGAACGCCATCCTGCCGCCGCACTGGAGCCATAACAACCCCGTAGACATCCTGGGCGACTCCGACGCCGACCGCTACGCGAAGGCGGTCGAGGTCCTGGCCAAGGATCCCACCAGCGACGGCCTGCTCGTCATCCTCACGCCCCAGGCCATGACCGACCCGACGGGCACCGCGGAGCTCGTCAAGCGGTTCGCCAAGCTCGAAGCTAAACCCCTTCTCGCCAGTTGGATGGGCGGCGAACAAGCGGCGCCGGGCTTCTCCATCCTCACGGGTTCGGGCATTCCGACGTTTCCCTTCCCAGATTCCGCCGCGCGCACGTTCGACTACATGTGGAAATACAGTTACAACCTCAGAGGGCTTTACGAAACGCCTAGCCTCGCGGCGTCGCCGCCCGACCAGCCGCTCGCCCAAAAAATCATTCGAGAGGCTCGGAAGGCGGGGCGGAAACTCTTGACCGAGGTCGAATCGAAGCAGGTGCTCGCCGCCTATGGCATTCCGACGGTGGCGACACGGCTCGCCCACACTGCCGAAGAAGCCGCTCGCGTCGCCGGCGAAATCGGCTTCCCTGTGGCCGTGAAACTTCACTCCCAAACGATCACGCACAAGACCGAGGTCGGCGGCGTCTGCCTGAACCTCGAGGATGCGGCCGGCGTCGCACGGGCGTTTGAAGAGATTCGCGCTTCGGTCGTGGAGGCAGCCGGCGCGGAACATTTCCTCGGCGTCACGGTTCAGGCGATGGCCAAGGCCGAGGGTCTCGAGCTGATCCTTGGCAGCAGTGTGGACTCGCAGTTTGGTCCCGTACTGATGTTCGGTGCGGGCGGGCAGTTGGTGGAAATTCTCAAAGACCGCGCGCTGGCGCTGCCGCCGCTCAATACCACGCTGGCGCGGCGGATGATGGAACAAACCCGGATCTACAAGGCCTTTGAGGGGTTTCGAGGGCGCACGCGAGTGGATGTGGACGCCCTGGAGCAATTACTGGTCCGCTTCAGCCAACTGGTGGTGGAAGAACGCTGGGTGAAAGAGATTGATGTCAACCCGTTGCTCGCTTCCTCGGAGGGCCTGGTGGCGCTCGACGCCCGCCTCGTCCTGCATGAGCCGGGGACGCGCGTGGCCGACCTTCCCCGGCTCGCCATCCGCCCTTACCCGGCGAATTACACCTTCCCCGCGCAGACCCGCGACGGCTTGGCCTTGACGCTGCGCCCCATCCGCCCCGAAGACGAGCCATGGATGGTGAAATTCCACGAGGGCCTTTCCGAACAGAGTGTTTACCTGCGCTACTTCCACGCGCTGGGCCTCAGCCAGCGCATCGCGCACGAACGGCTGACGCGCATCTGCTTCATTGACTACGACCGCCAAATGGCTCTGGTCGCGGAGCGCGCGGGGCCGGACACGCAGGGACGCGAAATCCTCGCGGTCGGCCGGCTGAGCAAAACGCCCGCGGAAAACGAAGCCGAAATCTCCCTTCTCGTCTCCGACCGCTACCAGCGCCGCGGCATCGGTGCCGAAATGCTCCGCCGGCTCATCGAAGTCGGGCGGGCGGAAAAACTCGCGCGCATCAGGGCGGAAATCCTCCCGGAAAACCACATCACACAGAAAGTCTTATCCCGCCAGGGGTTCAAGCTCACCCACTCGATCAAGGATGGCGTTGTCCGAGGCGTGTTGACGCTGTAGTTTGCCCGCCTGCGGCAAACGTCTGTTCGTCGCCAACAAAAAGAGATTCCCCTTGCGCTCCTCGAGGAGCGGGAGTACGATCCTCCCTGTAGAAGCGAAAGGGGGGAGTCCAATGGGTGGCGAGCGCATTGACCTTCCGCAGGGCACGCTGGACCTGCTCATCCTCAAGGCCCTGGCCCTCGAAGCGCAACACGGCTGGGGGATTTCCGAACGCATTCTGCAAATATCGAGCGATGTGCTGCGCATTCAGCAAGGCTCGCTCTATCCCGCCCTGCACCGGCTCGAACGCCGGGGCTGGATTAAAGCGGAATGGGGGACCTCAGCGAACAACCGGCGGGCTAAGTATTACGAGCTTACGCGGAGCGGCCGGAAACAGCTCGAAGCGGAGGAGAGCGCATGGAAGAAGCTCGCCGCCGCCGTGGGGCAGGTCTTGGGAACAGCGTGAGGCGCGACTGATTGGCGATTTTCGATTGACGATTTGAGAAACTCTCAGCCGACAGCTTTCAGCGCTCAGTTATCAGCGTTCCGTAGTCAGTCAGAGGAGGCGGCACCGTATACCGGAGCTAACAACATACCCCTCGTCGTTGCTTGCTGCTCGGTGAGGGCTGATAGCTGAATGCTAATAGCTGACCGCTGAAAGCCCAGCGGAGGTGCCAATGATTAGCGATCTTCTGTATCGTTTGCGGGCCTTGTTCCACCGCGAGTCGGTGGAAGCGGAAATGGACGCGGAACTGCGCGCGCACTTCGAGCATCTGGCAGAAAAGTTTGTCCTGTCGGGCCTGACGCCTGAGGAAGCCGGTCGTCGCGCCCGTCTCGAATCCGGCGGTCTCGATCAGATTAAAGAAGATTGCCGGGACGCCTGGGGTGTGCGGTTCATCGAAGCCCTGTTCCAAGACGTGCGCTACGGCGTGCGCGTGCTCAGGAGGAATCCCGGTTTCGCAGCTACCGCTATCCTCACTCTGGCGCTGGGCATTGGCCCAACCACAGCGATCTTCAGTGTAGTTGATACTTTAATGCTCAAGCCGCTGCCTTTTCCAACTGCTGACCGCCTCGTCAGAATTAGGTCTGTGATCGCCGCCACCGGGAACGGCGGTGTTGCGTCCTATCCGGATTTTCTGGATTGGCGGGGGCGCAGTCACGTCTTCGAGGGCATGGCTGCGTTCCGAACAAACGACTTTACTCTGATCGGCGCACGTGAGCCGCTACATTTGCAAGGGGCGGTAGTGTCCGCGCAACTGTTTTCTCTGCTCGGGGTAACTCCAGCACTCGGGCACGGTTTTCTCCCGGAAGACGAGAACCCCGCCGCGACAAATGGCAGCGATTCAGTCATTTTGAGTTACGGTCTTTGGCAGCGCGAGTTCGGTTCTGACTCGTCGGTCGTGGGCCGCACCATTCAGCTCGGGGACAAACCCTTTACGGTAGTCGGGGTCATGCCGCAGGCGTTCCAGTTCCCCATTCAGGCGGAGCCCATAGAGCTGTGGACCACGATCGCGGTTGATACCCGAGGTGGCGCGAGAGCGATGACCGCACAGCGGGGCGCGCATTATCTTGACGTTATTGCCCTGCTGAAACCTGGAGTCATGATCGAGCGGGCGCAAGCCGAGATCGCCGCAATCGCCAGCGCATTGAACAAGCAACACCCCGAGGTCAAGGCAAGGAGCGCGCGGATTGTGCCGGAAATCCAGGCTCTTATCGGACCTCTTCGCACTCCGCTGCTCGTCCTGCTGGGGGCCGTAGGCTGCGTTCTGCTGATCGTGTGCGCCACCGTCGCGAACCTGCTATTAGCGCGGGCAACCGGTCGGCACAAGGAGATGGCCGTCAGGGCTGCCCTAGGCGCCAGCCGCCAGCGAGCGACTTGCCAACTGCTCACGGAAAGCGTTGCGCTGGGGCTGCTAGGGGGTGGTCTCGGACTCGCGCTGGGGCTTGCGTCGGTCCGGATGCTCGTGCGCCTAATGCCGGTCGACGTTCCGGGCCTGAACTCCGTCGGCCTCGACGCGCGCCTGCTCGGCATCTCTTTTCTGATCTCGTTTCTGGCCGGAATCTTTTTCGGTCTCGCTCCGGCCCTGCGCGTCTCTAAGATTAGTCTCACCGAATCGCTGAAGGAGAGTGGTTGGGGCTCTGGAAGCGGAGGAAAAGAGCACAGCCGCCTGCGCGCCGCTTTGGTGGTCAGCGAGGTCGCCTTAGCTGTCGTGTTGCTGCTCGGCGCTGGCCTGTTGATTCAGAGTTTTCTGCATCTCACTCGGGTTGATCCGGGTTTCGATCCGCATCATGTCTTGACGTTTCAGCTCGATTCACCCGCTGGAAAGCAGGACGCACGGGTGCCGGCATTTTTTCGCGAAGTTGTGGCGCATATGAGCGCGCTCCCTGGCGCCAGCTCGGCCAGTGCGGTCGCGTCGCTGCCTCTGACGGGAGACAATATCCGCTCCAGTATTGAAATTGAGGGGGAGCCCACGCCGATGGGATCGAGACCCTCGGCTGATTTCAACGCGGCGGAACCGAACTATTTTCACACCGTGGGCATAGCCCTCGTCGAGGGCCGCGACTTCACAGAACATGACGATTCGAAATCTACCCCGGTTGTGATCGTCAATCGGACGCTGGCGCGGCGCTTCTTCCCAAACCAGGACCCGATCGGGAAGCACATCCGGCCCGGTATCGGTAACGGCTATGGCCCAGGCGAGCCGCCGATGCGCGAAATCGTGGGCGTGATCGGTGATGTGAAGCAAAGCGACCTGGGTGCGGAAGCCGCCCCCGAGGTGTATGCCCCCTTAGCCCAAAGCCCCTTCGGTACCATGTTTTTTGTCATACGTACAGCGAAAGATCCACGAAGCATTGTCGAGGAGGCCCGCCACCAAGTGGTTGCCTTGGATAAGAACGCGCCCATTTTTCATGTGGTGACCCTCGACCAATATTTCGCGCAGTCGGTGGCGGGGCCGCGTTTCAATACTGTACTCCTCAGTGGCTTTGCGGCGTTGGCCGTGCTCTTGGCCTGCCTGGGGGTCTACGGCGTGATGTCTTACATGGTCGTCCAGCGGACACACGAGATCGGACTTCGCATGGCCTTGGGAGCAGAGAAGCGGGATTTGCTCACGATGGTTCTGGGAAAGGGACTGAAAATGGCAATCATCGGCGTGGGGATCGGCTTAGTGGGCGCGCTGGGGTTGACTCACTTCCTTGCAAGCCTGCTTTACGGCGTCAGGCCTGCCGACCTGCTAACCTTCATCGTCGTTTCCGTGGTACCGACGCAAGATTCGCACACACACGCACCAGCGGGCGGTGGTGGGTTGGGACAAAGCTCGCAAGCTCCCGAATGTCCGGGAGCGCACCGCGTCTTCGTCGGTTCGGCGTACAATACGGCTGATGCGCGCTGAGCCCGTCTGGTATCCGAGTCCCCAATACGCTCAAGGCAGCCACCTCGAAGGCTTAATGGCCGCGCTCGGCGTTTCGGGCTATGACGCGCTCTACCGCATGAGCGTCGAGCACCCCGACCGTTTCTGGGCGAGGACGCTCGAGCTCCTCGGCATCGAATGGTTCGAGCCATATCGCCAATTCGTAGATTTGTCGCGCGGTCCCGAGTGGCCGGAATGGTTTGTGGGCGGCCGGCTAAACTTAGCGCACAACGCCGTGACGCGCCACACGCAGGGACCCCGATCAGTTCGGGGCAAGCCGGCGGCTGCGTTGCCGGCGCTTATTTGGGAAGGCGAAGATGGGAAGATCGTTCAGTACAATTTCCGCGAGCTTGAATTGGCAGTGGCGCAGGCCTCGAATGCCTTCGCGGCGCTCGGCGTCCGGCGCGGCGACCGCGTCGGCCTCTTCCTGCCCATGCTGCCGGAGACGGCGATTGCCGCGCTCGCCGTGGCGCGTCTCGGCGCTATCTTCATTCCATTATTCTCGGGCTTCGGCGCTCAGGCGGTGGGTTCGCGTCTGGCGGACGCCGAAGCAAAGCTCCTCGTCACTGCTGACGGGTTCTTTCGCCGCGGCGCGCGCGTCCCGATGAAATCCGTAGCGGAGGAAGCAGCGGCCCTTGCGCCGTCGGTCGAGCGGGTGGTTATCGTTCGCCGCCTCGGCGGGCCGTCGCCCGTAGGCTCTGGAGAAACTGCGGTGCGGTCTGGCCGCGACATTTACTGGGACGACCTGGTGCCGCAACAGGCCACGACCGCGCCCACCGAGTCCATGAGCAGCATGGACCCGTTCATGCTGATCTACACCTCCGGCACCACGGGCCGGCCGAAAGGCACCGTCCATTATCACGCCGGCTTTCCGCTCAAGGCCGCCCAGGACCTCGCGCACTTGTTCGACCTACGCGCGGGCGAAGTGCTCTTCTGGTTCACGGACATGGGCTGGATGATGGGCCCTTGGGCGATTCTCGGCGGGCTGGCGCTCGGCGCGACGGTCGTGCTTTACGAAGGCGCGCCAGATTACCCATCTCCCGATCGGCTGTGGGCGCTCGTCGCGCGGCACCGCGTTACGCACCTCGGCCTCTCGCCAACGCTCGTTCGCGCGCTCGTCCCATTCGGGACCGAACCCGTCCGCAAGCACGACCTCTCGACCCTGCGAGTGCTCGGCTCAACCGGCGAGCCGTGGAACCCCGAACCCTACCTCTGGCTCTTCCACGAAGTTGGGCGGGGCCGGTGCCCGATCATTAATTATTCCGGGGGAACGGAAGTCTCCGGCGGCCTCCTCGGCTGCGTGACACACCGGCCGATAAAACCCGCCGGGTTCAACACGGCTGTGCCGGGCATCCAGGCGCGAGTGCTCGACGATTCGGGCCGGCCGGTGAAAAACGCGGTTGGGGAACTCGCCGTCCTTGCGCCCTGGCCGGGCATGACGCGCGGCTTCTGGCGCGACCGGGGGCGCTATCACCAGACTTACTGGTCTCGTTTTCCGAACGTCTGGGTGCACGGCGACTGGGCGCTCGAAGACGACGATGGCCACTGGTTCATCCTAGGCCGGAGCGACGACACGCTGAAAATAGCCGGGAAGCGCGTCGGGCCGGCGGAGCTCGAATCGGCCGCAGCCGGCCACGCCGCCGTGCGCGAGTCGGCGGCGGTGGGCGTTCCGGACGAACTCAAGGGCGAAACCGCCGCCCTTTTCGTGGTCCTCCGCCCGGGCTTCGACCCTTCTGACAAATTGGCAGAAGAAATCCGCGAGAAGGTCGCCGAGCAGCTCGGGAAGCCCTTAAAGCCACAATCGGTCCAATTCGTCTCGGACCTCCCGAAAACACGCAACGCCAAAGTCATGCGCCGGCTGATTCGCGCCGCCTACCTCGGGGAAGCCACCGGCGACACCAGCGCGCTCGAAAACCCATGGGCGATAGACGCGATTCGGACAGCGCGAAATTCCGGATGACGGCCACATACGCGCGGAGGTGTATCAGATGGGGTCTAAGATAGTTGTAGCGAAGGCGAAATTAACGTCGAACGAAAAAGAGGCGGCGAATCGTGCGGAGGTTACTGCGCTCCTGATTCGAGTCGGCTTTCGGGTCTATCGCCCTGAAGCCGACTGTTATGGCGAGGACTTGATAGTGCGGACTCCAGACGCGGATCTCCGGGCAGTTCAATTGAAAGCCACCCCGGATGTGAACTGGAAGAAATACGGTGGGAAGTCTCTGTGGATGCTCTTCCCGGACCCGAAGAGCGCTGGCCCGCGGAAGTGGTTTCTCGTGCCTCACGACAAATTGTATAAGTGGGCGGAAAGCGAGCACGGACAAGCGCCTAAGTGGAAGAAGGCCTGGCACTGGCCGTACATTCCATGGAAACTCGGCAAGTTTCTCAATCCGTTTGAGATAAAGGGCAGCCGGAGGCCGGGCGCGCTGCGCGGCAAGCTTCGCGTGGGATCCAAGTTCTTTGAGCCGCTACCGCCCAAAGAACTTTCGGCCTGGGGCAGGTAGCGATTGACCCGCCCGTTCCCTTCTTGACTTGAGCAGGGAGAGTGCCTTAGGAGGGCAATGAAAATCCCCTCCAACCCTGTCATCCTGAGCGAAGCGAAGGATCTACTTTCTTTGCTTTCAATGAGACAAAGCAGATGCTTCGCTTCGCTCAGCATGACGGGCCCATTTTTTCATCAGCCTGTCAGGCCAGGAGCTTCCTGACGACGTTTCCGGTAACGTCCGTCAGGCGGAAGTTGCGCCCCTGAAACTTGTAGGTGAGCCGGGTGTGGTCCATGCCCATCAGGTGAAGAATTGTCGCATGCAGGTCTTGAACGTCCACGGCATCTTCGGCGACGTTATATCCAAGTTCATCCGTCTGGCCGAGTGTAATACCCGGCTTAATCCCTCCCCCGGCGAGCCACACTGAGAAAGCCCGCGGGTGATGGTCGCGGCCGAGAAACTTCGAATGGTTGCGTTCTTCGTTCATGGGCGTGCGGCCGAATTCGCCGCCCCAGACCACCAGCGTCGAATCGAGCAGCCCGCGCTGCTTCAAGTCCTTGATGAGCGCCGCCGATGCCTGGTCGGTCTCTCGCGTGATGCTGGTGAGGCGGGTTACGATGTCGTCGTGGCTGGAAGTCCCATGGGTGTCCCAGCCGCGATGATAAAGCTGCACGAAGCGCACGCCGCGCTCCACTAGCCGCCGCGCCAGCAAACAGTTGTTCCCAAACGAGGCCTTGCCCGGCTCGGTCCCGTACATCTTCTGCACCTCGGCCGGCTCCTTCGAAATGTCCATGAGGTCCGGCACGCTCGATTGCATGCGGTATGCCATCTCACAGGCCGCGATGCGCGTGACGATTTCCGGGTCGCCCGCGCTCTTCAAGTGCGCCTCGTTCAAACCCTTCAACACCTCGATCGAGCGCCGCCGCTCCTCCGGCGTTACGCCTTCAGGATTGGTAAGGAACAGCACCGGGTCGCCCTTGGAGCGGAACTCGACCCCTTGATAGACCGTGGGCAGAAAGCCGCTTCCCCAGCAGGCCTTGCCGCCGTCGGGCTGGTTTTCGCCCGAGAGCAGCACCACGAAGCCGGGCAGGTCCGCGCATTCGCTCCCCAGCCCATACGTCATCCACGAGCCCATGCTCGGCCGGCCGATAATCTGGAAGCCGGTGTTCATGAAAATCTGGGCGGGGGCGTGGTTAAATTGCGAGGTGTGCATCGAGCGCACGATGGCGATGTCGTCGGCCACCTCGCCCAACTGCGGCAGGAGCTCGGAGATCATGGCGCCCGACTGGCCCCACTTCTTGAATTCGTAGGGCGAGCCGAGCAGGCGCGGGACGCCGCGGATGAAAGCAAATTTCTCACCTTTCAGGATGTCCTCGGGAATCTCGTGCCCGCTGAGCTGCTGGAGCTTGGGCTTGTAGTCGAGCAGGTCAAGCTGCGAGGGCGCGCCCGCCATGAAAAGGTAAATGATGCTTTTGGCCTTGGCGGGGAACATGGGAGGCTTGGGGGCCATGGGATTCCCCGCCAGCCCGGGCGTGGCGTCGGCAAAAATCGATTTGTTGAGGAGCGAGGTCAGGGCCGCCCCGCCTAAACCGAACCCGGCTTGTTTGAAGAAATGCCGGCGAGTAACGGCTTGGATTAACCCTTGGTATTCGCGGTTTAGCGGAAGATCCCTCATGGCCGAGCCCCTAATGTCCTCAATTTTAACCGATAACTTTCGCTCCAGGGTAGCAAAAAAGGTCACAAGGGCCGGTGACGACTGCGATCCAGGCTGTAGGGCGGAAGTCGTCCGCCGCATTGGGGCCGCGAGGTTCGACTCTCGCTCCCTTCGATTTCGCTCAGGGACAGTGAGCGAGGTCGAACTGTGAGCGCCACCCGAAGGGCCGGGCGCCCTTACAACTCCGCAATGGCATGGCAAAGCTAAAGTGTTACCGTCGCCGAGCCTAGTGCCGAGTGCCAAGTTGAGGCCTGTTACTTTCGGGTGTTATAATGGTTTCTGAATGGAGATCCCACCATGAATGACCACGCCGCAAAGAAAAGCTCGTCCGGCCCTTTGAGAAATCTCGAGGAATGGGATGACTTCGTAAAGGATCGGTACGCCGCGACGGAGAGCGCGACGACGCCGGTCACCGTCAGCCCGAACAAGAAGAAAGAGGAATTCCGCAACCATGATGCGCAAGCTCGCGCCTGTGTGAAGGAGTTCTATCGGCTGAATCACACCTACCAGACGCGCGATTTTGTTCTTGAAAAGAAAAAGGAATTCCTGTCCCGGAACCGGATGAAGATGGGCGTCTGGGAAGCGATGCAATATCTGAATCAATTAGTGGATGACAGCGACCCCGACACCGATCTCTCCCAAATCGAGCACTTGCTCCAGACAGCGGAAGCCGCGCGGCGCGACGAGCGTCCTCGGTGGTTTGTTCTCACCGCGCTGATTCACGACCTGGGGAAGGTCCTCTGCCTCTGGGGTGAACCGCAATGGGCCGTGGTCGGAGACACGTTTCCGGTGGGCTGCGCCTGGTCCGACAAGATCGTCTTCCACGAGTTCTTCCAAGCCAATCCGGACTCGCGTGTTCCCCAATATCAGACTCGGCTGGGCGTTTATGAGGAGCAATGCGGGCTGGATAGGGTGGATCTGTCGTGGGGACACGATGAGTACATCTACCACGTCGCGAAGGATTACCTGCCCGAGGAAGCCCATTACATGCTCCGCTATCACTCCTTCTACCCGGCACACCGCGAAGGCGAATACCAACACCTCATGAGCCATCACGACCGGGAGATGTTCTACTGGGTGCGTGAATTCAGCCAATACGACCTTTATTCGAAAAGCAGCGAGCGCCCCAACGCCGAAGCTCTGCGGCCTTATTATGAGGATTTGATCCGCGAGTATTTCCCGGCCAAAATCGCATGGTAACGAAGTCCGTCGGCTGGCGAATTGCCTCGGTCAGCGAGCCTTAGCTCTGCGCGCCGCGTCGCGCATAGCAATATCGCAGACCTAAAGGTCTGCGCCAGCCGCGTGCCCCATTTGTCCGATTCCTGAAAAGACGCGCCAACGTGCGTGATAGAATTCGCGGGGAGGGTGCTGTCCATGCCAAACAACGTTGGCCATCCGAAAATCACCGGGAGAAAACTGTGCAGTTTTCACGGCCTCACGATTTACGCGGAACTTAAGATGCCAAGACGCAAAGGCAAAGCTCGCGTTCAGATCCACGTTCGCCAAGATAGCGGACACGACTGGCATGTAGAGCAATGTCTCAACTATGGCCGTTCCCTCTATGTGCTTTGGGCGAGCGATACAACCCGTAACAACGAAGGGCTGATTACGTTGTGTTGATCCGCGAGTATTTCCCGGCCAAGATCGCCTGGTGGTCGCTTGGCCGGAAGCGCGAAATTGTTTTTCGCATTTTGGCGTCCTGGGGCGAGGATTGCTTCGGAATGGATTCTCCAGGGGCGGCGTTAGCAGTCCACGTGCTCGCGGAACTTCAGATCGAGAGCCAGCTTGTGGGCCGCGGCCATCCGCCGGGAGAAATCGCGCCTTTCTTCCTCCGGCATGGGCTGGAAGTTTCTTGCTAATTCGGCGTTCTGCCGGATCATATCGTGGGCAGGCATCCCCACCACGGCGGTCGCCACGGGCAGGCTGAGCGCATACTGAAGCAGTTTGTCCATATTGCTCTTGTCGGCGCCGGTTCCGACGAGCATTTCCTGTCCCGTAACTTTCATGGCGAGAATTCCCAGGTTCTTTTTCTGCGCCACTGGCAGCGCCACGTGCTCGAAGCTGGTCTTGATTGCCGGATTGAGGACCATGCCGTGCTCGCCCCCCGTCATGCCCTGCAAAGCCGCATTCAGCGCCATCTGGACGCAATCGAAGTCGTGCCGCTCGAGCGCGGTTTTCAAAACGGCCGGGTCGTGGTGGCAGGTGATGCCGACGAAGCGCGTCAGTTTTTCATCCCGCATCTTATAGAGCGCTTTCAGCACGCCGTCCTGGGCCTCTATCTTCGCGAGATCGTCCGGGCCCTCCAAAGCATGCACGTGGATCAGATCAATCTGGTCGGTTTGCAATCGCTTCAAGCTGCCTTCGAGAATGCGCCGCGCCGTGTCGCCGTCGCGGGGCTCGATCTTGGTGGCCAGGAAAAATTCCTTGCGCCGCGTCTTGGCCACTTGGCCCACCCAGCTTTCGCTACGGCCCTCGCCGTACCCGTAAGCCGTGTCCAGGTAGCTGATGCCGGAATCGAGCGCCAGATTGATCGCCTCGACCGCCGCCTCCTCGGTGCGGTACATGTCCAGGCGGCTACCGCATCCGAAGGCGAGAACCGAGACCCGCACGCCCGTCTTTCCCAGCACGCGCGTGGGCATGGATTTTGCGGCCGCCCCCTCGGATCCGAGTGTCGTCACCGCCAGTCCCGCCAGGGCTGATTTTTCCAGGAACTCGCGTCTCG
>QHZN01000217.1 GCA_003225365.1 Acidobacteriota bacterium
TTTGCCTCACCGCCACCAGCCGCAAGCGCATCGGTTAGCGCGCGGGGGGTGATCTGCCAGGAGAGGCCCCAGCGGTCCTTGCACCAACCGCACGCGCCTTCCGTGCCGCCATTGCCGACAATCGCGTTCCAGTAACGATCCGTCTCTTCCTGATTCTCCGTCGCGATCTGGAAGGAAAAGGCCTCGGTGTGCCTGAACGCCGGGCCGCCGTTGAGACCGAGACAGGGAATGCCCAGGACGGTGAACTCCACCGTCAGCACATCGCCCTTCTTGCCGCCCGGATATTCACCGGGAGCCTCGTGAACAGCGGTTACTTTACTACCTGGAAGGGTGACGGCGTAGAAGCGCGCCGCCTCATGCGCGTCCTTGTCGAACCAGAGGCAGATCGTGTTCTTTGGCTTCATGTTCGTGTGCTCCTTGTGCTCGATCAGGGCGAACGGCGCGGTCCTTGCGTCGGTCCATATCAGTGACCCGCCAGTTCATCTGCTGATCTGCTGCGGCCGACGTCACAAATTGGTCACCGCCCGTCCTGCCCTTCTGAATTATATCGCTGGCAGGGATCGACTGCGAGATCTGAAGCTATGGCAGGCCAATTTCCGAGTGATCCCGATTCAGGTTCCTCCTAGGGGTAGATCACGCAAGTCGGCGTAGCCTTTACCGATCAAGCCAGAATAGTCAGCTACGCGGAAGTTAAACACCCGCTGATTTGTCGGCCAACCGCTGGCGGTGCCAGCCTAACTCCCGAGATACGGGGTTCGAGGAAATAGATCCTGCCTTGTCGCCATGTGATCACCGACGAATCCGCAACGGCACTCCGAAATTCCGGGTGAGCGACGGCGCACTCGGAAACTGTGCTGAGTGGGTACTTTGCTGGATTTGGAATGAAAAACGCCCTTTCCGGATAAGAGGAGCGCTGCGATTTGGCAACGGACAAAATTCCCCTCGGCCTGGCATCTGTAATGAGTAGTCGCCTTGTGGTCACGAACCGGCTGGCCTGGCGATTTAAACCTACCCACTACCCAAGAGCGGTCTCAACATTTCGGCCACGCGCTCGACGGGCAGTCCCACCACGTTCGAATAGCTGCCCTCCAAACCGCTCACGAATTTGGACGCCCGTCCCTGAATGCCGTAGCCGCCCGCCTTGTCGAAGGGCTCACCCGAGACAATGTAGTCCCGGATCTCCCGCTCGTCCAAATCTCGAAATGTAACAAGCGTGGTCTCCAGCGCCTCGGCCACAACACTTTGCGGTGCGCGGACCAGACAAACGGCAGTATGCACTTGATGCGTGCGCCCGGAAAGCCGCCGAAGCATGCGCCGGGCCTGGGCCGCGTCGGCGGGCTTGCCCAGGATTTCGCCGTCCAGGACCACCACGGTGTCCGCGCCGAGAATCAGGCTTTCGGTCGGCCGAGAGGCGGCGACGCGCAGCGCTTTTTCGCGCGCCACCCGCTGGGCAAACGCCTCGGCAGGTTCCCCGGCCCGCAAGGCTTCCTCGACACCGCTCTCCTCCACTTCGAAATCGAAGCCGGCGGCTTCGAGCAGGGCGCGGCGGCGCGGCGAGCCGGAAGCCAGGATCAAACGCATTGCGACCGAGATTATAAAAAGGTGCGAGGCGGGGCGACAAGCTGTTTTAGGTCGCCGGGAGGTGTGATAGACTCTCGGACGTTTTCGAAAAACTGAATCGGCCGGAGGATTCCCATGGAAGAAGTTGGGAAAACCCTGTCACGCGTTTTCGAGCGGCGCGCCGCGAAGCCGGGCGCCGCGCTCCTGGAATTCTTGGCGCCATTGTGGCCTCGGGTCACCGGGCCCGCCGTAGCGATGCACTCGCGCCCGATCGCCCTCACGGGCGGGACGCTGACCGTAGCGGCCTCCTCGGCGTCATGGGCGGTGGCCCTGCGGCAGATGTCCGAAGAGCTGCGCGCCGCCGTCAATGGCTTCTTGGGACGCGCCGCCGTGCGCAAGTTGCGCATCGTCGTCTCGACAAGGCTGGGGACAGCCGAAGCGGGTGTGACTACGGGCGCATTCTACGAAGTCACGGACGAAACAGTCAGGCGGCTCGAGAGGAAACTGGCCAGGGGTTCGGGATTCCCGAAGGGTTAACCGATGGCGCTCTCCGAAAAAGACGTCCGATACGTTGCCGCCCTCGCCCATCTGGAGTTGACCGAGGAAGAGGTGAAAAAGTTCTTGCCCCAGCTCGACGCGGTGCTCGAGCACATGCAAAAACTCAACCAATTAGATACCAGCCAGGTCGAGCCCATGGCCCAAGTCATCTATCCGGCGGCGGGGACACCCACTCTGCGGCCCGATGAGCCCCGACAGACACTCTCCCAACAGGAATCACTGGCCAATGCCCCCGAGCCCGGAGCGGGCTGCTTCAAGGTTCCGCGTGTCATCGAAAGGGAGTAGGCCTCCTGTGCCGCGCGAGAGGGCAAGGTTTCCATCGCCCGCGTGCGGCAGTCAGCGCGAGCAGAGGCTCCATGGATTTGACCACGCTTAGCATTGACGCGATTCACGCCGGACTCCTCGCCCGCCAGTTCTCAGCCGAGGAACTGGTGCGCGCGACGCTCGAGCGAATCGAGCGCGAAAACAAAGCCATCCGAGCGTATCTGACGCTCTCGCCGGAGCGCGCCCTCGCCCAGGCGCTGGAGATTGACCGCAAGGTTCGCGCCCAGGAACCCTTGCCGCCGCTTGCGGGCGTGCCGGTGGCCGTCAAGGACGTCCTTTCGACGAAGGGCGTGCGAACCACCTGCGCCTCGCGCATCCTCGAGCGTTACATTCCCCCATACGACGCCACCGCCGTCGAGCGGCTGGAGGCCGCCGGAGCTTCGATCCTCGGCAAGACGAATTGCGACGAATTTGCTATGGGTTCTTCTACGGAAAACTCCGGTTTCTTTCCCACTCACAACCCGCGAGACCTCACGCGGGTCCCTGGCGGCTCGAGCGGCGGCTCGGCGGCGGCCGTCGCCGCGAACCTGGCGGCGGCCGCGCTGGGCTCGGACACCGGCGGCTCGATCCGTCAGCCCGCGGCGCTCACGGGCGTGGTCGGGATGATGGGCACTTACGGGCGCGTATCGCGTTACGGCCTGGTGGCGTTTGCGTCTTCGCTCGACCATGTTGGGCCCTTTGGCCGGACCGTCTCCGACGTTGCGCGCGTGCTGGGTGTCATTGCGGGCCGCGATGCTCGGGATTCGACCTCGGCGGACGTCCCCGTTCCCGACTATTGGGTGGCGCTCGAGGCAGACGTGCGCGGCCTCAAGGTGGGCGTCCCGGACGAGTATTTCAACGGGCTGAGCCCCGAAATCGGCGACAACATCCAGAAGGGCCTTGATTTGATGGCGCGGCTCGGGATGAAGGTCGAGCCGATCCGCATGCTGCACACGGATTATGCCATCGCGTGCTATTACATTATCTGTACAGCCGAGGCGAGCTCGAACCTGGCGCGTTACGACGGCGTGCGCTACGGCTTTCGCGAGAGCGGGGCCGATGACCTCCGCGAAATGTATAAAAAGACCCGCGACCACGGATTCGGCGCTGAAGTCAAGCGCCGCATTATGCTCGGCACCTACGTCCTGAGCTCGGGCTACTACGACGCGTATTATCGGAAGGCGCAGAAAGTGAGGGCGCTCATCACGCGCGATTTCCTCGAAGCCTTCGACAAGGTGGATATCCTCGTGACGCCGACCTCGCCCGTTCCGGCCTTCAAGCTCGGCGAACGCATGGACGACCCGCTCCAGATGTATCTCGCCGATATTTACACTGTAACCGCGTCACTGGCGGGCGTGCCCGGCATCTCCGTGCCCTGCGGCGTGACCCGGAGCTCTCCGCACCTGCCCGTCGGCATGCAAATCCTCGCCAAACACTTCGACGAAGCACGGCTGCTCCGCGTCGCGCACGCGTTCGAGCGGGCAGGCGGGTTCGAGGTTGCCTAGCGGGATTCTTTGCGAAGTCTCATTTAGGGCTCAGGTCACTCGTCCACGGCTAATTAGCACGGCTTATCCCGCGTCGCGGGTGAGGCAAAGCCGCTCGTAGATGTCCTTGATAGACTCAGGCTGTAAGGCCCATCTATAGGCAGGATGTATCTCCCAGTCGTATCCGAAGTCCGCGAATTTCGCTGACAGCTACCGGTTTTCCTCAAAATATTTCCTATCAATTTCGCCGCCTGGAAGCTCCTTCCGTGCTGTGAGGAAGTTAATCTTGTATAGGAATTGCGCGAGGTCTTTTGGGCCCGCCTCAGACCCATTGCGAAAGGTAAAACGACCGAGCTCCATGACCGCGCGTAGCTTTTCCATGAGTTGCTCGGTTTTGTACGTATATCCCAGCTGGGCCTGGCGCTCCTTTCGGTTTGGCTTCATGTTCATGATCAGTCGCTCGATTTCCGGGAGCTCGGATCGAAACTCGTTGATTGTGTCTTGGACACGCCCTTGAGAATACTCCTCGAAGCTAGCCTGCCAATCGACTGTAGCTATCCTAACTCCCTTGCGGTCCCGGGCCTGCCTGGCTGCCAGCGTGCATAGCTTTACGAGGTCCCTAGGCCGCTTTCTGACCAGTGACATGAGGACTCTGTGTATCGGGGCGTTTTCCCATTTGCCCTCGCCGGTAAAGTATGGGTCCATCACGGGGTTGAGGAATTTAGCGAGGTCGTGCTGTGGCATCCGTAGTAAAGACTGCTCGTCAGCTTGCGTTCCGCAAAATGTCTCTTTGCGCTTAACCAAGAGAGCGAGAATCTCGTGGTTGGTCCACGCGAACCAGACCACTGATCCCTCCACCTTGTCCGTGGACTCGTCGGACGTGCGGACGAGGAAGTACACATCCGAACGAAGCGACAGCTTGAATTTCAGCCCTATGTTGTCATTGCAAAGGTCTCTCAGCGCGTTGAGCAAGGCTGAAACACGCGCTATGTTTTCGCGGCTTCCGTCCCAGCCTCGGTCGAGGTCGTCCACATAAACTGTTACGGCTTTCCTGTCCAAAAAAGATTTCATAAGGGCGACCTGAGCGGGCTTGGCGCTCACCTTCGACTCCAAATAGGGGGACAAAGTCTGCCTCAGGAAGTTGAGCAACTTGCCGGTCTGAGAGAACGCCTTCTCCATACTTCCGGGTTTAGCCAGGCCAAGCGTCCCTAGGACTTTTTCGGCGATGATCTCTTGCAGCCCCTGTTTCCAGTGTCTGATCGTTCCCAGGAAGTCCTCGTGATGGGCTCCTAGGCCAACGATGTCGTCGGGTCGAATAAGAACAGGCAGCTCGGCCCGCTCCCGCTGTTCCTGCATTGCTATTTTAAACAGTGCGGACTTCCCGATTCCTTTGTGTCCGACAACAATCCTCAGCGGCAGGTCTGCAGCCACTTTTTCAAAAATGGCGCTCTTGAAGTAATACTGCTTAAGGCGTTCGATCTGCTCGTCCTCGGCAGCTTCGTGCCCAAAAATCTTTTGAATTTCCTCTTCGGTAAATTTCAGTTCGGGAGCCATAGGCACTCTCCGCGGCACGGGATTTGTGCGTCGAGGTTTTGCGCGGGGGCAGTCTTAAGTTGCCTTCACCTCAAAGGACTTTCCCAGCGGGCGGAACCCTGCGGTTTCCTGGTGTTCGAGTTTTTTTCTGATGTCTTCAAATTGGCGAACGATATCTTGTGAATACAGGCGCTCTCCGCATCGAAGGCACACTTCAGCGGGCACCTTCACTACGGCAGTGTGCATTCCTCCGCGCAAGAGCTTTTCGACCTGCTTGTGGACCAACTCGCCGCCGCACACTGGACATTTCGTAAACGGGGTCATCAGCCCTTTTTCCTTTCCCGCCAGTTTGCCCATCGTTCGGGATCAGGCCGGTAGGCCGTAATCAAGACCGCCCACCCATTTTCAATGTTATACGCCCAAACGCTGTGGACAGCAACGCCGCTATGAGTCTGTCCGAAAACCAGGCAGCTTGGATACGGCCTATCCGACTCGTACTTTTCGATGATTTCACCATTCGAAAGTGAAAATATTATTTCGTCGAGTTTGAGACTATCCGCTCGGGCTTCCTCATCCGCATGGTCTGTAACACGGACTCGATTGGCGCGGATCGCCTCGATGATGTCGTTGAGGTCCATTCAGCTCGCCCCGGCTGTGAATGGGCAGAATACCACGACGGCTGGCAGGAACGCGGCGACACGGCTTGTGCTCGCCGACCTATGTCTTACACAGCGGGTCAAACCCAGGTTCCCTGTCTGCGCGAGATAGAAATCTTCGGCGGGTTCGAGGTTACCTGAAAGATTTCAGGCGGCCCAACTCGCGATGAACGCCGATTATTCAACTTTCGCAGAAGACCTGGAGAAGTTAGCGGTGAAACCCTCGGTGTCCAAAACCGCGCCCGAAGCCGTAGTATCCAGCAAAAAATGTCCCTGGATAGTAGTAGGGGTAGAAACGCCGCGAATAGTATGGGGGCGGTGGGTAAGGAGCGCCGGCAAGGTGCGGCCGCCTTTGTAGCTTTGCCGGGCCGTAGTCCTCAGGATTGACTGGCCGGAACGCCACTCGGCTTCGCGCCGTCGAAATGCTCAACGGAGATTGGAGCTGGAAGGTCAGTGAAGTCTCTGGAGGCAATTCGGTCGGCCGCCCCCGCGTCAGCAGCACGCCAATGACGCCCACGGCTGCGCCGGCACCTGCCCCGATCGCCGCACCCTCGCCGCCACTGGCCGCGGCTCCAATCGTCGCTCCGACGCCGGTGGTCGTGCCGAGGGCCGCGGCGTCACGTCCGCGCGATGTGCCCGCGGTATCTTGAATCATTTGTGTTCGCACAAGGAGTTGCTGGCCGTCCACTAAAACCAGGTATGTCAGCCCGACGCCCAATTGCGAAACTCCCTTAACGCGGCCGGCTTTCTTCGCCACAGCCACACGGCCGAGCACGGTTTGGCCACGCCGCGCCACCACCCATCCATCGGCCACGACCGGCTGCTCGAGCTCTGCCGTGAAACTATCGCCCACCTTGTTATGATCACTCGATAAGAATTCGGAGACTCGCACCCTCAACAGGGTCCCGGCGGGCACGGTCAGCGTCGGGGGCACTTCCCTGTCCTGCCCCGCCGAGGCCAAAGGCGCGGCGCTCCAAAGGGCCAGGACAATTACTCTCCCTGCGGCCTTGAAAGGCAAATCGTACCTTTTCGACTCCCGATGTTTCATTCCGCTATGCCCCTTTCCTTTACCCCCCGCTTCGCCAAACCAAACGCCGTGAAACCGATTCAAGAGTTGCACTTGTTCCACCAAAACGCCCAGCACGGCCAAGCCGATGAAACTACACGCCTTCCAGACAAGGGCCGCCCGGCCCTGGCTTCAACTTCCTGGCCTTTTTCGACCGGTCGTGGTGGATTTGAACCACGTCAAAATCGAGTCGGAAGGCCGGAATTATTCGAGCCCGAGGAAGCGTTGAGGGAGAACAAGCAGGGAGCGAGCCCCCTTCATATGAAATGCGGAGGATTCTGCGGGCGGTAGCGCCACCGCCCCGGCGGCTTGGTCGGGAGAAAAGCCGGCAAGTCCGATTTCAGGTCTGATCCGGATCGGACCATCGGACTCCAGAAACCGGAGGTGCTGGCGCTACATCGCGGGGCGAAGGCGGACCCGAGCGTAGCCCTGCTCGGTCGGGCGCGAGTTCCAGGACTCTCCCGCATTACCAGCACGGGAAGGTCATTCCGCGCTCAAACCTAACGCGGCCGCGCTTCGTCCTCGTCGGCGAGCTCTGGGGCGACCGCCGGTGCCGCGGGCAGCGCGGCTTCGCCGGTCGCAGCTTCGGGGACGGCTTCCGGCTGCGGCGCTTCGACTTCGGAAAGCAGCTTGAAGTTGCGATAACGATCGAGGCCCGTGCCCGCGGGAATGAGGCGCCCCATGATGACGTTTTCCTTGAGTCCGCGCAAGTAATCCACGGAGCCGCGGATGGAGGCTTCCGTCAGCACGCGAGTGGTCTCCTGGAACGACGCCGCGGAGATGAACGAGTCGGTCGAAAGCGACGCCTTGGTAATCCCCAGCAGAAGAGGCCGGCCCGTGGCGGGCTTGCCGCCGGCTTTGGTGACGCGCTCGTTTTCGGCGCGGAACTTGAACTTGTCCACCTGCTCGTCGAGCAGGAAGCCGGTGTCGCCCACGTCCTCGACCTTCACCCAGCGCATCATTTGACGGACGATGACTTCGATGTGCTTGTCGTTGATGTTGACGCCCTGGAGGCGGTAGACTTCCTGAATTTCGTCCACCAGGTATTTCTGGAGCTCCTTTTCGCCGAGCACGGCCAGGATGTCGTGCGGGTTGCGCGGGCCGTCCATCAAAGGCTCGCCGGCGTGGACACGCTCGGCCTCCTGCACGGAGACGTGGACGCCGCGCGGGAGGAAATATTCTTTGGGCTCGCCGCTGTCGGAAACCACAAGAATCTTTCGCTGGCCCTTCACGACGTCTCCGTATTTCACCACGCCGTCAATTTCCGTAATCACGGCCGGCTCAGAGGGCTTGCGCGCCTCGAAGAGCTCCACCACGCGCGGCAGCCCCCCGGTGATATCTTTGGTCTTGGTCGTCTCGCGCGGGATCTTCGCCAGGACGTCGCCGGCGCCTACCTCGTCCCCGTCCTGGACCATCAAGTGGGCGCGCGAGGGCATCAAGTATTTGCGCGTGCCCTTGGGGCCCGCTTTTTCGCTCCGGACGGCGAGCACGGGCTGGTATTTCTCATCCGGCGCATCCGTCACCACCCACTGCGAAAGCCCGGTGACCTCGTCCACCTGCTCGCGCAGCGTGATACCGGGCTCGAGGTCCTTGAACTCCACCCGGCCGGGGACTTCGGTCAGAATGGAAAACGTGTAGGGGTCCCATTCAACAATGATGTCGCCGGCCTTGACCGTGGCGCCGTCAGCGAACTTGATTTTGGCGCCGTAGACGACCGAATGGCGCTCGCGCTCGCGGCCTTTTTCGTCCACGATGACAAGCGAGCCGTTGCGGTTCATCACCACGAAGTTGCCGTCGCGGTTGGTCACCGTCTGGAGGCTCTGAAATTTCAGGAAGCCGTGCGATTTGGCTTCCAGGGTGGACTGCTCGGAGATACGGCTGGCGGTGCCGCCGATGTGGAAGGTGCGCATGGTGAGCTGGGTGCCGGGCTCGCCGATGGACTGGGCGGCGATCACGCCCGTCGCCTCGCCCATCTCCACCAAGCGGCCGGTGGCCAGGTTGCGGCCGTAGCAGCGGACGCAGACGCCGCGCCGGGACTCGCAGGTGAGCACGGAACGGATGCGCACGCGCTCGATGCCCGCCGCCTGGATGGCGCTCGCCAGGTCTTCATTCATCTCCTGGTTGACATCCACGATGAGGTTGCCTTCGTAGTCATGTATCTGTTCGAGAGAAACGCGCCCCACGATGCGGTCGCGAAGCGGCTCGACGACTTCGCCCGCTTCGACGATGGGCTCGACGTAGATGCCGTCCACCGTCCCGCAGTCAAATTCCGAGACGATGACGTCCTGCGCCACGTCCACCAGCCGCCGGGTGAGGTAGCCCGAGTCTGCGGTCTTCAGAGCCGTGTCGGCCAATCCCTTGCGCGCGCCGTGCGTCGAGATGAAGAACTGCAACACGTTCAAGCCTTCGCGGAAGTTCGCGGCGATGGGCGTCTCGATGATTTCGCCCGAAGGCTTCGCCATCAGGCCCCGCATGCCGGAAAGCTGGCGAATCTGCTGCTTGGAGCCGCGCGCGCCGGAGTCCGCCATGATGTAAATGGGATTGAGCAGGCCTTCCTGGTCCTGGCGCTCCATAGCCTTGAACATTTCGTCCGCGACCTGGTCGGTGACGCTTGACCATATGGCGATGACCTTGTTGTAGCGCTCGCCGTGAGTGATGGCGCCGTCCTGGTACTGCTTTTCGACCTCGATGACCTCGCGTTCGGCATCTTCGACCAGCTTGGACTTGCTGAGGGGCACGATCAGGTCGTCGATGCCGATGGAGATGCCGGCGCGCGTGGCGTAATAGAAGCCAAGTTTCTTCACACCGTCGAGCATCTCGACCGTGGTCTCCAGTCCGAAGCGCAGGTAGCAGTAGTTGACGAGCGCCCCCAAGCCTTTCTTGCGCAGCAGGCCATTGACGAAAGGCATCTCTTTCGGCAAGTGGTCGTTGAAAATGACGCGGCCGACGGTGGTGGAGACGAACTGGTTTTTCACCGTGATGGGCTCGGTATGGAGCACGTCCTGGTCGTCGTAGGCCGTGGTGAGGTCAATGACGCGCCCGGTATAGCGCAGGCGGATGGGGGTGAGCGTTTCGACCTGGCCGGCCTCGAGCGCCAGCAGTACCTCATCGTTGTTCGCGAAGGCGCGCCCTTCGCCCCGCGAGCCCTTCCTTTCTTTGGTCAGGTAATAGACGCCCAGGACCAAGTCCTGTGTCGGCACGGCGAGCGGCTGGCCGTTCGCCGGAGAAAGGATGTTCCGGGACGAGAGCATCAGGACGGAAGCCTCGACTTGCGCTTCGGGCGAAAGCGGAATGTGGACGGCCATCTGGTCGCCGTCGAAGTCGGCGTTGAAAGCCGTGCAGACGAGGGGGTGGATTTTGATGGCCTTGCCTTCCACCAGCACGGGCTCGAAGGCTTGGATGCCCAGCCGATGGAGCGTGGGGGCGCGGTTGAGAAGCACCGGATGGTCCTTAATCACGTCTTCCAAGATGTCCCAGACCACCGGCTCCTGCCGCTCGACCATTTCCTTGGCGGCCTTGATGGTGGTGCAGTGGCCTTCCTGCTCGAGTCGGTGATAGATGAAGGGCTTGAACAGTTCGAGCGCCATCTTTTTCGGCAGACCGCACTGGTGAAGCTTCAGGTCCGGGCCCACCACGATGACGGAGCGGCCGGAATAATCCACGCGTTTCCCCAGCAGGTTCTGGCGGAAGCGGCCCTGCTTGCCCTTGAGCGTATCGGATAGCGATTTGAGAGGGCGGTTGTTCGCCCCGCGCAGGATGCGCCCGCGGCGCCCGTTGTCGAACAGAGCGTCCACGGCCTCTTGCAGCATCCGCTTCTCGTTGCGCACGATGACGTCGGGCGCGTGCAGCTCCATCAGTTTCTTCAGCCGGTTGTTGCGGTTAATGACGCGGCGGTAGAGGTCGTTCAAATCCGAGGTGGCGAAGCGCCCGCCGTCGAGCGGCACCAGCGGCCGGAGCTCGGGCGGAATGACGGGGATGACGTCGAGGATCATCCACTCGGGCTTGTTGCCCGACTTGCGGAACGCCTCCCCCACTTTCAGCCGCTTCGCGTACTTCACGCGCTTCTGCGCCGAGGCGTCGGTTTTCATCTTTTCGCGCAGCTCTTCGCAAAGGGACTCCACTTCCACCTTTTTCAAGAGCTCTTTGATGGCCTCCGCGCCCATGGCGGCGCGGAATTTCCCGGGGAACTGCTGTTGCATCTCGCGGAAGCGCTCCTCGGTCAGGAGTTCCATTTCCTTGAGCGGCGCCTCGCCCGGGTCGGTGACCACGAAGGCTTCGAAGTAGAGGATGCGCTCCAGGTCGCGGAGGGTGAGGTCGAGCAGGTGCCCGATGCGGCTCGGCAGGCCCTTGAAAAACCATACGTGCGAGCAGGGCGAGGCCAGCTCGATGTGGCCCAGCCGCTCGCGGCGGACCTTTGACAGCGTCACTTCCACGCCGCACTTGTCGCAGATGACGCCGCGGTGCTTCATTCGCTTGTACTTGCCGCAAAGGCACTCCCAGTCCGTGACGGGGCCGAAAATCTTGGCGCAAAACAGGCCGTCGCGCTCCGGCTTGAAGGTGCGGTAATTGATGGTCTCCGGCTTCGTGACTTCGCCATGCGACCAGGAGCGGATTTTTTCCGGCGACGCCAGGCTAATGCGGATACTGTCGAATTCGGCGATCAGGCTGACTCGGTCGTAGGGGCTGCTGCGAAACAAGGGCGCCTCCTTTAAGAGCGAATGAGAATCTTCGGTATGAAACTCCCGCGCCGGGCAGCCCGCCGCTGGACGGGCCGCCCGCATCATAATTTTTGGGGCGCCTCGGCTGGCGCGAGCTGCTCCTTGGGTTTCTTGAGGAGCTCGACGTCCAGGCAGAGGCTTTGCAACTCGCGCACCAGCACGTTGAACGATTCCGGGACGCCGGGCTCGATGGCCGCCTCGCCCTTGACGATGGCCTCATAGATTTTGGCGCGGCCGTAAACGTCGTCCGATTTCGCGGTCAGCAATTCCTGCAAGATGTATGCCGCGCCGTAGGCCTCCAGGGCCCAGACTTCCATTTCGCCGAACCGCTGTCCGCCGAACTGCGCCTTGCCGCCGAGCGGCTGCTGGGTGATGAGCGAGTAAGGGCCGATCGAGCGGGCGTGGATCTTGTCATCCACCAGGTGCGACAGCTTCAGCATGTAGATGTATCCGACCGTGACCTCCTGCTCGAAGCGGTCGCCGATCATGCCGTCGCGGAGCGTCACTTTGCCCGAGGGGTGGAGGCCGGCCTTTTCCAGGTACTGCTTGATTTCCTTTTCCGTGGCGCCGTCGAAGACCGGGGTCGAGAAGCGCACGCCGTCCGTGAGCGATTTGGCCAACTCCACAAGCTGCTCCTCGCTCATCCCTTCCAGGCCCGCGGCCACCGCCCTCGATCCGAAGACACCCTTCAGCGCCTTGCTGAGAAGCTCGCCGCGATTCTCCGCAGATAGCACTTCCCGGATCTTCGCGCCCAGCTCTTTCGACGCCCAGCCCAGATGGGTTTCAAGGATCTGCCCGACGTTCATGCGGGAAGGAACTCCCAGGGGGTTCAAGACGATTTCGACGGGCGTGCCGTCCGGCAAATAGGGCATGTCTTCTTCGGGGAGGATGCGCGCGATCACGCCTTTGTTGCCGTGCCGGCCCGCCATCTTGTCGCCCACCGAGAGTTTCCGCTTCATGGCGATGTAAACCTTAGCCAGCTTGATGACGCCCGGAGGCAGCTCGTCACCTTTCTTGAGTTTCTGGATGTTTTCCTCGGTGATCTTGCGCAGGATGTCGATCTGCCGCGAGGTCATCTCCTCGATTTCGTCAATCTTCTCAAACAGCGTCGGGTCTTTCTTGGCAATGCGGATGCGCTTGAGGTTGCGCGTGGAGATGCGCCCCAGGACGTCGCGGTTGAGTTCAGTCCCTTTGTTGAGCAGGCGCTTGTTGGTTTTCTCGTCGTGCAGGTCGGCGGTCAGCACCTCGCCTTCGAGCAGGGCGGAAAGGCGCTTCAGCCGCTCGTCGTTCAGAATGCGGATCTCATCCTCCAGGTTCTTGCGGAGGCGGGATTCCTGCGCCGCTTCGATGGCGAGCGCCCGCTCGTCTTTGCCCGCGCCTTTGCGCGAAAAGACTTTGACATCCACGACAATGCCCTCGATGCCCGGCGGGCAGGTCAGCGACGCGTCGCGCACATCCCCGGCCTTCTCGCCGAAGATGGCGCGCAGGAGCTTCTCCTCCGGCGTCAACTGCGTTTCGCCCTTGGGGGTCACTTTGCCCACCAGCAGGTCGCCCGGCTTGACGTAGGCCCCGATGCGGATGATGCCGCTTTCGTCGAGGTCCTTCAGCAGGGACTCGGAAACGTTCGGGATGTCGCGCGTCATCTCTTCGGGGCCAAGCTTGGTGTCGCGGGCCTCGAGTTCGAACTCTTCGATGTGGATGGAGGTGTAGGAATCTTCTCTAACCAGTTTTTCACTGACCAGAATGGCGTCTTCGAAGTTGTAGCCGCGCCAGGGCATGAAAGCCACCAGCACGTTGCGGCCCAAGGCGAGCTCGCCGTGGTCGGTGCAGGGGCCGTCGGCCAACACCGCCCCCGCCGCCACGCGCTGCCCCTTGCGCGCGACGGGTTTCTGGTTGATGCAGGTGTTCTGGTTGGACCGGCGGAATTTAATGAGCTGATAGATATCCGCCCCGACCTCGCGCGAAAGCTGGGCGCTGTGCCCGTCCCCTTCCACGCGCACGATGATGCGCTCGCTGTCCACGCTGTCCACCACGCCGTTGCGGCGGCAGAGCACCACCGCGCCCGAATCCCGCGCCGTGACCTCTTCCATGCCCGTGCCCACCAACGGCGATTCGGCCCGCAGCAACGGCACGGACTGCCGCTGCATGTTGGAGCCCATCAGGGCGCGGTTGGCGTCGTCGTTTTCAAGGAACGGAATCAGCGAGGCGGCGACGCTGACCAGCTGCTTGGGGCTGACGTCGATGTAATCCACCTCTTCACGCCGCACCAGAACGAAGTTCCCGGCCTGGCGGGCGTTGACGAGCTCGGGGACGATGTGGCCGCGCTCGTCCACCTGAACGTTCGCCTGCGCAATGATGTGGCGGTCCTCCTCCCACGCCGTGAGATAGAACGAGAAGGGTTCGTGCTCGATGGCCTTGCGGCGCTTTTCGCGCAGGTCCTCGTTGGTCTTGAGGACGTCGCTCAACTCCACGTGGTCGCTGACTTTCCACGGACCGTCGCCGCCGTGAGTAATGGTCACGTAGTCGGTGGTGCGCCCGTTGCGCACTTTGCGGTACGGACTCTCGATGAACCCGAACTCGTTGATCCGCGCGTAGCAGGAAAGCGACGAAATGAGGCCGATGTTCGGCCCCTCGGGGGTCTCGATGGGGCAAATGCGCCCGTAGTGCGTGGGGTGGACGTCGCGCACTTCGAACCCCGCCCGCTCGCGCGAAAGACCTCCGGGCCCCAAGGCGGAGAGCCGCCGCTTGTGGGTGATTTCCGAAAGCGGGTTCGTCTGGTCCATGAATTGCGATAGTTGCGACGACCCGAAGAACTCCCGGATGGAGGCCATCACGGGCTTGGCGTTGATCAGGTCGTGCGGCATGGCCGTGGACATTTCCTGGTAGACCGACATCTTTTCCTTGATGGCGCGCTCCATGCGGACCAGTCCGATGCGGAACTGGTTTTCGAGCAGCTCTCCGACAGCGCGCACGCGGCGGTTCCCCAGGTGGTCGATATCGTCCACGCCGTACCCTCCACCTGGGTTCTTGCGCAGCTTCAGGAGGTAGCGGATGCATTCGTAGAAGTCCTTCGGGTCGAGCGTGCGCTTTTCGAGCGGCAACTGCACGACCGAATCATCCGCGTGGTCGGAAGCGAGCGTGCCATCACAGCCGCGCACAACCTCCAAGCAGAGGCTCCCTTGGCGCCGGCCGACGAACATTTTTTCCTGGCCCACGACGACGTAGAAATTTTCCACCGGCAGGTTTCGGGCGTCGTCGAGCTCGAACTGGGTCGCCTTGTCTTCAATCCGCTCCTTGAGGCTGGCGTAATAGCCGAGCTTCATGTTGAACTTCAGACGCCCGACGCGCGAGAAGTCGTACTTGCGCGGGTCGAAGAACATGCCGTTGAACAGCGCCGTCGCCGTATCGAGTGTGGGCGGGTCGCCGGGACGCATCTTGCGGTACATCTCGATCAGCGCTTCGTGCGGAGTCTTGATCGTATCGCGCCTGAGCGTTTGGCTCAGCACCGAACCCAGGTCGTCGCGCTCCGCGAACAAGACGCGGATCTCGGCGATATTCAACTCGAGCACGGAATTGAGCGCCGCGGGGGTGAGCTCGCTGTTGGCCTCCAGCAATATCTCCCCCGTGGCCGTATCCACGATGTCCGCCGCGCTCGAGGCTCCCTCGAGGTCGCTCGCCGAAATCTCAATCTCGGCGATCTTGGCTTTTTCGAGCTTTTCCAGGACTTCGCGCGTGATCCGGCGGCTGGCGGCGAGGATCACTTCCTCGGTCCGCGGATGCGCGATGGTCTTCGAAATCTTCTGCCCTAGAAGGCCCGGGGAGACTTGCCAGTAAAGCCTCCGCTCCTTGACCGTAATCCGCTCGAGGGGATAAAACGTCTGGAGGATTTCCGCGTCGTTCTTGAGGCCCAGCGCCCGCAGGAAGATCGAGGCCAGAAACTTCCGCTTGCGGTCGATGCGAACGTAGAGCAGGTTCTTGGTGTCGTACTCGAACTCCACCCAGGAGCCGCGGTAGGGAATGATCTTGCCGAGGAAATAAGTCTTCGCGGCGTTGGTCTCGAAGAAGACGCCCGGCGAGCGGTGAAGCTGGCTGACGATGACGCGCTCGGTGCCGTTGATGACGAACGTCCCGTTTTCCGTCATCAGGGGGATTTCGCCGAAATAGACTTCCTGCTCCTTAATGTCCCGGATGGTGCGCTGGCCGGCGTCGCTGTCCTTTTCGTAAATGGTTAGCCGGATCGTGACCTTGAGGGGCGCCGCGAACGTCATGCCCCGTTCCTGGCACTCGGTGACGTTGTATTTCAACTGCAAGGCCACCGGGTCGCCGCACTTGTCGCAGAAGTCGGGGACGTTCTTGTTGAACGTCCCGCACTTCGTGCAGAGCACGTCGCCCATCTTGAACGGGTCGGTCTTCACCGTCGAGCCGCAGTTCTTGCAGGTGCTCCGCAGGTGGTGCAGGCCCCTCAAGTGCCCGCACTTGCACTCCCAGTTCCCGATCGAGTAGTCCACGAAATCGAGCTGCGAGATTCCGCGGAAGTCCGTGATGGGGAAGACGGAGTTAAAGACCGCCTGCAAGCCCCCGTCTTCCCGCTCGGAGGGCAGCAGGTCCATCTGCAGGAAGCGTTCGTAAGACCTGCACTGAACCTCGATGAGGTTCGGGATCTCGATGACCGTAGGAATTTTCGAAAAATTAATGCGCGGACGCATCGCGCCGTTTGTGCCCTTGGCCATTCCTGACGCTCCTTGCGGAAAGGTATGAAGATTGACGAGGCACTACCCTCACAGAACCCTACCCTTAAAGATGCGCCGGAGGGGCCCGAGGATGCATTCCCTCTCGGCGACCGCCTTCCAGCTCAATTTGAGGAGCGGGCCCGGGGCGGAAGGCGCGTTCCGGGCGCCGCCCTCACCCAGAATAGCTGGCCGCGGTCTAGCGGACTTCGACCGTCGCCCCGGCTTCGGTGAACTTCTTCTTCAAGGCCTCGGCTTCTTCCTTGTTGATGCCCTCTTTGATGGGCTTGGGGGCACCGTCCACCAGGTCTTTCGCCTCTTTCAGGCCCAGGCTGGTGACTTCCCGCACGGCCTTGATAACGTTGATCTTGTTCGAGCCCACGTTGGTGAGGACTACGGTGAACTCAGTCTTCTCCTCGGCCGCGGCAGCGCCACCCGCAGGAGCAGCCGCGGCAGCAACCGCCGCCGGCGCGGCGGCCGCGGCGGAGACGCCCAGCGTTTCCTCCAACTTTTTCACCAGCTCCGCGGCTTCGAGTAGCGTCAATCCTTTGATTTCTTCGACGATCTTATCCACACGTTCGGACATGATGTTCGATTCTCCTCCTCAAGTTTTCTCGCCCGCACCGCTCATTCCCCAAAGCCTTTCGAGAGGTAGGGCTAACTCCGCGCTTCCTCGAACTTTTTCCCCTTCACAGCTTGGTCCACGACCACCACCAGGTTCCGCGCCGCGCCCGCAACGCTCATGGCGAGGCGCTGGGCCGGGGCTTGGATTAAGAAAAGGATCTTCGCCCGCAAGCTATCGAGCGAAGGCATGGTTGCGAGGCTGGCAAATTCCGCCAGAGAGACCACTCGCCCTTCGACGACCCCCGCCTTGAACACCAGGGCGGGGTTTTCCTTCGCGAACGTGGTGAGCACCTTGACCAGGGCCACGGGGTCGGTTTCCGTAAACGCCAGCGCAGTGGTTCCTTTCAGCTTCCCCGCTATGGGCTCGGCCGCGGTTCCCACCGTGGCACGTTCAACCAGACTGTTTTTCACCACTTTGTACTTCGCGCCGGTCCCCGCAACTTTTCGGCGCAGAACTGCATCGTCGGCGACCTTAATGCCCTCGAACCCGGATAGGATGATGCTGCGCGCCTTCGAAAGCTCGGCGTGCAGCGCCTCCACCAGCTTCTGCTTTTCGTCCTTTTTCATGTGGGTCCTCCGCCAGCGCTATGCCGCCTCGACCGACGCAGGGTCAATGCGAAACCCCGGCCCCATGGTGGAAGAGATCACGATGCTTTTCATGTACTTGCCCTTGGCGGAGGCCGGCTTCGCTCTAATAACGCTGGTAATGAGCGCCAGGGCGTTATCCGCCAACTTCGCAGCTTCAAATGAGACTTTTCCAACGGGGCAGTGAATGATGGCGGTCTTGTCCACGCGAAACTCTACCTTGCCGGCCTTCAGTTCTCTGACGGCCTTAGCGACGTCGAGCGTGACCGTGCCGGTCTTGGGGTTGGGCATCAAGCCGCGTGGGCCGAGCACTTTTCCAAGCCGCCCAACGGATTTCATCATGTCCGGCGTGGCAACGGCCGCGTCGAAATCCAACCAGCCGCCCTGGATTCTCTGAACCAGGTCGTCTCCGCCCACTTCATCGGCGCCGGCCTCGCGCCCTTCGCGCACTTTGTCACCGGAGGCGATGACGATGACCCGCTTCGTCTTGCCCAGGCCGTGCGGCAGCACCACCGTGCCGCGAACCATCTGGTCGGCGTGCTTGGGATCCACGCCCAGCCGGATGGCGAGCTCGACCGTTTCGTCGAACTTGGCGAACGCGGCCTTCTTGACGAGCGGCATCGCGTCGGCCAGTGTGTAGGCAGGCTTGTCAACCAATTTCACCGCGTTGTCGTATTTCTTTCCCACGCCAGCTCCCCCGTGGACCGTATCTCGAATTCCCGGCCACATTCCCAAAGAAGATTCCTCGCCCCGGCCCGATGAGTGCTCCGAATGACCCGCCCTCGACGCGGCTCTTTCAAGACTCCCTACGATTCGATCTCGATCCCCATGCTGCGCGCCGTACCTCGCACCGTCTGCACGGCGGCGGCCAGGTCGCGGGCGTTCAAGTCCGGCATCTTCAACTTGGCGATCTCTTCCACCTGCTTTGCCGTGACCTTGCCCACCTTGGTCTTGTTGGGCTCGCCCGAACCCTTGGCGATGCCCGCCGCCCTCTTCAGCAGCACAGAGGCTGGCGGATTCTTGGTGATGAACGTGAACGTCCGATCGTGGTAAATCGTGAGCACCACCGGAATGATCAGACCATCTTGGTCCTTGGCGGCGGTCTTGGCGTTAAACTGCTTGCAGAATTCCATGATGTTGACTCCGTGCGGCCCGAGCGCCGGCCCCACGGGCTGCGCCGGCGTCGCTTTGCCCGCCGTAATCTGTAGCTTTACTTGACCTACCACTCTTTTAGCCATGATTCCCGATCCCTCTCAATCCTTGAAATTCAGCGTCGCCCGCCGGCTCACGAATTTCAAGTTCGCGGCTTCGAGCTCAAACTTTCTCGACCTGATAAAAGTCCAGCTCCACCGGGGTGGCGCGTCCGAAAATGGTTACCATGACGCGCAGCGTCGAGCGGTCGTCGTTAATCTCGTCGACCGAGCCGGTGAAATCCTTGAATGGCCCGTCAGTAATCTTGACGGTCTCGCCTTTGTCGAACCTGAGCTTCGGTTTGGGGTGCTCGGCCGCCACCTCGACGCGGTGCAGGATGCGGTCCACGTCATCCGGGGTGAGGGGAACCGGGGTCGGGCCCGAACCCAAGAATCCCGTGACCCGAGGCGTGGATCGCACCAGGTGCCAGGTGTCGTTGCTCATCTCCATTTCGACCAGAACGTAGCCGGGGTAAAAGAGCTTCGGCGCCACCACCTTTTTCCCCTTGCGCATTTCGATGACTTCCTCGGTCGGAATCATGATCTCCCCGAACTTGTCGCGGAATGCTTCCGTCTCGATTCGGCTGCGCAGGGTCTCGGCAACTTTCTTCTCGAACCCGGAATAGGTGTGGATGATGTACCAGTTCTTGGCCATGTCGCGCCTGTCATTTCCCCAAGAAAAAGTTCAGGACCCGCTGGACCAACCGCTGGAAGACCACGTCGCAGAGCTCGAAATAAAGGCCAAACAGAAAAGTCGCCACCAGCACCATGATGGTCGTGCCGTAAACCTCCTGCCAGCTCGGCCACGTGACCCGCTTCATTTCCACGCGGACTTCCGAAAAATATTCGCGCAGACGGATCCAGGAGTTCTTTTGTATTCCTAGCTCATCCGCCATGTGTCGGTCGGCCGTCCTCTTCCCGAATGCCCTCGCCATTCCCCTGACAGGTTGCTGGCAGGGGCGGAGGGATTTGAACCCCCATGACCGGTTTTGGAGACCGGCAGATTAGCCGTTAATCTGACGCCCCTTTGAGAACCAGTGACCAGTGGTTAGTGGCGAGTGATAAGCTTGAACCGGGGCAATTCCCTTTTCCTGTCCCTCGTCACTTGCCCCTTGCCACTAGCCACTCGTCACTTCACTTCCTTGTGCACGGTGTGGTGGCGACAGGACGGGCAAAATTTCTTCAACTCCAGCCGGTCCTGGTTTTTCTTTTTGTTCTTCGTCGTCGTGTAGTTGCGGTTTTTGCAGTCGCCGCACTGTAATGTGATGATTTCGCGCATACGCGCAATCCTAGCCGATCAGGTTTGCATCCAACCGAAACCGATTTCTAACGATCGGTTCCAGAAGCAGGTCGGGCGGTTCGTCAGCCGTCCACGGCGCCAGCCGAGTGTGCAGTAGCCATTGGCCTATTTCATGACTGATTAGTTCGCGACACGAAGTGTTCCAGAAAGAGTCTTTGTCGATGTTCACATGCGCGCAAACCCCATTTGGAAGCTCGATGGTCGCCGTCCCCCACTCCCTCCTGAAGTACCTGTCACGGTCAGCTGCACTCACCTTCAGACCATAGCCAGCACCTGTAGGATGATGTGCGCCGTTACTCCAAGCTTTGACGATCACTGTGCACCTATTCAAGACTACCGTGACCGAGCCAGCGCCGACCGGAGGGCCGCCTGTGCCCATCTTCAACTGCCGCCGCCACGACTGCCTACCCCGATCCGCTGTCGTTCCGGCGGCAAGAAGTCAACAGACAGCACGAATTCCCACCTCACAAGAAGCCAGTGCGTGTCATCCTCACGCTTGAGTCGAACCCACATTCCCAGTTCGTCGGTGTCCTCCACGAAAAACAACGGCAGCGCGGTTTCGGGAACATCCAACCCCGCTAGCCGCAACGCGGTTTGCCCTTCCTCGCTCAAGACGGCCTCAACCCGTCGTCCTGCGAGTTTCATGCGCGCGTCCGAAAGGCAAGATCCAAGACTCGATTCAGCCGCCCCTCGGCTAGCTCCGATCCGTTTTCGAAAAGCTCATCCACGAGCTTCTCCCCGACGCGGAACCGCAAGACACGGCAGTCAACCTGGGCCTCAACTTCAAACTTGCCCTGCAGCGTGTCCAACGCAACACGCGAAAGAGTTGCTCCACCCATCCGCTCCCTCACACAGTCCTTCAGAAATCTTGCGAAGCGTTCGGCCTTCTCGAGCGACTTCTCCGCCCCGCGCTTCGAAGCCAGAACCGTGCGGGCGTAATCCGCTTCCTGAATGCCCATTTTTCGGGCGACTTGCTGCTGCCCGGAAGTCAGGGGAGGAAGTTCCTCCTTGGGCATAGCCTCGATGGCATCCCATTCAGTCGCGCTGATTGGGCCTCCCCCGCGCACTGAGATTTCAACGCCCACGTATTCGACCGTACTATTTCAGGATTTCGGTGACTGAGCCGGCGCCCACCGTGTGGCCGCCTTCGCGGATGGCGAACCTCAACCCTTTCTCCATGGCGATGGGCGTAATCAGCTCGATCTCCAGCGCCACGTTATCCCCCGGCATCACCAT
>QHZN01000404.1 GCA_003225365.1 Acidobacteriota bacterium
CGGAGCGCCTAGGGGCCGTGTACTCATAAATCCCGAAACGCCCAAGGACTTGGCGATGTCCGCATTTGCGCTCAACTGAGAAGAACTCAGCGCGACAAATTTCTTATGAGTTACGCCTGAGAGCGGACATCGCCCAATCCGCGCGCGTCAAAGCTGCTTATGGGCGAGATCGCACGGTTTAGTTTGATATGAAAAAGGCCACCAACCGAGGTACTCCAAACTAGTTCGGAACGATCAACCGAGTTGCGATAGTTTGGCGGACCGCTGGCCGCTTGTTTCCGCGTTGCTGGCGGTTGGAATGGGCGGCCCCAGCTCAGCCCCCAGCCCCCCGCTGCTGGGGCCGCTTCTCTCCGGCCGGCAAAATGAAAAAGGCCACCAACTGATGCGGCCTTACTGAGTTAGCAGCGTGAGGCTTCCGGCGAAGCTGCCATATCACGCGGCCGGCTTGGGCCGGACGTGTTGGGCTGGAATGCTCTCTCGTTCCAGCGGCAGGGTGAATTGAAAGACGGCGCCCCGAGGTTCATTCGCGCTCGCCCACAGCCGCCCTCCATGGGCCTCGACCATCGACCGGCAGATCGCAAGGCCCATGCCCATGCCCTTGGGCTTGGTCGTGTAGAAGGCCGTGAAAACGCGCTCCACATCCGCCTGGTTCAGGCCCGGGCCGGAATCGCGCACCGTGACGAGCACGCCGCCGGCGGCCTCCCTCTCCGTGGTGATCCGCAGCTCGCGTGTCCCCTCGTCGAGGCCGCCCATGGCTTCAACGGCATTGAGGATCAGGTTCAGGATCACCTGCTGCAGTTGAGTGCGATCGCCGTCCACCCTGGGCAATCCCGGCGCGAGCTCGGTCTGCAGCAAGATGCCATGATTGAGCACTTCGCTTCGGGTCAGCGCGACCGTTTCGAGGACGGCTTCATTGAGGTCGAACCGGTCCTTCCGCGGCGGCACCTTGTTGATGAGGGCCCGGATCCCGCTGATGACGTTGCCGGCGCGCTGGCCGTCCTCGACGATACGGCTGAGGGAGGCGCGAACCTCGTCGAGATCGGGCGGTTGGGCGCGTAGCCAGCGCAGGGCGGCCTGGGCGTTGGTAACCGTTGCGGCGATCGGCTGGTTGACCTCGTGGGCGATCGAGGCCGACAGCTCCCCCATCGTGGTGACGCGATTGACGTGCGCGAGCTCCGCCTGCATGGCGCGCAAGGCTTCCTCCGCGCGCCTGCGTTCGGTGATGTGCCGCCCGACGCCGCGGTAGCCGACGAAGCGTCCCGTATCGTCAAACACAGGCAGGCCAGAGACGGACACGTAACGCTTGCTTCCGTCGGGCCCAAGCCGCGCGAGCTCAAAATCACGGAATGGCAGGTGGGCATCGAGCGTCTCGCGGTGCTTGCGCCAGGCCTCTTCATCAGGCTCCAGGTAAGGCACTTCCCAACGGGTCTTGCCGATCTCGGAGCCCAATTCCGGCGCGTCGGCAAGGCTCTCCGCGAACTCCTGGTGACTAAAGCGATGTTGCGCATCGGTCTCCCAGTAGACGTCGAAGGAGAACTGCACGAGGGTGCGAAAGCGCTCCTCGCTCTGCCGCAGCGCTTCTACCGCCCGCTTGCGCTCGGTCAAATCGAGGACAAAGCCAACACCTTGACTTGTACCTTCCCCGAACATCGCCCCGCCGATCAGCACCGGCACGCGGCTTCCGTCTTTCCGCACGTACTCCTTCTCGAATGGTTGGGCAGTCCCGATCCGCTTGAGCTCTGCCACGGTACGCGCGTCGCGGTCGCGCCATTCCGGCGGCGTCATCGTTGTCCGGTGCAGGTGACCCGCGATGAGATCCTCCCGGTCGTATCCCACCATCCGGAGAAACTCGTCATTGGCCTCAAGAATGCGCCCCTCGACTTCCCAGATGATGATCCCGATGATGTTGGAGTCGACCAGGCGCCGGATCTTCTTGTCGCGCGCCAGGATATCGTTCTGGAGCTGGACGTTCTCCTCTGTCGCTTTACGCCGCCGGCCCGGAGTAGGTGCGGACCGTTTTGACGATTTCATCGATCTCGCGCAGCTTCGCTACGACGGTCAGCGCCAGGTGTCCGGCACGATGGCTCTGCAATGGATCGCCCACTACCAGCGCCTGGAGCGCCTGGGCGTCCCGCCGTACGCTTTCGTCGGAGACGCCATAGGCCTTGAGATATTGCGGATCGAGAGTCAGCAGATAGCCGCGCCTTTGCGCCTCCACGTCGGCGATGACCGTTTTCAGGCGATCCAGCGTCTCGAGCACCTGGCGGTTGCGCTCCTGCGCGAGATTTGCCGCTTGTCGCTCCTGCAAATATTGGAAGCCGAGAAGCCCGGTCGCGACAACCACAGTTAGAAGAACCGCGACCACCAGCGCCAGTGGAGGGGCAAACCATCGAGAGGACTGGCTCAGAAAGACTGACATTGGCCTTAAGCCTCGACGCCCGCGTGGCGGCTGTTTTCTGATGCCGGCGCGGAGTATTGCTAGTATAATATAAATACAGCCATGATCCGCGCCGATGAGCGGGAACCGGCACCTCAACCGCGCAGATCATACCGGCTTAGAAGCCCGTTAGTCCCCTCGCAAGGGGCCAGAACGTCACGGGAAAATCCCGTGCGCGCTGTGAAGTCCGATCCCGCGGCCGGAGCAACCACATGGCTCCAAGTGAAAAGCTACCCGAAAAGTTGCCGGGCAGTCTAAGGTCCGCCAGCCGGCGCCGCTTCGTCAAGGGATTGGGCGCGGCGGGGGCGACCTTGCCGGCCCTCGCCATGCTGCCGCGGTGGGGTTTCGCGGAGGATGCCACCGCGACCTATCCCAACGCGGCGATAGACTGGAAGCAATTTGCCGGGCAGACGCTCACGCTCGCGGGCGCGATCCATCCCTGGTCCAACGCGATTACTCCGCTTTTGCCTGATTTCACCGAGCTCACCGGTATCAGCGTCGTTCCCGACTTCCGATTGGAGACCACGTA
>QHZN01000251.1 GCA_003225365.1 Acidobacteriota bacterium
ATTCAGGGCGCGGGCGGGTTTATCGTCCCGCCGCCCGGCTATTTCAAGATTGTCGCGAACATCGTCCGTAGCTACGGGGGTCTTTTCATCGCCGACGAGGTCCAGACGGGTTTTGGCCGCACGGGCAAGAAATGGTTCGGCATCGAGCACTGGGAGGTCGAGCCGGACATTATGACCATGGCGAAGGGCATGGCAAACGGCGCGCCCGTCGGCTGCACGATCACGCGCCCGGAAATTGCCGACGCCTACAAAGGCTTGACGATTTCAACCTTCGGCGGCAACCCCGTCACGTGCGCTGCGGCCAAGGCTACTATTGACCTGATCGAAGAGGAGCGGCTTATGGATAACGCGGCGGAGCTCGGCGCGCGCTTCCGAGAAGGGCTCGAGGGTTTGAAAGAGAAATACGAAGTTGTCGGAGACGTGCGTGGCATGGGGCTGATGCAAGGGTTTGAACTGGTGAAAAGCAAGAAGGCGAAGGAGCCCGCACCGGAGCTGACCAACCAATTGATGGAAGCGACCCGCGCCAACGGCTTGCTGGTCGGCAAGGGCGGGCTTTACGCGAACGTCATCCGCATGTCGCCGCCGCTCAACATCACGCGTGACAACGTGGATACCGCCGTCGCGATCCTTGACAAGTCCCTGGCCGAGGTCACGGCGTAGGGGCTCGGTTTCTGTCGGAGCAACGCTGCGGTCCAACGTCAGTTGCTATTTCTTCGTCGCCGCAGACTTCTTTCCTGCCGTAACTGCCGCCTTCGCCCGCGGGGCGTGACGCACGGGACGAATAGGCCGTGCGTTCGGTATAGGCGTGGCTTTAGGGACGCGGCCGCGCATGGCGTCGCCGAGTTCACGCTGGCACGTGGAGAGGTTGCCCTCCATCACCACGACGATTTGGTCCTGATTGCGCAAGAGGTAGCCAATATACAGGCCGAGCGTTTCGGCGGCATCGAGAAAACGGTTCCCGGCCGCGGCGTATTCCGCTCCAAAGCTCGGCGATTTATTCTCGCTGACCAATCGCGCCAGCGCGTCGAGCCGCGGGGGCAAGGCGCTCAGCCCTTGATAAGTTTCGAAGGCTAGGTACGCGCTGGTCGGCCGCTTTTCCAGCTCGGCACGCCAAGCTTGCATGGCATTCATTTGAGACCGCAAGTCCGCCACCGAGTTTCCCACCGATGACCGCATCGCCTCAGGCACCTTCCAACGTTCCGGATGGACGTCGGCCAACAAGTCGTTCACGTGAAATTCCGCGAGGCGCACTTGGTTGAGAAGGGCGAGGACATCCGGGCTATCCATGAATCCGGGCTCTTTGACCATCGGGATGGGCAGCTCGGACGGAGCTTTGACCGGCTCGGTCTGCTGAGCCGCGCCCGCACGACCTCCCGCCCACATGCGTGAGTTTATCGACGGAGCACGCGACGCAACGAGTGTGAATAAGACGGCGAGAACAGTTCGGACTCTCATGATGGCCCTCGGCTTGGAAATCATAGGAAAAGAATGGCAGGGGCTAGTTCGATTCGTCCACAAATTTTTGGAGCGACACGCGGTCCGCGTGGCTGAGGCCAGTAAACTGGACGCCCATGCCCAGGCCCCTCAGGGAATAGACGACTTTGCCTTGGCACGAAATTGCAGGGTCGCTCGAGCGCAAATGGAAAAAAACCGAGACCTCGGAGTCTTGGGGAAAAGGCTCCTTGGAGGTGACGAATAAACCTCCGACGCTGACGTCGCGGGTCTCATGGAGCTCTTCGCGTCCCAACGCCTCGCAGCGAATCTGGGTGAGCAGCTTTGCCCGTCGGTGCTGGCGCTTTTCAATTTCTGGAGTGACGAATTCCCGCCCTTCTGGTTCCACGCCGCGCAACCTGATTTGGGGATTCGAAATACCCGCAGAATCCAAAACTTTTCAAAGAGAGCCATTGCCTACCCCGAAGGCAATTCCTGAATCTCCAAGCTGAACTTGAAATAAGGACGCGGGTAGCCTCGCCCCCAGCGGTTGGGCTCCCAGCGGCCCTGAAGAAACTTCACTTCCTGGCGCTGGCTCAGGTCTAGGGCGGCCGGTGTGACACCGCGATAGAACCGCTCCGGGAACCAGAAAAGGGCCTTCGTCCCCCAATCCTTGCCATCCGGCGAACCCCAGACCGAAACGTGCAGTGATTCCTGCTCGATGACCTCAGCAATGCGCAGCACGATCAACAGGGCCCTTCCCCCGAGCGCGCCGAGCTCCAAGGGCCCGCCGTGCCCCGGCGCTTCCGCCATCGTATCGGTGGGTGCCAAGAACAAATTCTGGGTTGTCGCGTTTGGGGCCATCGTCAGGAGAACAATTGAGCGAATTCGATCCGCGTCATGCTAACACAGCATGGCGATAAAACGGAGGGCAAACAAATTATCCCACAAGCGGAGGCAAAGGAATCCTTCCGGCCTCGGCCAGCATCCAAGCTGATGTTAGCAAGCTAATGCTGGCCTGGCCGGGGCAGGCCGCGGCGAACTTAAGGTTTTCAAGGAGGTTGAACATGAGACTGCGCTTAGCGATTCTGGGTATCTGCGCCCTAACGTTTCTCTCTTTTGCACCAGCAGCCCAAGCAGGGGCCATTCGGGCCGCCGGATCTCGAATTGCCAAGGGGACGGCGGTTGTGACGCATACGGCCGCGAGCGGCACCGAAGCCGTGGCCGACAGCGCCTCGACGGCCGCCCACGTCACAGGCAGCGCCGTGAAGTCGGGCGCTTCGACGGGCTGGGATGGCGTTAAGGCCGCGCCGGGCGTCGTGGCACACGGCACGGCGCGCGCGGGCAAGGCCGTCTGGCACCGCATTTGGTAACCCAAGCTGGTGGAGTGTGAGCGCCCCGCCGTGCCGGGGCGCTTGCCCGCCGGCATCCCTTCCCCCTTACAAATATCCGAACCCAATCATGGCCGCGGACCGGCGCCGCCGAGATCAAGCGGCTGGAATCCGAGTTTTAACAAGGGGGAGTCCGGCCTGAGTGAAAAATCATCCAGGTCGGGGGCAAAGAAATGGGGATCCGCGACCAGCGAATGCTGATCCTCGCCGCGCTTCTGCCACTCATCGAACGTCCACAGGCCAAAGCGGAGGGCCTCCGCGCCAGCTCCGCCCATTTTGAAATAAAAGTTATGGTCGAAGCGGTAGTTCCCGTCGTCCCAATTTCCGTCGAGGAGGCGGCCGTCTTTCCAAAGGATCACGTTTCGCTCGAAAGTAAAGCTCGATTGTGGCTCGTCGCGGGTGCGGCGAATCTGGGCCGTTTCGCCGAAAGCGAAGATGTTGTTCCGAACCGTGTTCTCGCGGCCGTAGTGCTGGTGGAAGCCCCCGTCTTGGGCTCGATAAACGATGTTATTCTCAATGACGATGTCGCTCGACCCCTCGTCCGTGTAAATCCCCCACCCGCCGTACCCGCGCGCATAGCGGCGAACGTCGTGGCAGACATTGCCGCGTTCGACCGTGCCCGGCTGGACGCCCAGCGTATAAATGCAGCCCATATCGCTTAACATTTCGCGGCCAATGTTGTAAATCCGATTAAACTCGATCCGGTTCGCCCGCGCCGCCGTGGGGCCATAGCCCCAAGTCCAGCCGGCGGAAATGCCCGTGTAATACGTATCGTGAATGTCGTTGTGGCTGATGGTATTCCCGCCGCTCTGCCCGATCCAAACCCCCACCGCGGCTGGAAAGACTTTCCCGATATCAAAGATTTGATTATCGGACACTATGATCCCAGCGGTCGCGAGGTTTTCGCGGGCGGGAATTTCCGCGTCGCCGATCTTAATTCCGCCCGCACCGAGGTCGGTCAGGGTGCTGCGCGTGACGGAGTCGGCCGATGAGCCGGCGTGAATCCAGAGAGCGTATTCGCCTAGGTGCGTGAAGAGCAACCGGTCGAGAGTGCACTGCGCGGCGCCGCATAGCTCGACCGCCGCGCCAATGTCGTAGGCCGCCTGCTCGTCCGCATAGCCCGAAGGGGGCATCTTCCAATCGGTGTAGGCAAAGGTCAAACCCCTCAGCGTAATGTCGTGGACCAGGTTCCCATGCTCTGGGTCGCCCACGAACCGGACCAATTGCGTCAAGAATGGAGCGACGACAGGATTAGTGTGAATATCCTCGCCGGGGAACGGCCGGTACTCGAGGACACGATCGCGCGGGTCGAGATACCACTCGCCCGGCGCGTCTGAAATCTCACGGGCGTTTTCAACCCAGTAGCGTGGATTCTCGTCGTCGCCATAATCCTGGCGCTTCCGCGCCAGCGTCACTGTGTGCGTGGCCTCATCCACGGCTTTGATTGGAGACCGGAAATCGCCCCACTTCAGGAGCGCGACAACCTCGACGTCACCCCTGGCCGCCCAAGAGGCGTGAATATCGCCTGGATGGTATTTGAAAGTGGCGGGGTCACCGCCCGAAATTTTTCCGTCCACAAAATAGAACCCCGAATTTGGCGCGCGTGCGCGCGTCCGGCGCTGGCCGTTGACAAAGAGTTCGTGGAAGTCCCAGTAACCGGAGGGAAGCACGCCGAGCGGAGAAACCCAGTCCGTGATGTCTTCCGGGTGTATGGTGATGTCATGTTCCGGGCCACGCCCCGAAGGCCCGGAAGTTACGCTAGGATGTATTTCCGCGATTTGTCTCCCGCCACTCACGACCGGAGCTTCCCCAAGATAGGACGTGTAAACGATCGGATGCTCCGGTGTGCCGGAATCTTCGGGTGTAAAGACCAGCGGCTCTTTCAATTCGTACGTCCCGCTGCGGATGCACACGAACACCTTGTCGTTGAATTTTCCCTGCGCTTTGAGCTCCCGGATTGCGTCGCGGGCGCGCTCGATGGTTCGGAAGGGTCCGTCCGGGCGGCGGGGCTCGGGGATGGGAAACCTTCCTGACCAAGTGTCCTTGCCGTCTGGCGAAACATAAATAACGATCCCCTCCCTTGGGATCAGCGTAGGCGCCGGGAGACACGGCCGAAGCAGGCTGAGCCCCAAAGCCCCCGCGGCGATCACCCACCAAGCCTTTCGAAACCTCATGATTTGCCTACCGCTATCGGGTTGCACTTTGGTCGCGCCTCAAGCATGAGGAATTCCACCGCAGCGGTCAAGGGCCTCTCGCGTCGAAAGTGTCAGTTATGTCCTAATTTGGCGGCGCGGGGCCGCGAGGCCAGCCTGGGGCGGGACAGCGGTGGCGACAGGCCCGTGGTGGGCCGGCCCTCCGCTTCGACCTAAACGCTCCACCCTACGGGCTCCGATGGGCTGCGCGCAGGGCCGGGCCAACGACAAAGACAAGACCAAAAGTCAAAAAGGAAAGAGGGACACTTCTAAGGAGCTAAGAAAGTGGGCATTTCTAAAGAGCCTTGACAGCGTCCGTGAGGGCAACTTGCCTTTAGCCAGCCGCACGGCTAGACTCGACTGAAATGCGCGAGCGACGCAAGGCACCTCGATACCCGTTTGGGGCAGAGGGCACGGTGAATCCGCCCCAAGGAGGGGCTGGCACGAATGTCGTGGTGCCGTTGATCAGCATGCTCGGCTGTGCCATCGAGTGCGCCAACTATACAAACATCGAGAAGAAGTGCGAGCTCTATTTTGACTGGCAGGACATGCAGGTGGGCGTGCAAGCCCAGGTCGTTTGGAGAGGCGTGGGGAAATTAGGGCTGAAATTTCACTCCGTGGATGAGGACACGCGAAGGCGGCTGCAAGCGCTTTGCGGGTCGCTCGCCGCTCACCCGCCTACAGCCGTGGCCGGGGAAGAAGCCTCATCGGCGGACCCTGCCGCGGATTCCCCGATTTACTCCATGCGGTCGTCGAAGTCCGCGCCGCCTCCGCGTTCGGCGGCGCCCTTCGCCGCCCACCGTGCGGTGGTCGAACACGCGCGCCGACGGGTTCCCCGTTATGTCAGCGAATTTCCCGCCCATTTGTCGAACCCCGCAACAGGAGAGTCTTCGAGCGTCACTCTGACCACCCTCTCAGTCCTTGGCGGATGCTTGGAAGGCCAAACCATCCCCGAGGCTGGAACCAAATGCGAGTTGCACACCGAATGGCAAGGCAAGCAGTTGGTTGTCCCAGGCGAGGTCGTCTGGAAAATCCGGGAGCAGGCGGGCGTGAAGTTCACGTTACTCGATGAAGGATCGGATAAGCTGCTGAGGCAAATCTGCGCCAATCTGAGGCTTCAGCCTCTTGCCTCCATCCCCCCTCCGCCCGAGTAAGCTTATTGAATTTCGCAAAATATTGTGACAGCCGCTACTGTCCGGTCTGCGCCCGGCGTCTTTCGCCGCTCCCCGCCATGCGGGGCGGGCGCCGAGCGGCGCTAGAGAAAACTCCGTCACTGTAATCTGTGAACCTTAGTAAGTCGCGCGCGCAGCGTGCCAAGACTGATCGGGCAGGTCAAACACTTTGGCATGAAATGCTCCCGCGCCAAGGTCGCCGCCTGCGTGATCGGGTGGAATGAACAAACACACCTGCCCTTCTCCCCTTGGAAGTCACCTCAAAATCCTGTACCCTTTGAACCAACGGATTCTTAAGAGGGGAGGCTTTGCATGCACACTCGACGAAAGTTTATGGGCCAGATGCTCGGCGGTGCTACGGCGCTCGCCGCGCGGCGGGGATGGGCATCCGCCCGGATTCTCGGCGCGAACGGCCGCGTGCGTTTCGGTCTGATCGGGGCGGGGGGCCGCGGCACGGAAATTCTGGAAGTGGCGCTCAAATGTGCCAACGTCGAATGTGTCGCGGTCGCGGATGTTTATACGCGCCGACTCGACAAGGCGCGCGCCTTGGTTCCGGCGGCGAAGACCGTTTCCGATTTTCGTCCCCTCCTCGACGACAAATCCATTGACGCGGTCCTTATCGCCACCCCGCAACACCAGCACGCGCTTAATTTCGTCCCCGCGCTACAGGCCGGAAAAGACGTCTATCAAGAAAAGACTATGGCCTTTAATCCCGACCACGCCCGGCGGAGGAAGCGGGCCTTCGAAGGCTCGGGGCGCGTCGTCCAGGTGGGAATTCAATCCACGAGCGGGCTGGAGTTTCAGCGGGTTCGTGAACTCGCCACTGCAGAAGCGATGGGCCATCTCACCGCCATCCACACTCACCACTACCGAAACTCGCCCTACGGCGGCTGGATGCGGGCGATTCCCGCCGATTGCGACCCTGCGCA
>QHZN01000252.1 GCA_003225365.1 Acidobacteriota bacterium
CGGCATTGTTCACCAGGATGTCGAGGCCGCCGAAACCTTCTGTGGCGGCGGCGATCAGTCGGCGACAGTCTTCGTAGCGGCGGACGTCGGCGGCGAGACCGTCCGCGCGCCCGCCATTGTTCCGAAGCTCTTCGACCGCCGCCTCGACGCGCCGAGCGTCGCGCCCGCAAACAAAGACGCTCGCACCCTCGCGAACCAGCGCCCGGGCAATACTCCATCCGATCCCTCGCGTGCCGCCCGTCACCACCGCGACCTTGCCATCCAGTTGCGCCATCTCCAAAGCCTCCTGCGCTTTCGCGCTACCAGCTTACGCCGGTCCCTCTTCGCGGGACAACCCGTGTCTCGCTCGGCGTGGTACGATGGCGAGAGCGAGCATGGCTATGATGAATGTGAAAGAATTGGAGAAGAAACTTCGCGCCGAGGGCTTTGCCCGTTTCTTCACGTGGCAAGACGGCCCTAATGCTTCATATCCCGAACACACTCACCCCGTCCGAACTGCCCACGTGATTCTCGACGGGCAAATGATCCTGACGTCGGAGGGGCGGACGCGGACGGTGAAAGCGGGAGAGCGATTGGATGTCCCTGCGAACACGGCCCATTCGGCGCGGATGGGTCCCGAGGGGTGCCGCTACCTGGTCGGCGAAGAAGAAAGCTCCGTCCGCTAAGCGGGGCCCGGGACCTCGGAAGCCCCGGGAAGCCGAATCCCTTCTTTCCGGAAATACTCCTCCACTTTTTCGAGATCGTCTTCCGTGTCCACGCCGATGGTGTCCCGCGCGGTTTCCACAACCACGATGGGGACACCGTGCTCGAGAAACCTTAGTTGCTCCAGCTTCTCGCTCTGCTCGAGAGGCGAAGGCGCAAAGGCGCGAAATTTCTCGAGCGCCGAGGCGCGATAGGCGTAGAACCCCAGGTGCTTGTAGTAGCGAGGACGGCCCGCTGGGTCCCGCTCTGCGGGATCGCGGTCATACGGAATTGGCGCGCGCGAAAAATAGAGGGCGCGGCCTTCTAGGTCCGCGACGACCTTGGTATGATTCGGATTTTGCGCGCTTTCGGCAGAGAGCGCCACCTTGAGCGTCGAGACGAGGGTCGGAGGAGACTCGCGGAAAGGCGCCAGCAGCAGCTCGATGTGTTCGGCTGTAACCATGGGCTCATCGCCCTGGATGTTCACGTAAATCTCGGCCGGCCGCCGCTCCATGACTTCGAGAATCCGCTCGGTGCCGGAGCGGTGCGCGCTTCGAGTCATCTCGACGGGAATCGAGTAGGCCCGGCAGCAGGCGGCAATCTCTTGGGAGTCGGTCGCCACGAGCAACTCCTCAAGCGCCCCCGCTTGGCGCGCGCGCCGCCAGACCCAGACGAGCATCGGGTGGCCGGCAACCGCCCGCAAGGCTTTGTGTGGCAGCCGTTCGGACTCAAGCCGCGCCGGAATTACGCCGATGATCCCGCTCCGTGCGAGGGCCATAGCCCCCTGAGATTACATTCGGCCAGACGCGCGGGCAAGGCTCGAGAGGCGGTCAGGCAGTCGCCGCACGAAGAAGTTGCTTTAAAGCAAGTGGCGGCGCTGGCGGCTTTGTGTTATATTCTCTCAGGGTTAATTCTGGTAAGGTCGGCTGTCTCGTCTTGATGTGCCTCTGGTCTGGCAGACGAGAAAAAGCTCTTTCCTCGCGCGGACTCGGCAGCGAGAGCATCGTTTTCCCCGGCAGCGGTCAGTCTGCCCGTCAACCGACGGAAGGGCTAAGGATGCTCGCGGCAGGCAGCCCTCCGGTTAGCCCTAGCTCGGAAATTATTCTCTCCTCTTGAAGCGCCATGAATGCTTGGCAGGAAGTCCTCAGTTATCTCAAGACGAAGGTCAACTCCCAGAGCTACCAGACTTGGCTTCGGCCCACTCGCTTCAGCCACACTGCCGATCAAACCTTGGTCGTGCGCGTTCCCAACCGCGAGTTTCAGGAATGGATTCACGAAAATTACGGCTCCGCCATCCAAGACGCGCTCCAGGAGCTGCCCTTGGGCTTGAAAGAAGTGAGTTACGTCTTTGACGAGGGGAGCGAGAAAAAGCGGTCGGAGAACGGGGGGGTGAAGCCAAAGCAGGCCCGGCTCGATTTCGATTCCGTTGAGCACCAGCTCAACCCTCGCTATCGGTTCGATACGTTCGTCGTGGGCTCTTGCAACCAGTTCGCGCACGCCGCCGCGCGAGCGGTTGCCGAATCGCCCTCGAAGGCCTACAACCCACTTTTTCTCTACGGCGACGTGGGCCTGGGAAAGACTCACCTGATGCAGGCCATCGGCCACGCCATCAAGAGCAACTGGGAGGAGATGCGCCTAGCTTACGTCTCTTCCGAGCAGTTCACAAATGAAATGATCAACTCGCTGCGCTACGACCGCATGGTGTCATTTCGGGACAAGTACCGCAGCATTGACGTGTTGCTGATGGACGACATTGAGTTCATCTCCGGAAAAGAGCGCACCCAGGAGGAGTTTTTCCACACCTTTAACACGCTCTACGAGGACCAGAAACAAGTCGTGATTTCGAGCGACTCCCTCCCGAAAGAAATCCCGGGCCTGGAAGAGCGGCTACGCTCGCGGTTCGCCTGGGGCCTGACGGCCGACCTCCAGCCGCCCGACCTCGAGACCAAAGTGGCCATCCTCGCCAAGAAGAGCGAGGCGCAAGAGTTGAAGCTCCCAGATAACGTCTTGCTCTTCGTCGCCACAAAAATCCGGTCGAGCATCCGCGACCTTGAGGGCGCCCTGGTACGCCTCTCCGCCTACGCCTCTCTGACGGGGTCGGAAATGACTCTGCCCCTCGCGCAGCAAGTCCTGAAGAACCTTGCGGATCAGCAGGAGCGCCGAGTCACGATCGAGAACATTCAGCGGGCGGTGTGCCAGGAGTTCAGGCTGAGCCTGCCGCAACTCAAGGCGAAAGACAATAGCCGGGCGGTCGCTTACCCTCGCCAGATTGCCATGTACCTGGCCAAAGAACTGACCACCGCGTCGCTCCCGCAAATCGGCCGCGAGTTTGGGGGAAAGCACCACACGACGGTCCTCCACTCCATCGCCAAAATCGGCGGGTTGAGGGAGTCGGACCGGGATTTGAACAGGCTCATCAACAAATTAAGCGATAGCTTGGTTTGAGTTTCGAGGGAATTTCGACAGAGGCAGCTTCGGAAAACTTGTGGAATACGGATGAAAAGGATTTTTTGCACAGGAACTCGCGCTAGACGCTCAATAATTCACAGCCTGCTTTTGAGGAAGGGGCTTCCATTGAGCGGCTTGCTGGCCCTCCAAGATATTCACATTACTACTACTCCTAAGGATTCTACAGGAATTTAAAAATATGGAATTCTCCGCCAAGAAGTCCGACATCCTCAGGGAATTGAATCTGACGCAAGGGGTGGTCGAAAAAAAGACCACGATACCCATCCTCTCGAACCTATTGCTCGAAGCAACAGGCGAGACCCTTCGCATTAGCGCCACGGACTTGGAATTGGGCGTGCGCTGCGGCTGCCTTGCGAAAATCAAGAAAGAAGGATCGGGCACTATCCCTGCAAAACGCCTGCTGGAAATCATTCGTTCCCTTCCGGATGCCGAAGTGCGGTTCAAGGTGCTCGAGAACCACTGGGTTCAAGTGACCTGCGAGCGGTCCTCCTTTAAGTTGGTGGGCATGGCTAAAGACAGCTTCCCTGTGCTTCCGGCGGCCCCAAAGAGTCTGGCCTCCATACCCGCGGCAGTCTTCGCCTCCATGGTGGAAAGGACCATTTTCGCCATTTCCAGTGAGGAGTCCCGATACACTTTGAACGGCGCGCTTCTTATCTTGAAGCCGGAATCCGTCACCATGGTGGCCACGGACGGGCATCGGCTGGCCTTGGTTGAGCAAAAGGCGGCGGTCAAGGGGCTCTCGAATGAATTGCGGCTTTTGATCCCGAAGAAGGCCATGGCGGAGCTGGGTCGGCTTCTTGCAGAAGGTGCTGAGGATGCAGTTGTCGAGCTAGGGAAGGACGAAAGCCATCTGTTCTTTTCGCTCGGGCAAAGGGTGCTTCTCGCGCGGATGCTCCAGGGGCAGTTCCCCAATTATGAAGCCGTGCTGCCACGCGAAAACAACCGCTTCGTCGAACTCGACAAGGAAGCGGTCTCCGCAGCCATCCGGCGCGTGGCGCTTCTCGCGGATGAGAGATCCCGCGCCATTCGGCTGCAACTGGAGAAAGGGAAGCTCGAGATATTCTCTTCGAGCGGCGAGTTTGGTGAGGCCCACGAGGTCCTGGACGCCGGTTACGAGGGTGAGCCCCTCCAGATCGGGTTTGACTATCAATATCTGCTCGACTTTCTGAGTGTGACCGGGAGAGCGGACAAAATCCGAGCCGAGCTTAAAGACGAGCAGAGCGCGGGACAGTTCCGGCCGCTCGGCGACAACAATTTCGAGTACCGCTACGTCGTCATGCCGATGCGAATTTGATCTCTGCCGTCGGCTGATCCGTCAGCCGGCGGATCCAGCAATCCGCGTGAGGGTCTTGGCTCAGCACAACCATCCTTTTGATTCACCCCGTGGGCTGGCGGGCGATCCGTCAACTGACGGACGCCCTGCCGACCCGTTGCTGTCGATGTGCGCGTAAAACCCAAGGCAGTCGTCCACGCGTCAAACTAATTGAGGAGTTAAGAGCTTTTGGCCAAGGAAAAAGCACCCGGCGCAGGCGGGCAATACGACGCGGGCAGCATCAAGGTTCTGGGCGATCTCGAGGCCGTCCGCAAACGGCCCGCGATGTACATTGGCTCGACGGGCGCGATGGGCCTTCACCATTTGGTCTGGGAAGTGGTGGATAACTCCGTGGACGAGGCCTTGGCGGGCGAGTGCGACAAGGTGGACGTCACGGTGCACTCGGATAATTCCGTTACAGTCGTGGACAACGGCCGTGGCATACCCGTGGACATGCACAAAGAGGAAAAGAAGTCCGCGGCCGAAGTCGTAATGACCGTGCTCCACGCGGGTGGGAAATTTGACACCAACTCCTACAAGGTTTCCGGCGGCCTCCATGGCGTCGGAGTCTCAGTGGTCAACGCGCTCTCGGAGTGGCTCGACCTCGAAATCTGGCGTGACGGCTACACCTGGGAACAATCCTACGAGCGCGGGAAGCCACTGGATCCACTCGAGCGCAAAGGCAAGACCGAGCGGCGTGGCACGAAAATTACTTTCATGCCGGACTCCAAGATTTTCGACTCCATTGAATTCAATTACGACACTCTCGCCCAGCGCCTGCGCGAGCTGGCGTTTCTGAATAAAGGCCTGACCATCCGGCTGAAGGACGAGCGGGGTAACAAGCAGGCGGAATTCCATTACACGGGCGGCATCGCCGAATTCGTCAAGCACTTGAACAAGAACAAGGACGTGCTCCACCCTACGCCGATCTATGCCGAGGCCGAGCGCGACGAGGTCAAGGTGGAGTTCGCCGTCCAGTACAACGACGGGTACTCGGAAACCGTCTTTTCTTTCGCCAACAACATCAATACAGTGGACGGCGGCACGCACCTGTCCGGCTTCCGCTCCGCGCTCACCCGCGCCATCAATCAATTCGGCCAGAACCAGGGCCTGTTCAAGGACATGAAGGAAAACCTTCAGGGTGAGGACGTGCGCGAAGGCCTGGTGGGCGTGATCAGCGTCCAGCTGTCCCAGCCGCAGTTCGAGGGCCAGACGAAGGGCAAACTGAACAGCGACATCCAATCCACTGTCACGAGCTTCGTTTACGAGAAGCTCATGGAACACTTCGAGAAGAACCCGACGGTGGGCCGGAAAATTTGCTCGAAATCGATTGACGCCGCGCGGGCACGCGAGGCGGCGCGCAAGGCGCGCGAGCTGACTCGCCGCAAGGGCGCGCTTGATTCCGGCGGACTGCCCGGCAAACTCTCAGACTGCCAGGAGCGCGACCCGGCGCGCGCGGAAATCTTCCTGGTCGAGGGCGACTCGGCCGGGGGCTCCGCAAAGAGCGGCCGCGACCGCCGCACCCAGGCCATCCTCCCGCTGCGGGGAAAAATCCTGAACGTCGAGAAGGCGCGCGTGGACAAAATGCTCGGGCACGAGGAAATCCGCGCCCTCATCACGGCGCTCGGCACCGGCATCGGCAAAGACGAATTCGACATCGCGCGGCTCCGCTACTCGAAGATCATCATCATGACCGACGCCGACGTGGACGGCTCGCACATCCGGACGCTGCTGCTGACGTTTTTCTTCCGCCAGATGCCCGAGCTCATCATGCGCGGCCACGTCTATATCGCGCAGCCGCCGCTTTATTTGATCCGCAAGGGCAAGAGCCTCCGCTACATCCGCGACGAGAAGGAATTCCGCCGCGAAGTGATGAAGCGCGCCACCGAAGACCACGCGGTCGAGATCGCTGACGGCAAGAAGAAAACGCGCCTGGAAGGCGGCGACCTGACCAAATTTCTAATGGAGCTCGCCGAATACGACGAGCTGTTCGATCGGCTCGAGAAGCGCCTGGGCGACGCGCGGCCCTTGAGCGCTCTTCTCAAAGCGGAGCTCGAGAAAAAGAGCGAGTTCGAGTCGAAGACCAAGCTCGAGGCGGCGGCGAAAGAGCTCAAAGCCGAAGGATTCAAGACCGGCGTCGAGCTTGACGAAGAGCACGGCCTCTATACCCTGACTTTTTCAAGCGAGACGCTGAGCCAGCGCACCGTGGATTGGGAACTCGTTCGCAGCGGAGACTACAGGCGTCTGGTCGAGCTCCACCGGCGCGTCCAGGCCTTCGACCGGCCGCCCTTTGTGATCTCGGCCAACAGCACCGAGACTTCCATCCCGGACCGCCGACAACTGCTCGAGCACGTCATTGCCCTCGGCAAAAAATCCTTCACC
>QHZN01000405.1 GCA_003225365.1 Acidobacteriota bacterium
AAGAGTTTTCGGATGCACTGCCCTTGCGTTGTCCGTCCCGATTTGAGACTCATCGTACGGGAGGTTGATTGCGCCTAAGCCGTTCTCGTAAAGAAATAAAGACGAGGAACCGGCTGAAAGAGCAGTGACACCGCCCAAGACCAAGAACAGGAAACCACGAGTCCGGCGAGTAGCGTCTTGCGCGTATTCGTCTCCACGGTACATCCCATACGGCACGCATACGTGGGAGATAATCCCCCCAAGTTCCTGTCTCACTAGCCTTACCTGTTGCTGCTGCCGAAATTGCTGCTGGGCATTTGGAGACGCGGAGACAAAAATAAAATGTTTTTGGCATTCAGTAACTTCAGAAGCATTGCCAGCAAAAGAATCTAGTCCGCCGCTGAACAGGCTCACCTCAAGGTCGCCGCCCGCCTTGGGAAGAGGAAGGTGAGTCTGAAGTTCTGACCTTCGCAGAGAGTCTTGGCGTAAGACAAATGAAAGTATCCAAGTGTCTTCCGTCAAGAAATTCAACAGATTCTGAACTCGTTCTTTGAGAAGAGCGTTCATCCAGAACCCGGGATTTCTGACACAGATGGTTGCTTCGATACGCCGGCTCCAGGTGCTCGCAGTCTCTACCGTCCTTACAGCCAGGCGATCGGCCATGTGAACGGCTACTGCAATGTCAACGAGATCGGCCATTACAGCGTCGAGAGTATGTGAGAAATGATCCGCGATTTCGACGTCATCGACAAAGAATCCTGCCGGAGTCCCAGGAGCTTCTTGTTCCCCTGTCCGGCGACCATAGCTCCATAACACCCGGTCGGCCCGAGTGAAATCAAACTGGAATTGAGTCGGTCCTTTTCCTGAATTCATACGGATTCACCCATCACCGGCAATGGCTGATTGAGAGTCTCCAGGGTCGTCGGTTTCGGTTTGAAAAGAGGTTTAGGAGGGTGGATCGAATCGCTTGGGTGTTCAGAAAGCAAGTTTCTGCCGAGGTTAACGCACGCCTGCAAGAGCGCCTCGCGTAGTTCCTCTTCGGAGTCCATCTGCGCCTGCGCGCCTCTTCCGCGGGATTGCCTGATCCCCTCTCTTGCAGCGCTCAGGCACCTCCGTATGCTTAACTCCCAGACCAGATTTCTCATGAAGTGCTGCCTTACAGCATCGTAGCTAGGGATTTGCGCAGATTGTTCCATTTTGACGAAGGTTTGAAGCGCAGCCCGCTCGCTCAATCGCGCGAGTTCGGAATAACCCTGGTTCTCTACTACCTTATGGATGTCGGAGGAAAGCTGGTCAAATGTGGTGTGAGAGAGCGATTCCCTGAAGAGCGGAGTGCCTCTCAGAAGGCTGATACTCTCCTCAAGCTTCGAATAGATGAGACGAAGGCTTTGCGTTCCCTCGATCTGAAAGACGTTGACTGCGGCCCCGAGTATTCTGTCAATAACAGCTTCCGCAGGTGCTCCAGAGCACGCGAGCAGGTAGACTTTGCGCCATCCCCTTCCTCGGAGCTTCGTTTGGAACCGATCAACGTCTGGCATTGGGACCCTCTCCTTGCATCAGATCGTACCCGAAGTTGTCTGACAATGTCAATGAAAAAGTTTTGCTTTGAAGATCAATGTCAGACTGGCAATTGCCGGCGCCTGTGGAAAATTCGGGCAGGGCTATGGCTGACCATTCTTCCGCGCATTTCGTAGTAATTTCCGAGCGTAGGATATCCGTGCTCGGATGTTCCTTGATCCCGAAACTTTGCGGCAGACCCTCTGCAATGGCCCGCACTGCCGCGAGGGATTGGACATGTCCCTAGGCTTTCAGCTCCACGATAGTCGCGCCGGCGCCGCCTTCGCGTGAGGGGCTCCGATAGCGGCGCAATTTCCTGGTTCTCAAAGCGCGGTGAGGCCGTCCGCGCGGCCCCGTATGGTCCGGTACGGGGAGCCGCCGCGCCCTGGGCCGCCGCCCTTCCTTTCGTCGCTTCAACTATACCAAGCTCGCTCGGATGGACGCGCATGCGCAGTCGTCCGACTTCGACTTCCACTTCTTCGCCGAGCACGGCGGAGACCCTTCCCAGCGTCGAGAGGCCGCGCACGCGGACCTTGTCGCCCGCGGCGAGCGCGCGGGCAGGCGCAGCCTCCTCGGGTGTCGCTTCTCGGAGCGCCTCAAGGACTTCCACGTTCCAGTCTTCGCGCGCCGCTGTTTCAAGCGAGGCTGTTTTGCGCTTGGCCCGCTCGGCGGCCTTCGCCGGAGCCCCCGTTGCGCGAAGCTCTTCTACGATTCGCTCCCACTTTTTCTCGAACTCGCGAATCGTCTCCTCCAAGCGCTTGTCGAGTTCGCGCAACTTCGCGCGTCGCTCCTCGCGGGCGTCTTGTTCCAGCCGCGTTCGTTCCTCGGCGAGGACCTGCCGCTCGCGCCCGACCTCGAGAAGCTGGTTCGTGAGCTCCGCCTTTTGCGCGTGGAGCGAAGCGACGAGCGCGGAGGCTTCGGTATCCGCCGGATCGAGCAGGCGACGCGCCTCGGTCACGATAGCGGGGTCAAGCCCCAGACGCGCGGCGATCTCGAGTCCACTCGACTTGCCCGGCAGCCCGATGAGCAGGCGATAGGTAGGGCGGAGGGTCGCCTCGTCGAATTCCATGGACGCGTTGACGGCTTCGGGCGTCTGGGCGGCATAGGCCTTGAGGCGCGCGTGGTGCGTGGTGGCGATGGTCAGGGCGCGTAGGCTGCGGAAGTGCTCCAGGATGGCGACTGCCAGCGCCGCCCCTTCGTGCGGCTCGGTGCTCCCGCCAAGCTCGTCCAAGAGCACCAGGTCGTTTGAGCCCGCCACCGCGACCATGTTTTGGATGTTGACGATGTGCGCGGAGAAGGTGCTGAGGCTCGCTTCAATGGATTGCTGGTCGCCTATGTCCGCCAGGACGCGCTCGAACAGCGGCAAGCGGGCTTCCAAGGCGAGCACGGGCAGGCCCGATTGCGCCATCAGCACGGCAAGGCCCACGGTCTTGAGCGTGACGGTCTTTCCCCCGGTGTTCGGCCCGCTGATCACCATGAGCGTGTTGGGTTCGCCGATCTCCACCGTTACCGGAACAGAACGTTGTCCTTTCGAGCCCAGCGCCGCTTCGAGCAAGGGATGGCGGGCCTCCCGCAGGAAAATCGCAGCGTGCTCCTGAAACTGCGGCAGGCAGGCGTTATAGGCTCGCGCGAACTCGGCTTTGGCGAACCCCAGATCCAGCCGGCTGAGCGTTTCGACCGCCTGATGGAGCTCGGTCGAGTGCTCGTGAAACATCTGGCTC
>QHZN01000182.1 GCA_003225365.1 Acidobacteriota bacterium
CAGCTTCACCTTGCCACTTTTGATGTCGTCGTAGCGGCTGTCGAGCATCCCGCGCACCATCCCCAGCTCCTCCAGATAACCGACCATAGCATCCTCTACCAGCTCGTTTCGGGCGCGACCGGTTTCCGTTGCCAGCTTGTCCAGCCTCGCTTGCAGCTCGGGTGTGAAATGTACTTCCATGAATTTCAGGGTAAGGCGTGTGAAGGCGGAAGTCAAGGTTCGTCCCGCGCGTCCAGGAAACCTCTTCGATTCTCCCCCGAGAGGGGTAGAATAAGCGGTTTCCTGTTGGAGGCGCCGGTTGGGTTCGCGGCGAGGATTCTTGAAGAGCCTGCCTGTGGCAGCCTGCCTGACGGCAGACAGGGCAGGCCTGATGGCGGCGAGTTGGTCAGCGAGGCGAGGTTTGGCTCGAGACTCCGAATGCCGGCCGGCGGTCGGCAAGCAAGTCCGATGGCGCGCGCATCCGGTGGCGAAGATTCCGCACGGATATCAGTTGGCGGTGGCGGACGCTGAAGGGCGCGGCCGGTTGGACATCTTCGCGCTCAGTTCCGAAGAGAGCGTGGTGGAAAGGTACGAGAACCCAGGCTGGGCCCCGCATTCAGTGACCACGGCGACGGTGAAAAACATCAGCCTCGCCCCGCTCTTCCGCGCGGGATACCCGCCGCGAGGGATGGCGCTGGCTTCCGGCTTCTCGCTTAGCGACACGGCCACGGGCGGCGACGTTTGGTGGGCGGAGCGCGCCGCTTCGTTGGATGCGGAATGGAATTTGCGCGGCATAGCCCGAATCCCTACCGCCCATCGTCTGCGCTGGGCGGACCTCGAGTGCAACGGCCGGCTCGAGCTCCTGGTCGTCCCCCTGGTAGGCGCGGGCGCCGTTGCCCCGGACTATAAAGCGGGCGCCCCGATAACCCGGCTGGAAATGCCCGACGGCCTCCTTCGCGGGCACCTCTCCGCCGGCGGGAGCGAGGCGGACCTTTGGTCGCCACACCTTGTAGATGACACGCTGACCGTGGTACACGGAGCCTTGGTGATGGATTGGGACGGCGACGGACGCGACGAGCTGCTCACGGCGAGCTTTGAGGGCGTCCACTTGTTTCATCCCTCCGGGAAAGGGGTCGGACTCAAGTGGACCAAGACGCGGCTGGCCTCCGGCGATCCCGCGCACGCGGGATCCCGCCGCGGCTCGAGCGAGATCGGCGTCGGGCGCCTGGCGGGGCGCAGGATTCTTGCAACGATTGAACCCTGGCACGGCGAGCAGGTGGCGGTCTATTTCGAAGCCAATGCCGGGTCGCTCTGGGACCGGCGTGTGATTGACGCGAGTTTCAAAGACGGGCACGCGCTCGCTGTCGCCGACTTGAATGGCGACGGGAACGACGAGATCGTTGCGGGGTACCGGGGGCCGGGCACCAGCCTCTACGCTTACTACGCCACGGATGCGTCGGGAAAGAATTGGGAACGGCAGAGTCTCGATTCTCAGATGGCGGCATCTTGCGTGGTGGTCCTAGACTTGAATGGCGACGGTCGGTTGGACATTGCGGCCGTCGGCGCATCAACCGGCAACGTCGTCTGGTACGAAAACCTAGGATAGGAATTGGAGGGGCGCCCGTCGGCTGACGGATCCGCTCCTACGAACTGTCGAGAACTGTTTTGGTGCGGAAATGACCGACGGAAACATGAAGGAAAAGAAGGAGGCGTTTGGCTGGCCGGGCATTCCTCCACGGTGGACGTCGAGTTCGAAGGAGGGCGTCGGAACGGCGTATTCCACTTCCAGCCGAATTTGGTTCACCCTGTCTCACGGCATACTAAACGAAGTTTATTTTCCCACCCTCGACCGCCCCGAGATTCGCGACCTCCAGTTCCTGATTACCGACGGCAAGACTTTTTTCCACGAAGAGAAGCGTGATCTGGAGAGCGAAGTGGAGTACATCGAGCAGCACACGCTTGGCTACCGCGTGGTTTCTGCCGACGTGCAGGGACGCTACCGACTAATCAAAGAGATCATCGCCGACCCGCATCAGTCTGCGATTTTGATTCATGGGCGAATGGAGGCGCGCGAGGAATGGCGGGAGCGATTGCAGCTCTACGTCCTCCTGGCGCCGCATCTCGAAGTCGGTGGATGGGGGAACTCCGCCGAGAAGGCCGTGGTGGCAGGGCGCGAGATCCTGGTGGCGTGGAAGGGCAGGACGTACTTGGCTCTGGGGACGAAAGAGGGATTCACCCGCTCCTCGTGCGGGTACGTCGGCATGAGCGACGGGTGGCAGGACCTGAACGCCGATTTTCAGCTCGATTGGGAATTTGATTGCGCGCGAGACGGCAACGTGGCCGTCATCGGGGAATTGGACGTTCGCCACCACGCGGAATTCACGGTGGGCTTGGCGTTCGGCGACGGTCAGCACGCCGCCGCGACGATTCTGACCCAATCGCTGAGCATCCCTTTTGCGGACCACCGTCGGCGTTATATCGAGCAATGGCACCGCGCCTCTTCGATGATGAAGCCCCTGGAGCGGAACTCCGGCGACGGAGGGCGGCTTTATCGCATCAGCGAGAGCCTTCTGCTGGCGCACGAAGACAAGACCTATGCGGGCGCCATGATTGCATCCGCGAGCATCCCCTGGGGGCAGGCCAAAGGAGACGAAGACCTTGGCGGCTACCATCTGGTCTGGACGCGGGACACCTTTCAAAGCGCCACGGGACTCCTCGCGGCCGGCGACCGAGCCACCCCCGGCCGGGCGCTGGTGTATCTGGCTTGCGCCCAGCGTCAAGATGGCGGCTTTCCGCAGAACTTCTGGATTGACGGAACTCCGTACTGGGGCGGCATCCAGCTCGACGAAGTCTCATTCCCGATAATTATTGCCTGGCGGCTTTGGAAGGCGAACGACCTGGGGGATTTCGACCCTTACCCGATGGTGAAGGCGGCGGCTGCGTTCCTGGTTCGCCATGGGCCGATGACGCAGCAGGAGCGTTGGGAGGAAAACAGCGGGTACTCGCCTTCGACGCTTGCCTCGAACATTGCGGGCCTGGTCTGTGCGGCGGATTTCGCGCGCGCCCGAGGCGAAGAGGCGACGGCCGTCTTTCTTGAAGAGCAAGCCGACTTTCTGGAGTCTCACGTCGAGCGTTGGACGGTCACAACGGAGGGAACGCTCGTGCCCGGTATCCACCGGCACTACATTCGAATCAATCCGCTCGAGCAGGGCAGTTGTTGCCCGGATGAAAACCCCAACTATGGAACGGTCATCGTCCACAATCGTCCGCCCGGCTCGGCGTTTGAGTTTCCGGGAAAGGAGATAGTGGATGCGGGGTTCTTGGAGCTGGTTCGTTATGGGATCCGAAAACCGGGCGACCCGCTGATAGAAGACTCCCTGCGGGTCGTGGACGAGGTTCTGAAGGTGGAGACGCCCTTTGGCCCTTGCTGGCACCGCTACAACTGCGACGGCTATGGCCAGCGGCCCGACGGCGGACCCTACGAAGGATGGGGCAAAGGGCGGGCGTGGCCGTTGCTGACCGGCGAACGGGGCCACTACGAATTCGCCGCGGGCCGCGACCCCGCGCCCTATCTCCGCGCTATGGAATCGTTCGCCTCGCGCGGCGGCATGCTTCCCGAGCAGATCTGGGACGAGCCGGACCGTCCCGAAGTGGGCATGGCGCTCGGCCGGCCCACCGGGTCGGCGATGCCTTTGATGTGGGCGCACGCGGAATACATCAAGCTATTGCGTAGCGCCGCCGACGGGCGGGTCTTCGACGTCATCCCAATTGTTGCCGAGCGTTATCTCGGGAAGCGGCCACGCCCCCGGCGAGACCTGTGGAAACACATCCGGCAGGTACGGCAAGTGGCTCCCGGGGAAACGCTCCGCATTGAGGCCGATGAACCGTTCCGGCTCCACTCGTCGGCGGATGGGTGGTGGAACACCCGAGATACGGACGCAAGTTCCTCGGAGCTGGGCATCTATTTTGTGGATCTCGCTGTCGCTCGATACCAAAGTGAACCCCTTGTTTTTACCTTCTACTGGACGAAGCGCAATGAGTGGGAGGGAAAAGACTACAAGGTTGACGTCCGGGGCGGCGAATGAAACGCAGGCTTGGCAAAGGGCGGGGCACTTCAAAGTTGGCCCGCGAGGATCTCACTCAGGCGCGCGGCTATTTTGGCGTGACCAGCGCCAGGGACTGTGTTGAAGCGGCTTCGGGGGCTTGACGGCCAAGCGGTTCGGCTCCTGTGAGCCATCTAAAGGACAGATACTTACCTCCCATCCAATAACGACGACACTCGACTCTCGTTTGACAAAGCAGTTATCGAAGGCTCAGTATAAACGCCGTTTGGAGTCCCCGAACAAATAATCATCGTTCGGCGTCCAGGGAGCCCTCCGAGATGCCGATGATTGTATGGGTAGCTCTTCTTGGTCGCGGTCACTGCTGAGACGGGCGATTCGGCGAAGTCGAGATCTTTTTATGCAATCCTTCGAACGGCAGCGGAGGGCGGCCAAAGCCGGCGCTGGCAAAGTGGTTCGAAAGGTTCGCAAGCGTCTGGCGGTCAGCCAGGAAGCCCTGTCACGATTGCTGAGCACTACCAAAGGGGCGGTGCAGCACTGGGAGCGGGGAAGGAATTATCCGGACTTGGCTCGCCTGCTCGCCCTGAGGCGCTTCTGCCCTCCCGGCCCTGAACGCCGCGAGCTGGACAAGTTGCTCGAGCGCGTCCAGGTCCAGGTGGCGCCGGTGGGGCTGTCAAAGCGGGAAAATCTGGCACGGCTGATTCTTGATCCGCGACGTGGTGCGCCCGCAGAGTGGCTAGAACAAAGAAAGTATCGTCGTGACCACAAGCGGCTCGAACGACAGCTTGAGCGCCTGAAACGCCGCGTATCAGAGGGGGCGGAGAGGATGAAGGCGCTGGAAAGCCTGGTTGACGAATTGCGGCGCAAGTTGCAGCCGTCCAATTCGGCTGCGCCGCGCGCTTTGGGTTAGACGATGAAAGAGCCGGACTACTGCCGTTCCAACTTTTTGGGACTTACCCACGTCAGCCTATTGGCGAAGCCCCTCCCGCGTCGTGGCCCATCCGGCAGGCGGAAGGCCGGGGCGCTACAGGCGCGGTGGGGGCCGAGGCTTCCTGTCACGACGTTCTTTTCGCACAATAACTCGCAAGTTCAATAATTGACAGTAATCGGGCTCTGCAGGGTGAAATCAATTTTCGATTCCGTGGGAATCTGGACCTGCTGACCCTTCGTCGCACGCTGGACAGCGGCTCCTGAGCCCGCGCCCACGCCGGCGCCGATGGCGGCGCCTTTGCCGTGCCCGATCAGGCCGCCAATCAGAGCCCCCACGACCGCGCCGCCGCCGACCTTCTCCGCCGTATTTGTGCCCCGCGACGCGCCCGCCTTGCGGTAGATGTTCGAGTCCACCGTGTACGGCTGCCCGTTGATTTCAACCGAAATCAATTGGACGGCCAGCTCCGACCGCCCCTCCATGTGTCCCGCGCTGGCCGAATGCACCAGCCGAACGCGAGCGTTGGCGCCTCGAGGGGCGACCACTTTGTCGCCAACGACAATCGGCGAGAAAAGCGAAGCGGCGAATTCTTCCCCGGGCTTGTTTTTCAAGGAGTCGATCGGATCGATCATTTGCACGGTGAGGACGGCCCCGGCCTCAATGGTGACGGGCTGGGGCTTCGGCGGCGGCGGAGGCGCGGGCGTTGGAGCGGCCTCGGCGGTTGGCGTTGGCGTCGTCGCGGGGGAGGGAGTAGGGGCGGCGGTGGCTTCCGATACACCGCTCGTCGAAGCCTTTGCCCGAGGCGCGGAAATTTCATGCCGCTTGCGCTTCGCCACAGCGGGCCTCATGGCTTCCGGCGCGGTGACCGGAGGCTCGGTCGTCGCTGCGGTCGCCGTCTCGGTCGGAGGCGCGGCTTGTTCCGATGCCGCGGAGACCGTCAACTGGTCAATCACCTGCTTCACCCCACTAGCCTTGTTAGCGATATCTTCCGCGCTCGCCTTTTCGGCATCCGAGCCCACCGCGCCATTCAACACCACCACGCCCTTCTGTGAGTTCACGGTGATGCTGCGAGTCTTAAGCGCCGAGTCCTGGAAAAGCTTTGACTGAATCTCGGCGACGATGGCTTTGTCGTCGGGCCCAACCATGTTCTGGCAGGCGCTGAGAACCAACACCGCGCCTAGCCCCACTGCCACGAGAATTCTTGCTCCTCGCATGAAGCCCTCCTTCGCATTGCCAAATTCAAGTTCTAACCCAGTTGGATTCGGCTCGCCCTACTCGGGATGCTTCACTCTTCTAACGAGCCCTTGTTCACAAGTGCGGGAAACCAGGGATTCGAGCGGGATGAGGCGGGCCGCGATGGTTCGAAGACGTGCTAGAATGAAGCGGCCCGGAAGGGGTTCGAACGCCTGACGCCGGCCTGTGAAGCCGCTCAAGCCGCGCAGCCTATGCGAGATTGCTCTCTCAGTGTCATTATTCCGGTCTTTAACGAAGCGGGAAACATCACCCCTTTGGTTGAGGAACTGGGCAGAGCACTCGCGGCTTGGCCCGGGCCGCTCGAATTCCTCTTTGTGGACGACGGCAGTCGGGACGGGACGGCGGACGAACTCAAGCGCGCCGAGGAGGCCGATTCCCGCGTCCGCGTGGCGCGTTTCAAGCGCAATCTGGGCCAGACGGCGGCCCTGGCGGCGGGTTTCCATTTGGCCAAGGGCGCGGCCGTCGTGACGCTCGACGGGGACTTGCAGAATGACCCAGTCGACATTCCGCGCCTCGTCGAGATGCTGGCCGACTGGGACGCCGTTTGCGGTATTCGCCACCGCCGGCAGGATGGGCGGTGGAAGCGCTTTTCCTCCCGCGTCGCCAACGCCTTCCGTAACTGGGTGACCGGCGACGACATCGTGGATACGGGCTGTACGCTCAAAGCTTTTCGCCGCGAATGTCTGGAAGGTCTGGAGCTCTACCAAGGGATGCACCGGTTCATTCCCACGTTGATTAAGGTGCGCGGCTTTCGCGTGACGCAGGTCCCCGTCAACCACCGACAGCGCGTCCACGGGAAAACCAAGTACGGGACGTGGGGCCGGATGGTGAAAGGCCTCGCCGATGTCTATGCCGTGCGCTGGATGAAAAAAAACCGAATTGACTTCCAGTCCGAACTT
>QHZN01000183.1 GCA_003225365.1 Acidobacteriota bacterium
CTCAAGGTGCGACTGCAAGAGCAGATACATCATTCCGCGAAAGGACTCGATGAACTCCTTGGGAAAATAATCTCGAGTCTTGGGCGAGAAATAGACTCCGATGGGCCGAACCGGTTTGCGAGGTGAATAGAAAGTCTTTTCGTGGCCGGCGATCCAATTGAAAATCACTTTGCGAGTCTCCAAATCGTTCGAACCAGACATTACATGTCCTCGCGCATCCCACACGTTGGTCCCTGCCATAAGTTCCGCCATCGCCAGGTTCTTCATAGCCTCGCGGCGGTCCACATGTGTATTGCCGTCCCAGGAGTAATTGAGCATCCAAGATGCCTTCCCGGCAGCGAAAGACCGGAAGGAATACATCCCGGTCAGATATCCGAACCAGTCCAGCGCGGTCCTTGATGCCGCCATGTGATCGCCACCCCCGTACTCGTATTCGTGGGCAATCACGTCCACCTCCGGATAAAGTTGGTATACGTCGGCTCCCACTCGAGGAACTCCTTCTTCGATGCCCGGGTAGATTTCCGCAATGGTCATGCACTGGGGATTCACGGCCTTCGCGTTTTGATTAATCTCTCTCATGAAGTCCGTGATCGTCTCAATGCGGAAATCGATCCATCGAATAAAGCTAGGATCGTTATAGTCGCCAAGCTTGATATCGGTTCTGGGGTTCAAGCCAGTTCTCTCTTTGAACGCCGCGACGGTGTATTCGTCAAAGCTTGCCCAGCTTTTCTCCCAACCTTCGAAATGGGTCATCCAGTAGGGGATGTCAACGTAAATCCCGTCAATCCCGGTTCCCGCAATTTGGCGCACGCGCTCCATGTAAGTCTTACGCCACTCGGAGGCATAAGGGCTGATCCAAACGTCTTCGTCGCCGGGGGCAATCCAAAAGGCCGTACCGCCGCCGAAGACCGCTGGCTCGCCGGTGCGCTTCCGCTGAACCCAGTCCGGATGATCTTTGAAGAGGGTATGCTGCCTCTGATCGGCGCTCGAGGTGATGCATTCGAGGCCGGCAATGTAGACGAAAGCATAATTACCTGCCGCATGGGCCTTCTCGGCGATGGCTTTGATCGCTCGAAGCTTTTCAGCCGGATCGAGAAAACTTTCGTAGCGCCCCGGAATGTCATTATCCGTCTCGATTCCGAAGACGTGCGAATCTGTAGCATCCTTGACGATCTCATCGACGCGTCTAAGGCTCAGACCGTACCCACCGATCCGCGCAAGATGCGTCCAATGTCGAGGGTCAAGTGGAGAACCTATCGATTGCGGCGTCGCGCCACTTGACCCGCTGACAAACAGGCTGATCTTGACGGTGAGGAGGATCACACCCGTGATTCCCGCCAACGTGCATTTGTGTTTTTGCATCGGTGAAACCCCATGGGGAAATTGCGGTCAGTCGGAGAATGGTGCTCATTGACGCTCGGGGCCGAGGGAGAGGCGCTCGAGGGGAGACGCTAATTCGGGTCTGCCCGTCCCTCCCTGGGGATTGCCCGAGGAGCGCCTTCCCTCCGCAGCTTTCAAGGTCATAAAAGACTGCATCTCTCGATCCGCATCCTCAACCCGGCCCAGCTTGCGGTAGACGATCGCCAGCTCATAATGAGTTTGGGCGCTCCTTGGATCCAGGCGATTGGCTGTCTCCAGTTCTTTCAAAGCTTGCTCCACCCGGCCACTTCGGAGGGCGAGCTTGCCAAGCTGATAGTGTGGGTCCGCCAGCGACCTATCCAAGCTCAATGCCGTCTGCAGGAGGGAAACCGCGCGAGCTTCATTATTTGAGCTGTCGCCGACCCCCTGCAACCACAAGAGCATGCGCCCGTAGGCCTGGTAAAGGCTCGCGTCGCGAGGGAGACGCTTGATGCCCGCCTCGATCGTCCGCTTCGCCTCTTCGAACTTGCCATCGTTGAGCTGCTCGGAAGCGAGCCCAAGGATGGACTGTTCATCCGTCGGGTTCAGTTCCACGGCGTGTTGGTAAGATTCCTCAGCGTCCTTGAGCCTGTCAAGCTTGGCCTCGGCAAGAGCCTTTAGCCGCCAGGCGCGATACGAGTCTGGGGCTACCTCAAGGGCTTTCTCTGCGGCTTCGAAACCACCGGCATAACGGTTCTGATCGATCAGCATCATGCCCACATCGAGATAATTGTTCTCGCTCGCCGGGTCGAGTCGAATGGCTCTATCCATCGCCTCGACGGCTTTCCTCGCGTCGCCTTGCCGATAGAGGCACCAGCCCATTAGGTTTTCGACGTCCGCGGTCTCCTTGCCTTCAGCCAAGACCTTGCCAATCGTTGCCTGGCTCTCGGCGATATGCCCGGCGTGATACTGAGCTAAGGCCAAATGGTAGCCGAGCTCCGCGATGTCTTGGTAGCTGGACCAGATGGATGTGAACATTCGCTCCGCCGTTTCATAGTCGCCCGCCTGTGCCGCGGCGCGAGCGCCCAGGAAAACGCCTTCGGCCGAGCTCCGCGTGACTGAAATGGCTGACAATCCCCGGAGGGTCTCGCGAGCCTTCTCAGCCTCCTGAAGGTTGTAGTACGAGCGCGCCAGGGCTACAATCGCCTCGGGCTGCTGGCTGACCCGGTCTGGGACTGAACTTAACCATTTCACTGCGGCGGCATAATTCTTCGACTCCTCCGAGATCATTCCCAGCAACAAGCGAGTGGTCTCATCGTTCGGAACGGCCTTCAAGACGCGTCCCAGGTTTTCCTTCGCGGGCTCCAATTGGCCTAACTGATATTGGTTCGAAGCCAGGTTCCTTCGCGTGGCCCAATCTTCCGGATTGAGCCTCAGGGCCTTTTGGAGATACACATTGGACTCCTCCAATTTCTTTTCCATCCCCAAGACCGCGCCCAGCGAGCCCAGGTACACCGCATTCTCGGGATTAAGCTCCAGTGCTCGCCGCAATTCGTCCTCGGCGCCCTTAAGATCTCCACCCTGCACGAGCCGCGCGCCTTTGTCCGCGTGTGCTTGAGCTTGCGGGGCATCGCTGGCGGCTGGGACGGCCGCGAGGAGACACGAGCAGGCAAATCCGGCGACTAAAGTCCGGAGTCCGGCCCCCTCAAAAAACAAACCGTATTCCGATCTGGCCATGTCGGGGATTATTGGCTTGGCCGAAAATCTCACCGAATGTGGGGTCGCCGAAGGCTTCTGTGGGAGGCGCGAACCGCGGGGTATTAAAGAAGTTGAAGAAATCCCCGCGAGCCTCGATATACATCTCTTCCCGAATGGTGAATCGCTTGGAGATCCCGAAATCCGTGTTCTTGATTCCCCGGCTTCGGCAGTTGGAAAAATAGCGGGGAGCACTGCCAGGATATTGGTCGGCGGCGTGAGAGAGTACGGGGGAATTTCCTGTATTGAGATCATATTTGAAGTAGTCGGCGTTCTGGCTCCCGCCAAGGGAAGTGCTGACCACATCCAGAATATTTGCACCGCTGCACGGATTGCCGGTAACGTCCGGACGCTGGTGGCCATCGGCGAGCAGGCTGTTGGCTTCGTAGATGGTAATCGGCTGGCCGCTTTGAAGGGTCGTGAAGTTGTTGAGTCGCCATCCGCCCACGAACCCATCCACGACGCGGTTCATCCCGCGGCCGAAAGCCTTGCCACGCCCGACGGGCAACTCGTATACGAGGGCGACCACCAGGCGCTGCGGCGTGTCGTTGGCGCTTACGGATTTTTCGGCGCGCAGGTTGGTCAAGTCCTGTGTCGCACCGATAAACCCCAAGCTTCCAATCCAGGCGTTCCCCCCGGCGTCCGAGTCTGTCAGGAATTTTGAAAAAGTATAGGCGGCGAGAATGTTGAGCCCGTGCGACGGACGCATTTCGAACCGGGCCTGCAAGGAATGATAAGAGGAAGTGGCAACAAAGAGCGGGAACCCCGAGAAGGATCCGGGAAATTGCGGAAAGGGATGCAACAAATCGCTCAACGGCACGAACGCCTGCGTATAGATCGAATCCGGGATATCGTTGTAGGCAAACAGCGGAGTACTTCCATTCACCGAGACGAAGAAGGGCTGGAACGGGTTGGGTACCGTGTCGCCGAGCCCTGCGGACCCCAAGGCCTCGCGGGTCTTCGCGTCGAGGAAATTGCGGTTCTCGGTGGAATAGTTCCAGGGAAGATGCGTTGAACGGCTGGCCGAGTAATTCAAATCGACCATCATCTGGCCAGGTAATTGGCGCTCGATACCAAAATTCCATTGGTAAATCTCCGCATTCCTGAAAGTGTTGCTGCCGTGGTTATCGTTGTCGTATCCCCAGTTAGTGAGAATTCCGTATTTACCCCCTGGGGGACCGATGAAGGTTCCCGGCGTCTTGCACGTGGGATCAGTCAGCAAGGGATAAGGGTTCTCCAACGTGGCGCACGGTGTAATGCCACTATTCAGCGAGCTTGGAATGCTCACGTACTTATTCCAGGCTCGCGCGCCATACTGCCAGTTGGTGGCAAAGTTTAGCCCATAGTAAACCCCCGCGCCGCCCCGCAGAACGGTCTGGTTACTAAGCCGGTAGGCGAAGCCCAGACGCGGGGCAACGTTGTTGAGGTCCGAATTGGCGTGCCGGCGCGATGGGGTAGCGAGTTGAGTGGTTCCAATGATCTCGCGCCCCGCCCAGAACCCATAGTCGGTTCCGCTCTGACCGATTAATTCCACGCCCGGCACTGTCACGCCGCTCGAGCAATTGAAGCAACTGAACATGTTGCGATTGAAACGCTCAGAATAGGGTGTGCTCCACTCGTAACGCACGCCGAGGTTGAGCGTCAGACGAGGGGTCACCCTCCAGTCGTCCTGGACGTAAGAGGCCGTCTCTCCTGACTTGTTTGCCACTCGCGGGCGGGCCGTCACACCACCGGAGTTAACATCCTGCCAGCCGAGAAGCAGCGAAGCCAGTCCATTCCCCTGGGAAGAGTCAGGAGCGAAGACGCTCGCCGCCGTGCCCGTCGGACCGAAGTAGAGATCACCGCTGGTATTGTCCGGCTGCCAGAAAGAGTTGAGGAAGTAACGTTTTTCAAAGCCAAATTTCAGGTTGTGTTGGCCCTTCGACCAGGTGAGCTGCGAATCGATCAGCCACTGCGTGTCGGCCTCGATCGTGTCGGTGCAGCACCCGTTCGTAAGGCCCAGGGCTTGATAGCCGTCGTCGAAGCTGACGTTGGGAAAGTGCTTCTCACCGTAATAGGAGTTCTGGACCAGCACGGCCGGAAATCCCACCGAAAGCGGGTCCACGGGGGTTTGGGTGGTCTCCGGGTAATTGGCGCGCATCGCGGAGATGCGATTCAGCCAGAGCAGTGTGGGAGTAGCATTCCAGTTGTGCTCGAGAACCGCGTTGTGGATGGACTGTTTGTAGGTGGTGGGCTCGAGGAAATAGGGATCGGGATTATCGCTGTGTCCGCCGCCCTGACTATAGCGGCCGTTCAATCGGTTTTTCTCCGAGAAGTTATGATCGATGCGCACGTCGAACTGGTAGTAGGGACTTGGATAAATCAGCTTGGCCGCGAAATTGCCAAATCCCTGCGCGTCGCCGGGCTGGTTGGGTGGCGGAAAGAGATTGAGCACCTTCGCACCGATGGGGTCCCACAGGGTTGGGTCAATGAGGTTCCCTGTGATGGGGGCGCGCTCGCAATCCTGGCCGGAGGGGGTCGTCGTGCATGTGACCTGATATGGGTTGTAAAGCTGCCGTCCCGAGGCGAGCAATTGGGAAAAATCGCCGATGCGTTCGGGCATGGTCGGAACTGAGGTATTGATGACGTGAGCGGCATTGTCACGGGTCCTCTCATAGTCGAAGAAGAAGAATGTCTTCTGCTTGATGATCGGACCGCCGATTGACCCGCCATACTGGTCGTGCGCGTAGGCTCCGATGGGTGTCCCTGATGCATTCGAAAAGAAGTCGTTGGCATCCAACCAGGGACGGCGGAAAAACCACCAGCCGCTTCCATGGAAACGGTCGGTGCCGGACTTGGTGACAATGTTCACCACTGTCCCGCCGTTATTACCATACTCTGCGGAAAAGCTATTGTTTTGGACCGTGAACTCTTGCAGGCCTTCGACGGAAGGCATATATCGGCCCGAAGTTGAGCCGCCCTCCCCGCCTTCGGGCGTGGTCACGAGCGAGCCGTCGAGCCGGAACTCCGCCGTGGCATAGCGTTGGCCGTTGGAGGCAAAGTTCGTGCCTCCGGTACAGTTAATGCCGCAACCGGAAACCTCAGTGATCCCGGGCGTCAGGTACGCCAAATTGGCGATATTGCGGTCCTCGAGCGGCAGGTTGATTAGGTATTGTCTGTTAACCTGCGATCCCAACGCCGCACTGACAGTACTCAATAAGGGAGGTGCCGAGGTTACTTCCACGGTTTCGGTATGCTGCCCGACCTGCAGTCGGAAGTCGAGGTCAGTCTGCTGGCCGACGCGGAGTACGATATTCGACTGGACGAGAACCTTGAATCCTGCTGCCTCAACCGTCGCCGTGTAAGAAGCGGGCTTCAATGCGTTGAAGATATAGTGGCCCGCAGCGTCCGTCAGTGTCTTTTGCGAAACCTTAGTCCCATCATCGGTCATCGTCACAGTTGCTCCGGGTATAACGGCGTTGGACGCCTCCGTGACCGTGCCGCGCAGGAGCGCCGTGTCCATCCCTTGCCCTCTCACCACGGCAGGGACCGCCAGAAGGACAAGCGCCATTAAAGACATGCATGAAAATGACGCCCGGAAGAATAGCCGGTGGCTTACTTTGCCCTTGGAAAGATGGCCTGACGAAGAGATTAAC